>JAITPV010000067.1 GCA_031289275.1 Tannerella sp.
TTATTGCACGCAGATGACGCAGATTCAATGATTCAACAATTCAACAATTCAAAGATTCAAAGATTTCATTCTCAATTCTCAATTCTCAATTCTAATGTAATCATAACTCTTAACTCTTACTTCTTAACTCTTAATTCCACGCAGTGAAGTATTGCACGCAGATGACGCAGATTCAAACGCAGATTTACACAGATTTTGAAGATTCAATGATTCAACAATTCAAAGATTCAAAGATTTCATTCTCAATTCTCAATTCTCAATTCTCAATTCTAATGTAATCATAACTCTTAACTCTTAATTCTTAATTCTTAACTCTTAATTCCCTAAATGTCCAGTCGTTGTTTCAGCAGTGGATACCTGGCGGCGCTGACTTTTATTTTTTCCCCGTTATGGAGGATGATTGCCTGCTGTTCGCCATAGCGTTCGATGCGGCTGATTTGCCTCAGATTCACAATATAGGAACGGTGTATCCGCAGGAAACGGTCGGGCGGAAGCATCTCTTCCGTATATATCATCGTCTGTTCCTTCAGCCAGCGCCCCTCGCGCGTGTGAATGGCGACATAATCGCCGTCGGCCTGCAAGTAGAGGATGTCTTCGAGCGGGATAATCTTGATTTTTTGACCGGCGCGCACGGTGATACGTTCCACGGGCTGCGGCGGCGGCGGGATGTCGACAGCCGGCGCCACGTCCGCCTTCGGCCTTGTTCCGTACGCAACATAAGACAGGCGGACGATCACAAACCAGAGCAGCGTAATGAAAATACGCAGCGGCAGGGAGGGTAGAAAATCATCGAACCGGGACGGAAAACAAAGATACATCACCGCCGTTTCGACACTGAGCATACACGTCGTCACCGGTATCGAAAGCAGAAACAGAAAGACCGTCCGGTACGGCAGCCGGTCGCCCGGCAAAACGGCATACCGGAACATGTTCCACAGCACGACGCCGGCAAACAGCAGCATCAGGCCGTAGATCGCCCCATCCACCGCCCTGCAAACCACCGGTTGCCGCCCGGCCAGGAAAGCATACATCGCCGCAAAGACAAAGCAGGCGGCGATATACATAACGCCGTTGTTTTTTCCGCCCGGTGTCATCCTTATTTGATCTCTACGTTGCCCATTACACACGCGGCCACAATCACCAGTTTCTTCTCCGGATTGGCCGAAGGAGCATTTTTCCGCTGTTCTTCCACACTGCCGGCCACCGTCTTTTGAGGTACAACTTCGACCCTCCAGTCGGGCGGCACCGTGATTTCTATGCTGCCGCAAACCGTATCTACATACAGGAACGTCTCACCGTCCGGCAACGCGGTATGCCGCAGGTCAAGCTCGATGCTTCCGAAAAACGCTTTTATATTTCCGCCCTTAAATTCAGGCTCAAGAATCACCTGCTCTATGTAGCCGAACGTACATTCGTAGTTGATTTTCCCGCCATCGTTTTCTTCGGACACGGCGCCGTATTTAGACTTGCGTTTCCAGTGTCTTTCCCGGAACGAACTGCCGGTGAAATGCCGTTTGCGCAGCACGATGGAGAAGAAAATGACGACTCCCAGGAACATAATCAGCACCGGCCAGTAAGTAGACATTACCAGTTCGTAAAACGGTTCCTTCGGATAAATAGCCGACGCTCGGGGAAGGAGTAAAAACACCCCCGCCATCGCCAGAACGGATCCGCCGATAAAATGAAACCGGCAGATACCGATAGCGCCGACGACAAACAGCAACATCGGCCACGAAAAGAAAAAGCCTTTCCATACTTCCGGCAAAAAACCGACATTGAAACACTGCGAAAGTTGGCCGGAACCAATCAAGAACAGGGCAAACACCACCCCCATATTCATATCGTTGGGCAAACCGTATCCGCGATGGCGGACGATTAGCCCCATCCATACGACGCCTGCGATAAATATAAAGAGAAAGATCAATGTAAAAAAAATCACCCCTATCGGAGCCATAAAGCGATCGAAGCAACCGATCGTCCAATACACACCCAGGGAAGCACCCACCATCAAGACTAAGGCAGAAAGGGCTTGCCATACCGTTTGCCATACGGACTTGTTTCTATTATATCTGTTCATACTACATTTATTTTTTATGGAAAAGAAACCTGTACGGTTTATTTTCCGGTTATTGTTGCGACAAAGGTATATCACGCCGGCGCGTTCTGCAAGAATAAATCGACGAAACGGTCTCTTTTTCCCGATAAAACAGGAAAAATGAACCGTGAATAGACTTTGTGTGATTGAGAGGGAGGTTGTATCTTTGTCGCGATATTCTAAAAACAAAAAATTATGGCAACTTATCAGATTCAAATCAACGAACGGACACAGGCCGGCAAAGGTCTGCTGGCTATCATGAAAGCGTCGCCCGAAATAGTGACCTCCATTAAGCCGGCCAAGAAAAGCCGGTTGTATAAAAGTCTGGAAAGCGGGTTCCGCGATGTCCGGGAAATTCTTGACGGAAAGCAAAAAAAAGTCACATTAAGCGAGTTTCTCAATGAATTATGAGATCATTCCTGCCAATACTTTTCAACGGCAATTTAAAAAACTAAACGGATTAACGGATCGGAATTAACGGTATGGGGCGTGTGCGTACTGAAGTTCGAGTACAACAGGTCTTTGGTATTTTTGTATCTTTGCGGCAGAAAACAGAGATCCTAATGATGCGATTGAAAGCTAAAATATTGATAACCGGAGCCAGTGGGTTCATCGGGAGTTACCTGACAGAGGAAGCGCTGAGGCGGGGATACGACGTCTGGGCGGGCATTCGTGCGAGCAGTTCGTTGGCGCGGTTGCCGCAAGACCGGGTGCGTTACATCGACCTGAGATACGACGATCCGGAGGCCTTGACGGCACAGTTGGCCGGGCACGTGCGCGAACATGGAGCGTGGGAGTATGTGATTCATAATGCGGGGTTGACCAAAACCTCCCGTCCGGCGGATTTTCAACGGGTCAATGCCGAATATACGCGCCGGTTGCTGGAGGCTTTAGCCCGGGCGGACTGCAAACCGGAAAAGTTTTTGCTGATGAGCAGCCTCAGCAGCTACGGCGGAGGCGACGAATCGACGTTCCGCCCCATTCATCCCGACGATCCTCAGCAACCGGACTCGGCCTACGGCAAAAGCAAATGGCTGGCCGAACAATATGTCTGCCGGCAAAACGATTTCCCGTACCTGATACTCTGTCCCACGGGCGTGTACGGCCCCGGCGAGAAGGATTACCGGATGGAGATGCAAAGCATCCGTTCGGGCTTCGACTTTGCCGCCGGACGGAAACCACAGCGCATCGGTTTTATTTACGTGAAAGACCTGTCGGATGTAGCTTTCCGGGCGTTGGAGAACCGGACGGTGCGGAATCGTCGCTACTTGGTGGCCGACGGTGACATATATACCGATACTGAATTTGCCCGGCTGATACAAACGCTGGTGTCGAGGAAACGGGTCTTCAGGGCACGCCTGCCTCTGTGGATCGTCTATCTGGGTTGCCTCTGTAGCGAGGGCATCGGGCGGCTGAGAGGCCGTGCGGCGACGCTCAATACCGATAAATACAGGATTCTGCGGCGCCGGAACTGGACGTGCGACACCGAAGCGCTACGCCGCGATCTGGACTTCCGCCCGGCCTACGACCTGCGTCGGGGACTGGAAGAAACCCTGAAATACGAATACGAAAACAACCGACTCGTGCAATGAATCATTTCTCTTTATCAATGAAACTCCTTATGCGTGCGGCCCGGATGCTCGCGCTATGCCTCTGCGTGGCCTCCTGCGCCTCTACGCGCCAAGTCAAACAATCGATGTTGTTGTCGCCGAAACGGGAATTTCGCGGCGCGTGGATACAGACGGTTTTTCAGGACGATTACCACGCCCTGACCTCCGCTTCGTTCCGGGCGCTGATGCAGGAACGGCTCGACGAGTTGCAGGCCTGCGGCATCAATGCTATCCTGTTTCAGGTACGTCCCGAAGCCGACGCCTTCTACCAGTCCCACTACGAGCCGTGGAGCCGTTTCCTGACCGGTAAGCAGGGAGCGCCGCCCGACGAACCGGCGTTCGACCCGATGACGTTCCTGGTCGACGCCTGCCACAAGCGCAACATGGAGTTTCACGCCTGGCTGAATCCCTATCGCGCCGGGACGGCTCATTTCACGGACTTTGCCGGGACGCACATCTATCACCGGCATCCCGAATGGTTTGTCAGGTATAACAACCAGACGCTCTTCGACCCCGGTATCCCGGAATGTCGCTTTTTCATCTGCAAGGTGGTGGAAGACATTGTTTCGCGTTACGATGTGGACGCCATTCACATGGATGATTATTTTTACCCCTATCCCGTCGCGGGACAAGACTTTCCCGACCGTCCCAGTTTCGAGCAATACGGCCTTGCCGGCGGCTACAAGCCGGAAGAGCGCGACGACTGGCGGCGCAACAATGTCAATCAACTGGTATGGATGCTGCGGCAAACCATACAGGATACCAAACCCTGGGTACGCTTCGGCATCAGTCCGTTCGGCATCTACCGCAACCGGGGCAAAGGCCAAAAGGGAAGCCGCACGAACGGATTGCAGAACTACGACGACTTGTATGCCGACATCCTTCTGTGGATGAAAAACGAATGGATCGACTATTGTGCGCCGCAACTTTACTGGGAAATCGGGCATCCGTCCGCCGACTATACGACGTTGCTCCGCTGGTGGGATACCCGGAAGAGCAAGACGCCGCTGTACATCGGTCAGGATGTGGCACGCACGCTGAAAGCCGGTCAGTTGGAGGAGAAGATGAGGCTTTCGCGGACGGCCAAGCGCATACGGGGCAACATCTTCTGGCCGGCCAACGAACTGCTCCGTAACAACGGCGAGGTGGCCGACAGCCTGAAACA
The DNA here is from genome assembly GCA_031289275.1 of Tannerella sp. Taxonomy (GTDB): domain Bacteria; phylum Bacteroidota; class Bacteroidia; order Bacteroidales; family Tannerellaceae; genus Tannerella. The sequence goes on from JAITPV010000067.1 coordinate 4,871, forward strand.
CCTTTACCACCGTCATCCGGCACTGATCCCGGCATATACCCGCCTGCACAAACAGGCTCCCGGAAAAGTGCAACATCTGCGTATGGAGCCGGCAGAGCAAGGCGTCGAGTTGCGTTGGGACGCCCCGCAGCATCACGACCGGCCGGCGGCAGAGGCCGTCTATTTTGTCGTCTACCGCTTCCGGCGGGGCGAGAAGGTGAATATCGAGCGGGCGGACGCAATATATGCCATCACCCGCAAACTGTCCTGCCCGGTTCCGCACGACACGGAGGGCGACCGCTATGCCGTCACCGCCGTAGACCGCTACCATAACGAAAGCAAGGAAAGTAAGACGAGCCGGAAAATCACTACCCATTAATCATTAAATAATATTCCCTTCAATCTTTCGTTATAAAACAAAATAGAAGACGTATTATGAAGCGGATTTTGTTAGTGAATAAATTTTACTATCCCAGAGGAGGTGATTGTACGGCTGTTCTGACTACGGAACAGCTATTGAAAGCGAAAGGTCACAATGTCGCAATATTTAGCATGCAACACGCGGACAACATCGTGTCGCCGTGGGAAACCTATTTCCCGGAAGAAATATCTTTTTCTCAACCGGGTGTATCCGGTAAAATGAAAGCTGCCCGGCGGATATTCCATTCTTCTGCGGTTGTGAGCCAATTTACGCGAATCCTAAACGATTTCAAACCCGACGTGGTTCATTTACATAATATCCATTCCTATCTTTCACCGGTAGTGGCGCAAATAGCCCACCAAAAAGGAATCCCGGTGGTTTGGACTTTACATGATTATAAATTGATTTGCCCTGTGTATACCTGCCTGCATGCCGGAAAACCTTGCGAATTATGCTTTTCGGACAAATCACATGTATTCAGACGGCGATGTATGAAAAATAGCCGGACGGCAAGTATGTTGGCTTGGATGGAAGCGCTTTATTGGAATCGCCGGAAATTGGAACGGATAATCAGTCGTTTCATCAGTCCCAGTCTTTTTTTGAAAGAAAAAATGACATCAGCCGGTTTCCATCCGGATCAGATTGAAGCCTTACCTAATTTCATGTATAAACACTCCCCCCGGATAACAGAAAAAGAAGACTATTATTGCTATGTCGGACGCCTGTCTTCGGAAAAGGGGGTGGATACGTTGCTGGAAGCCGCACGGAAAATCCCTTATCCGTTGAAAATTATAGGAGACGGTTACTTGTCGGATCGTTTTAAAAAGCAGTATCCACATACACATATTGAGTTTTTAGGGCAACTCCCATCCGAACGATTGCTGCCAATCGTGCAAAAGGCGCGTTTCTTAGTGATGCCATCGGTCTGGTATGAAAACAATCCATTCAGCGTGATTGAAGCGCTTTGTATGGGGACGCCGACACTCGGCGCGCGGATTGGAGGAATACCGGAATTGATTGATACGAAAACAAACGGAGATTTGTTTTCGCCCGGAAATGCCGAAGAATTAGCTAGCAAAATCACGGCCTGTATCCGGCGTTTCTCCGATACGTACGATTTTGAGAAAATAGCAGAGACCGCACAAAATAAATTTTCATCCGGCACGTTTTATAATAAACTAATTCAAATTTATGGCCATTAACCTACGCAAACCTACCGATATGTGCGTCATTACGACCTATCGTTGTCCTATGCAATGTGAAATGTGCAATATCTGGAAAAATCCGACCCTTGCAACGAAAGAAATCAAACCGGAAGAACTGGAAATCCTGCCTGACGTCCGGTTCGTCAATATTACCGGCGGAGAACCTTTCATCCGTGAAGATTTAGCCGAAATAGTTGCCGTTTTATCCCGGAAAGCACCGCGGGTCGTCATATCTACCTCCGGAAGGTACGAAGACCGGATCATTGATTTGGCGAAGAAATTTCCTAAAATCGGAATCCGAATCAGTATCGAAGGCTTGTCGCAGAAAAATGACGCATTGCGGGGATTTCCGGGAGGGTTCGACAAAGGATTGCAGACTTTACTGAGATTGAAAGAGATGGGATTGAAAGACATCGGGTTCGGCTGTACCGTAAGCAATCATAATTCGGCGGACATGCTTTCGCTCTACCGGCTGTCCAAAAGCCTGGGAATGGAATTTGCTACCGCCGCCTTCCATAATTCCTATTATTTCCACAAAACCGACAACCAAATCACTAATAAAGCCGAAGTCATTGCCGATTTTGAGCAATTAATTGCCATGCAATTAAAGGAGAATCGTCCCAAGTCGTGGATGCGTGCCTTTTTCAACAACGGGTTGATTAATTACATCGAAGGAAACCGCCGGATGTTACCCTGCGAAGCCGGGCTTGTCAACTTCTTCGTAGACCCTTACGGCGAAGTATACCCGTGCAATGGGTTAGAGGAACGATTCTGGATGGAAAGCATGGGAAATATCCGTCAGGCGTCGTCTTTCCGTGAAATCTGGGAAAGCGAACAGGCGCAGAAAGTACGGGAGAAGGTCTGCCACTGCCCGAAAAACTGCTGGATGGTCGGGACTGCCGCCCCGGTAATGAAAAAATATATCCGCCATCCGGTTCGGTGGGCCGTGAAAAACAAAATCAAGAGTTTACTGCATCAACCGCTTTGCATGGAACGGAAATGGTACGATGTGGGACAAGACTCGGAACAAGGAAATCTAACAATATGAAAGTAATCGTCACAGGGCTGAGAGGTTTTCCCAATATACAGGGAGGAATTGAGACGCATTGCGAGGAGTTATATCCCCGTCTTGTCGCGTTGGGATGCGACGTGACGGTGTTGAGGCGGAAACCTTTTGTGAAGGAAGCGCCCCCGCTGTCCTCCTACAACGGCGTGAAATTCAAAGATATTGCGACGTTTCGGAAAATGGGTGTAGAAGTGGTCGTTCATACCTTCCTGAGCGTATGGTACGCTTTCCGCAGCAAAGCGGATGTACTTCATATTCATGCCATCGGACCCTCCATAACCGTTCCGTTGGCAAAAATGCTGGGTCTAAAGGTGGTCGTGACACATCATGGCCCGGACTACAACCGCCGGAAATGGGGACGATTTGCCCGGTTTATTTTAAAGACCGGCGAATATTTTGCAGCCCGGTGGGCGGACGAAATTATCGTCATCTCCACCACGATCCGGCAACTGCTCCAGGACAACTACCATCGTGAGCGGGCACACCTGATATACAACGGCGTGAAAAAATTTGTCGGGGTGGAATCTACCGGCTATGTCAGCAGCCTGGGACTTACGCCTGAAAAATACATACTGGCGGTAGGGCGGTTTGTGGAAGAAAAAAACTTCGATGCGTTGATCCTTGCTTTTTCCGGTGCGACGCTTCCGTCGGGATATAAACTGGTTATTGCCGGAGATGCAGACCATCCGACGGCTTATTCGGAGACGTTGAAAAAGTCCGCCCGCGACCATCAGGTCGTACTTACGGGGATGATCAAAGGGCAGCCCCTGCAGGAATTATATACACATGCAGGACTGTTTGTGCTGCCTTCTTCGCATGAAGGATTGCCCATTACTTTACTGGAAGCCATGAGCTACGAGATAGACGTGCTGGTGAGTGACATACCGGCAAATAGCGCCGTCGAACTTCCGCCGGATTGCTATTTCCATTACGGCGGCGACATACCGGCCAATCTGTGCAAGGCATTAGAGGCCAAAATCCGCAACCGGAAAGTTCATTCCTATGATTTAACGCCCTACGACTGGGACACAATTGCAGAAAAAACGATGGCGGTGTACCGAATAATGACGTGACCGGGGGTTAAGTCCATAAAAATCTCCGAGTAATCGTCGCATCTATTTTTTCACATACATCTCGGTAGCATGAACCGTTTTTTCACATTCGGGCGGCAGTTGCATATAGTCGCCGTAGAGTTGGGTAAGATAAGCATCGGCATCTTCGACGCCATAAAACGTGCATCCGTCAAAATCATACGCCGTCGGCGTTCCGAAGATCCGTTTCGTTACAATCTCTTTCCGCCCCCATTTTCCGTAAAAATTGACACAGAAACCGGAATCCGTAACCGTACGTTTCATGATACACCGGTCTATATATTTCAACAATTTGTTTATTTTACGGGGAAACAGGAATCGAAATAAACGGGCAAAATGTTTTTTCATACCTTTACGTTTATCCGATTCTATGCAGATAAAATCTTTAATGGCCAATAGAAAAAGAATATACGAAACAAACATACGGGTTTGGAATGTCGTTTTTAAACCTTCGTCCAATGGAAAAACGTCAATATTCACCCCTATTTTCGTAACTTGGTTAAGCCAATAGTCTGCGATATACGTACGATTATCATCTATTTTTATATAATTTGAAACCGTAAACCCATCGTTTTCCAACATCAATACCCGCATATATTCCGGGAGTTCTTTCGATAATACATCAATCAGTCGCGCAAAATACTTGCGCGGCACACCAAAATCCATATCATCATCCCACGGTATAAATCCTTTATGGCGAACGGCTCCCAGCATCGTTCCTCCTAACATATAATAGGGTATCCGATGGTTCCGGCAAATCTTGTCAAATCCCGTAGCGATGGATAAAAGAATCGTATGACATTCGTCTATATCAATCGGTTTCATGCTTTTATTAAAATGTCTGTAATGATTGGAACATTATATCTGCAACAACACCGCGCAAAGGTAGAAATAAAAGTATACGTGACAATAAGTATGAATCACGTTCCTGTTTCTTTTAACGTTGTTTTTATCTCTTTGAAGACAAATGTACATACTAAAACAGTGCCGATTTCGTTTATTGGAATATAAAAACGGATTAAATGAAAAAAATAAATTCGCTTATCAAAAAATACATGCCCAAAAGTATGCTGAAAGTGCTGATGAAGCAATATTTTGAGAGCAAAGGTCGTCGTAACGCCCGTCGTTATCGTGGCAATACGGTAGTTTGCCCATGTTGCGGGGAATCATTCCGTACATTCATGGATTTTGAATGTTCCGAAATTAATAACGAAGCCCGCTACGTAGGTTATCACGAAAATACGGTTTGCCCCCGTTGTGCTTCGTTTCCACGGCATAGGGTTGTTTGTTGTTATCTGGATGAAAATAAAGACAGACTTGGAGATAAGATATTGATGTTTGGAGCAGAACTTTCGATTGAAAAATGGTTCCGCCGACATGACTTCCGGTATAAAACCGCAGATTTATTTGACCGTACGGCAGAAATAAAAACAGATATACAAGCAACGTCTTTCCCCGACGACGCCTGGTCGCTGATCATTTGTAACCACGTGCTCGAACACGTACCCGATTACATGGCTGCACTAAAGGAACTGCGAAGAATACTGAAAAATGAAGGCATTCTCGAAATCTCCGTACCGACCGACCGGCAACTTGAAACAGTCTACGAAGACACGCGGTTGATTTCGCCCGAACAGCGAACAAAACAATTCGGTCAAGCCGACCATTTGCGGATATTCGGTAACGATTTCGAGGAGATACTGAAAAACGCCGGTTTTATCGTAGAAGTAATTCACGGCGACACGTTGTCGGCACAATTCGGAACATCGGTCGGGCCGGCCAACTATGACGATAACCGCATCTACATTTGCAGAAAAAATGCCTGAAGAAAACACTCATGATGCGGCACAATCGTATGTGAACAAATACTTTTTCGCACTGTTCATCGTTGCTTTAATATTCGGCATACTGCTGTATAAAGCAATCGGCTTTAACTATACCGACGAACTTTGCGCCTTGTTTTTGTTTATCCTCTTCTTCTATGCCATGCTGAAAATCCACGACTGGCATTTCAACAAGGCCTTTTTGATTACGCTGACCATTTTCTTTTTCTACACTTGCTATTCCGTATGGATCGGCAGCAACACGCCGCGGGGAATCTTCAATGATTTGGCTATACAAATCAAACCCTATCTGGGTTTTTTCTGCGTCTACCAACTGAAACCGGCCTTGAACGAATCGCGCAAACGGTTACTCAAAGAGGTGTGTCTGCTTTTCTGGCTTCTCTTTTTATTACCTGTCGGCCTGGTATCCCTGGCCTATGAAAAAGTGTTTGTCTTGCTCATGGAGCATCCTGTATATTACGGTATCACCGTCACCATCGTATCACTCTGCTACCTCTATTGTAGCCGGTTTACGTGGCGCGACAAATTGACCTTCCTCCTGATGCTCTCCATTGGCATCTTCTGCGGGCGTTCCAAATTCTATGGTTTCTTTACCTTGTCGGTCTTTATGATACTGTTTTTCTCCAGTATGGCAAGCCTGAAACTGAATTTCAGGAATAGCCTTATTATTATGTGCATGCTTGCCCTTATTGTCTTTGTCGCGTGGAACAAAATCAACCTCTATTTTTACCAGTCACTAACCGACGAAACGAAAGAAGACCTCATTGCGCGCTTTGTCCTCTATCACACGATGCCCGATATCCTGCACGATTATTTCCCCTTCGGTAGCGGATTTGCCAGTTTCGCCACGTTTTCTTCCGGCGAATACTATTCGGAAATATATGCAAAATACGGCATTGAATCCGTATGGGGGCTAAGCAAACAATACCACAGCTTCATCTCCGACACTTTCTATCCCTCGCTCGCCCAATTCGGGGTTATGGGCATCGTGCTCTATCTTTCGTTCTGGATTTACATCGTGAAAAAAGCTTTCCTTAACTACCGGAAAAGCAAAAATATAAAACTGTTCATAATCGCTATCTTAATCGTTTGCTTCCTGACGATCGAAAGCACCACCGGCTCCACTTTCATTGCACAGGGTGGATTTTTCGTGATGATGATAATGGGATTGGTTCTCTCCGATGCAAATCGGAACGAGCAAAAAAAAATAACTGCCGATGTCTGACCGAATAACAAGTATTGATATAGCAAAAGCTATTTGCATCCTGCTGGTTGTCATTGGGCATTATGTTCCGACCGATGCCCCGGCATGGTACAAATCAATGGTCGAAGTTATTTACGGTTTTCACATGCCACTTTTCATGTTTGTAAGCGGATACGTATATTGGAAAGGGGCAACCCGAAAGCCGGTTAAATATCCGGATTTCATTCTGAAAAAATTCAACCGCCTGATGATTCCTTATTTCCTTGTTTCCGTCCTGATTATTTCCATTAAGATGGTCATGGGGAAAAATATATATCTCGAAAATCCGGTAACGTGGACAACATTCCTCTCCATGTTTTATATTCCATCGGCAGGTTATTTCCTCTGGTTCGTGTACGTATTATTTCTTATTTTCCTGATAATACCGTTTTTCCACACAGATAAACGCCTGAATCTGCTTTTCGTCGCTTCGCTAATTTGGCTCGTTGTGCCGATTTCGGTTATCGACTGGTTTTGCCTGGCACAATGGAAAAGTCATCTTTTCTATTTTGTGTTGGGTTGCGTGATAAGCCGGGAAGAAAAAAAACGTCTATTTACTGTCAAAATGCCCTTACTTCTGAAAGCAGCAGTTTACGCAGGCTTTTATTCGCTGTTGTTTTGCCTGTCCAAAAACGTTTTTCCCGAACTTTCGAGTGAAACGATTCGTCCGTTTACGTACCTGTTTTTTGCACTTGCCGGAATTGGTTT
>JAITPV010000156.1 GCA_031289275.1 Tannerella sp.
AGTATCCGTAAAAACCGTTTTTTTCTCATGATAATTCGCTTATAAAGATATATTTTTCGAAAGAAATAACAGAAGGGATGATTTTTATCCTCATCCCTTCCGAATGAGTTGCAAAGATAATTATTTGTCAGGTAAAAACCTCTGCCGGGCAGATAAAATAATAGGATGAATGGGTGGGGCGGGCTTAGCTATACTTGTCCTATACTTTAGCTATACTCGTTTCAGGGAATGGGAATACGGATGCGTAAAGGGTGCGCTTATCGCGTAAAAAAAGAGGAGGCTCCGTCCGGCAGGATTTGCAATTAAGAGCGTCTTCTATATCCAATTTATGGGATAACCAATATTTTTCCACCAAATTTACTGCCATTTCCGATATTTCCGATTGAATATGCAATACAGGCAATTTATTCACATTTCTTCTAATAGCTTGCAATTCGACTTTATTTCTTGCTCCATAGAAAAGCTCGGCACGGGTAACATCCGAAATAACTATGTTTTCATGTCCGATTTTACCGCTTAAAGCCACGATTACCGGATTGTTCCGGTATATTTCAATGAGAATATTTGTATCAAAGAGTATCATTTATCATACTGTTTTGTCCGACGTTCATGGGATTGTTGTCGGATTTCTTTAATATTTATATCATAATCGTGCCATATACCACGTATTTCGGAAAAAAGATCTTCTTTTTCTGCCGTTTCCGATTCGGTAGTTTTTATCTCTACATCAATATCCCATGATTGCATAAAAAAAATCAGACTATCCAATTTCTTTTGATCAAGTTTACTTTTCAAAATCAACTCTGTCATATCAAATACTTTTAAAATTATGCCGTAAAGATAACTATAATTTCTCAATCATAGCATGTTTACGATATAAGGATTGCAAATCCGAATGAACGGAACTACTGCTTTTTCATCGGGACGAAGTATATACAAATCTTCATAAGGTTCGGCTAATACTCCTTCTTCGGTATACCTGCGGCTATAAGAAATTCCCTTGATAATTCCCTGTTCCCTTTTATTTTCAATCTAAATTCTTCCATATATCGAAGAAATTCTTCTCTTTCCCGATCTGTCATCACTTTTATTATTTTAGTTCTGCGACACAAAGATATGCCTTTTCCCGTGAATAACAAGAAGGAATTGAGAATTGAGAATGGAGAATTGAGAATGATGAAATGTAATCATCGCGAACGGGGCTTAGCTATACTTGTCCTATACTTTAGCTATACTCGTTTCGGGGAATGGGAATACGGATGCGTAAAGGGTGCGCTTATCGCGTAAAAAAAGAGGACTGCCAAGCGGATTGATCAGGTCTTCGCAACGAAGGTCGTAAACGTTTGGCTGCTCTAAACAGCAGGACATTGTATACAGTATCATAATACTTGTGCCAATGTGTAGAAATAGATGCTTTTGTCATGGAGTATCGTTATTATATACTTAAATTATTTACTCAAACTGCTTATCCCCTTCGGTCAAGTAAATAAATCTTTGTCCTGAAAGGACTGATTTTCATAACCGCAGGTCAACGACCTGCGGTTATCGTAACAATGGCATCTCTGCCTGGAAGGCAGGACGCTTAATTTCTCCAAATTTCAGATGTCGGATAGTCCTGCCTTTCAGGCAGCGGTGTTGTGCAGTCTTTTCTCCGCAGGTCAGCGACCTGCGGTTATGAAAATAATACCTTTCAGGCATTTCACTTGATCCAAGTGGATAAGCAGTTTACTCAAATGGTGAATGGAAATTCCTTGAATAAAATCAAAATCTTTTCTGTGGAAAGTCAGCAATTTTTTTCGGTTTGCCATAATTTGTCGCGATAATTGGTTTCATCGAAAGGCGGCGCATCGTCTGCCCAAAAACCATAGCCCTCTGCCAAACTTCCTTTTCGTCCGGGTGGAACGATGCCTTTTGCGGTTATTTCAACGGATTCCTGTTCTTGAGTCCATTGATAGAGTTTATCAATTAGCTTTTTGTCATTCAATCCTGTTACCCCAGAGATAATGTTAGCTTTCAACTGCACGATTTGCATCAATACCAAGCGGATCGAGTGCGCTTATCGCGTAAAAAAAGAGGAAGCGCTTAACTCCCTCTTTTTTTAATTGATACTCATGCAGGTTTGATTTCATTTCAAATCCTGTTCTTCATGTGTGATAATACCGGGCGCGTTGAAAAAGTCGGCAACGGCCACATTGAAGGCTGACCGACCGGGTTTGGTCGCATCCCGACAGGCCGCTTTCATTTTATCTTTTAACCGTCATTCGTTTTCGATAAATACCTGTTTCATGGCCCGTCCCGTCCACACCTGCGGCGGTTCCAACCTGAAGATATATGCGATTGTCGGGGCAATATCAAACTGCATCATACTTTCTTCAAAGTGCAATCCTTTTTTCACATGCTTGCCTGAAATAATGAACGGCGTTTCCATCTCTTCCAGGGTGATTCCACCATGTCCGAGGTTTATGCCACCGTGGTCGCCGGTAAGGATAAAGATCGTTTCGTCGTATATCCCCGCATCCTTTGTGGCCTGAATAATCCGTCCGACACAGCCGTCAAGCATTTTCAGCACCTCGTAGTAGCCGGGGGTATCATGTCCGGCCTGATGTCCCACGTGGTCGGGCTGGTCGATGATTACGGCAAAAAGTGTGGGCTTGGCGCTTTTGATATAATCGCACGCAACAAGGACGGTCGTATCCTGTGATTCGTGGTTTATTATCTCCTGTGAAAAATTCATCGCCGACAACTCCGCCAGATACTGCATACCGTCCCATTCGTATTCATAGCCGATTTCGGCATCGGGTGAGGCGTCGCGCAACAAGCCGAAAACAGTCGGGAACATGCCGTAATGCGTGAGCGTTCGCGCAGGCAAGTCGGGCGCTTTGCTGCACCAGGTCGTATAACCGTGCAGTTCGGGGCCGGCTCCCATGAACATGGACGCCCAATTCACCGCGCTCGACGAGGGGAATACGGAACGTTTCTTCAGCGTATAGGCGCCGTCGGCCATCAGTTGTTTCACATGGGGCATATCGGCTTTTTCCACACTATACGCTCCCCAGCCGTCCAGACCTATGAATATCACGTGCTGTGCCAGCCATTGCTCCGGCTTTTCCGCCGGCGAACAACCGGCGAATACCACAAGCAAACATAACGGTAAATATAATTTCAATCTCATCATTTAATCGGTTTTTAGGTAAAAAGAGACGCCCAAACCGGGCATCTCTTTGTTACTGTTTTTAATTCAATTACCACCCATACGGCTGTTTCAGGTTCGGATTCAGTATGAGTTGCACGGACGGAATCGGCTGGTAGTAATACTGAGGCTCTTTAAAGTCGCGCGCAGATTTGTCGCCTATGATATAGCCCGACGTTTCCGTCACTTTGGTGAAGTTCAGTTCACCGCCGGCCAGGTAATACCAGCCTTTAATAGGCTCCTGTTCTTCTTCCGAATACTGATTCCGGTCTTCCTCTTTTTCCAGGATCGCATAATCGTTGATGCCATCGCCGGTTACATCATAGAGGCCAAGCTCTACGTACATTCCCTGCAAGGACTGGGGGGAAAGGAACAGTTTGCCCGCTCCCCAACGGTACAGATCGCGCTCACGAAAACCTTCGCACGCCAATTCTACCCGCCGTTCGCGGCGAACCGCGAGGAGGGTATTATCGGTTATACCGGGATATTGCGCTCTCAGGTCATTGTCCACCTCTTTGGCGGCATCGAAATGCGGCATGTCTACACGGTCGCGCAGCGGGTTGATGCTCTTGTCGATATCAGCCTGTGTTAGACTGCCCAATTCCGCCTTGGCTTCGGCATAGTTGAGCAGGACTTCCGCATACCGGTACAACTGAGTGGCTCCATACTCGCCGGAAATCATCGGGGGACGTGTAGCCGATTTACTTTGGTCGTACCCTCCCCGATCAGGACGGGAGTAAGTGATATTATTGTTAAGATCCGTCATACCCGGATATGAAATCGATTCCGCCATGCGGGGATCCCTGTCTACAAAGACGTCGACAAATGTTTTCCGGTCGTAGCCGGCTACCGAACTGAAGGGGCTTCCGTCTGCCGTCAGGAAACTTTCCTGCAAGCTGCGGCTTAAGCCCCAAAAACCGATTCCACTGTGAAAAACTCTGTTGGGATACTGGTAATGCACCCATTGGATGATTTCCCTGTTTCCCGACAGGTCTAAGGCGCAGAACAGGTCGCGGAAGCCTTGCGAACCGCGTATGCCGTTCCCCAGGTCGAGGATGGTTCCTCCTCCGGTAATCTCAAACTGGCCGCTGTTCATCATTTCCTCGCCGGCCGATACCGCCCTTTGCAGGAAGCGCTCGGCTGTGGAAGCCAGATTCAGCTCCGGGTGATACTTCCGGTATGTGCCTTCGTAGAGGCTGAAGCGCGAGAGCAGCGCCAGCGCACAGTATTTGTGCACGCGGGTTTTATTGCCCATATCGGCGCTGATGTTGGCCACGGCATACTCCAGGTCGGCCATAATGGAATCGACTACCAGCGCGCGCGGGTCGGAAGCTTTGTACACATCCGGATCGTCGGTTTCCAGGGGTTTGTTATACCAGGGCACATCCGAATACACGGCCACCTTGTTGAAGTAGAACCAGGCGCGCATGTAGCGGGCTATGCCGATATAATTCCGTATCTCCGACTCCGTGCCGGTGACGTCGTGCAGGTTGTTCAGCAACAGATTGACGCTTCTCAGGCTGCCCCAACCGGCCCATCCGCCGGCCGTTTCGGGCGACAATGTGCCGTGAATGATACTCCAGGCCTGTTCGGGATACGCTGTGACAACCGTTAGATTATCGGACACCGCGTCCGCCCATACACCTGCCGAGAGTAACGTCCCATCATTATACAATCCGTTTACATACGTTTTCAAATCGTCCGTCGTTTTAAAAAACGCCGGCACGGTGATTCGCGTTTCCGGATACAAATCCATCGCTTCATCGTTACAGGCGGTAAAGCCCATAGCTGCGACGGCTAAACATACGATATATACTTTTATTCTTTTCATATCATTACTTTTATTAGTTTAGAAATTCAGAGTCAGACCAATGGAATATACTTTCTGGAAAGGATATACAAAACCATCGTAGGAATTGCCTCCGACGCCTTCCGGGTCGATTGCATCCACATGTATATGATTCACCGTAAAGAGGTTTTCGCCGCTGAAATAGACGCGCAGGCGGTCGATCTTCCATTTATCGGTCAAACTTGCCGGCAGGGTATATCCGAAGGTCAGGTTTTTCAACCGCACGTAGGAAGCGTCCTGCAGGTATTTGGTATTGGGCGTATTCAACTCTCCGGTGTTATCGGTTTCGGATATGTAGGGCTTCAACCGCGGGTAATACCCGTTTGGATTCTCCGGCGTCCAGCGGTCGCGGATATAGGTGGAGGGCGTAGTCCAGGGGGTGGTGTAGCTACTCCAGAAAGCGATTGCATTCGACGGATACCAGTTGCGTTTACCTATGCCCTGGAAGAAAAGTCTCAAATCAAAGCCTTTCCAGTCGGCATACGCATCAATGGAATAGGGTAGATGCGCCGAAGTGTTACCGATGATCCGGCGGTCGCCCGGATCGTCTATCGTCTTCTGTCCGAAAGTGATTTCGCCGTCCTCATCCAAATCCTTGAATTTGACGTCGCCGGCATACCATTTGTACTGGATGTCATCCGAGCCTACTTTGGTCTGGTCGGGCGAATTGGCCACGTCTGCATCCGATTCGAAGAATCCCAGGACTTCAAATCCCCAGATTTCGCCGATTTCCATTCCTTCGTAAAGATACGCACCGGCGGCATGATCCCCTAAAAGACGGTCGGATTCGTAGCGGGTAATCCACGTGCGGCTGTCGGCCAGCAGAAAACGCAGGGAGTAGTTCAGCGGCGAGCCGCCTGCCGACACCTGGTCGCGGTATCCTACGCTCAAGTCCCAGCCCTTGGTTTTCAGGTCGGCGGCATTGGTACGGGGTGCACCGACGCCATATACGCCCGGCATGGGTTTGGCCTGGGTCAACATATCTTCCGTATAACGGGTATAGACATCAAAATTGACTTCAATCCTGTTGTTTAACAGGGACAGGTCAAGCCCTCCGTTGATGGTGCGCACTTTTTCCCATGTCAGGTCGCCGGAAACCGTTCCGGGCTGGTAAATACCCATCGGTCGTGCATTATCAATCACCGCGCCGATCAGACCCGTATTCATGGAAGCCGTATAGGGATAGTAATCATTCAAGACCTGATTGCCCAATACGCCATACGAGCCGCGGAATTTGAGCAGGTCAAGCGCCAGCGTCTCTTTTACGGATTCGAAGAATTTTTCCTGCGACAATACCCATGCCACCGAACCGGAAGGGAAGAACCCAAAGCGGTTTTTCTTCGGAAAGCGGGAAGAGCCGTCGTAACGCCCGTTTAATTCCAGGATGTATTTATTGTCGAAGATATAGTTCAACCGTCCGAAAGCGCCTCTTAACATGAGCGCCTCGACGTTTTCGCTCGTCGACAACGTACCGGTTGCCAGGTTAATGCTCGGCAGGCTGCCGCTGATCAGGTTATCTTTTCTGGTTTCGTTCGTAATCAGATAGAGCTGTTCCTGGTTGAAGCCGGCCAATGCCTGGACAAAATGTTTGGAGGCAAACGTCTTGTGGAAATCCCCATACAGGTTTAATACCGAATAATTGCCCGTTTTTGCTCGTGTGGTTGCCCATGACGAGCCTGTTGTTTGTATCACGCCGGGCGTATTGGAATAATAGCGAGGCAAGCCATACTGAGACATACTGTTGTTGAGCAAACGGAAAGTGGCGTCCCCTTTGACAACCACTACATCTTTCAACACATCTATGGTGGTATTAAACGAAAGCTGCGTTTCATTGGTTACGTCATGGTAGCGCCCTCCCATCAAAAGCCGGTCGACGGTTGACGCTGCACTTTCCGTCCTTGTTCCGTCCGGGTTATTCAGAGGCCGTATGGAGTATTCCGTTGCCACATACCGGAAAATGCCGGCTGCTCCGTTTCCGCCCACATACTCGGATGTATTATAATCGGTGCGGGCAAATGAAACACTCGAACCGAGTTTCCACCAGTTGGTCAAAGCGTAGGTTCCGTTGCCTCTGAAGTTATAGCGCTTGTAGGGATCTTCCGCCAATACCTGGCTATTCTGCTGGTAGTATCCGCCGCTCATGGTGTAGCTCAAGCGTTCGCTCTTTCGCCCCAGGCTCACGTTCGCGGTGTAGGTAGGCGCCGAGTCATACATCAGCTCCTTCTGCCAGTTGGTTTGCGCATAATAATCATATTCTGAGGGTGTTCTTATGCCCGGAAATATCGTTTCGGCCAGCGAGGGGTCGGCCATTCGCCGCCGGGCATATTCGATCTGTTCCTCCGGATGCCTGCTGGGATTCAATTGCGCCTGATTTGTCACCTCGAAAAAGTTTACGATATCCAAGTCCGGGCTATATATCTTGGAATATTGCCGGACACCGTAATTGAAATCGCCGGTCACCTGCAACTGCTCGCTCTTGACCGACTTGGTGGTAATCAGCACAACGCCGAAGGCGGCGCGTGCACCGTAGATGGCTGCCGAAGCCGCGTCTTTCAGCACCGTAGCGCTTTCGATATCGGCCGGGTTGATACGCGATAATTCTTCCGGCGATACCGGGACATTGTCCACCAGGATAAAGGCGCTGCCGCCGTTGATGGAGGTATACCCGCGCACATTGATTTCAGGAGCCGAAGTCTGAATACCACTCGTCTGCGTGATGTTCATATTCGCCGCCAAACCTTGCAATACCTGGTTGGCATTGGTCACTACACGATTCTCCAACGCCTTGGCGGAGATGGTGCTTACCGCGCCGGAGAGGTTCACCTTCTTTTGTGCACCGTAACCGACAACGACCACTTCTTCGAGCGCCGCCACATCTTCCGACAAAGTTATTTTCAGGACAGACCGATTACTCACGGCGACCTCTTGCGTGACATATCCGATAAAGGAAATCGTCAACACGCTGTTCGCCGTTACAGTGATAGCGAAATTGCCGTCCGCACCGGTAGCCGTACCGTTGGTCGTCCCTTTCTCCACCACATTTACCCCGGCGACCGGTTGGCCGTTGACGTCGATCACCGTACCGGTGATTGGTTTTCCTTGCTGTGTGACGGCGGAGGCGTTCATTGCCTTCCCCTCTGCAGCCGATAGAATAATGTAAGCATTTTCGATTGCATAGCGTGTATCGGTTTCTTTGAACAGCTTGTCCAACACTTCTGTCAGGGAGCGTCGCTTGATGTTCACGGAAACGATGCGCTGCACATCTACATGCTTGTTGTACACAAACAGGTAATCGGATTGTTTTTCAATATCGTCGATTACTTGTTCCAACGGCACATTGCTCCTTTTGATCGTGAGCAACGTGTTCTGAGCTTTTGTGTTTTCTGCGTTTACGCTGAAAACCAGCACAAATAATAACATGGCAGTTATTCTCATGATGCTAAAAATTTGTTTGTATCGTGCGTTTTTGTTCCAAAAACACCTCGATAACGGGTTCTTTTTTATACTTTTGTACTTCATATGATTGATACATTTAGTTTATAATAATTAATTGTGTTATTTTGTTGCCGATGAGTGTGGTGGGCACACTTGTCGGCTTTTCTTTTTTTTGATTACGCGATGACGTTCAGATTACTTTTTCCATAGGCATATCATTTTAGAATTATACTACTTAATGTAAATTACAGGCTCTTCCGGGTCCTTCTTATACGTGTACCGAATATCTTTCTGCAATACCCGCAACGCATTATCTATCCCGTCGGAAATGCGAAACTTTCCGCTGAAGACATGTTTCTCTAACTTCTTGTTTGCGATCACGATTTTAACGCCGTAACATTTCTCAAACCGGTACATGAGTTCGATGAAATTCAGATCCTTAAAACAGATCAGTCCTTCCCGCCAACGGTAATAGTCAAAGTCGTCTATCGAACTCGCCACGAAGACGCCGTCCCTTAACTCGACCTTGTTATCAGGCCGGAGGGTCAGGGTGTTTTCCGGATGATTCCTGTCGGTGACTTTGACCGATCCCTTTATTAATGCAGCCGAAAAGTCATCGGAGCCGTCGTAAGCCTCTACATTGAAACTGGTGCCCAGGACTTCTATGTCGCACTTGCCGGTATGTACCACAAAGGGTTGATGTTTGTCATGCGCCACCTCAAAATAGGCCTCGCCGTTCAGCTCAATTTCGCGCTTCGCTTGCGCGAAAAAGGCCGGATACTTCAATTCGGAACGTGCATTTAACCATACGTTTGTTCCGTCGGACAAGCGGATGTTCGCCCGTTGACCGGCAGGCACGGTGATTGTATGGGTGGCCGACCGAATATCGTTCATTTTTTCTTTATGAAAATAGACACCGCCGGCCACGACAATCGCCACGATAGCCGCCACTTTGAGCGCTTCGCGCAGCAGGTGCATAGACGGGGATTTCTTCCGGGCGACAGGGACAAAACGGTTCGTATCCGACAATATCAGGGCATTGAAAAATTCCCGTTCTTTGATCAGTTCTTCCCTGTTTTGCGGATCCGTGTCCAACCATCGCTTCACGGCGGCTTTCTCGTCCGCAGAAGCGATCCCTTCAAAAAAGTTATACAGTGTTCCTTTTTCCATTCTGTTTTTATATCTCTTTCTATACCGTGTTTGTTTAAAAATTCAAACCGTCCGGTTTAGTGTAACCAAACCGTCCGGTTTAGTGATGCCAAACCGTCCAGTTTAGTGTAACCAAACTGATCAGTTTAGTGTAACCAAACTGGACAGTTTAGTGATGCCAAACCGATCAGTTTAGTGATACCAAACTGGACAGTTTGAATTTTCAAACCGGACAGTTTAAACTTTCAAACTGTCCGCTACTATAATAAACAAATAACTCGCCCAAATCCCTAAACGGGAAGGTGATTTTTTTTCTTATCTGCATATAAAATTTTTATCGGAGTGTGCGATGTATAAAAAATATATCCTATCTTTGTGCGGAAGAAATAACAGTATCTAATAACAATATCTAATATGTGATGGAAGCATCCGATATACAATTGTTTAATGCGCTATATAAAGATTATAAGGATCGTTTTATTCATTTTGCCAAAACGTATGTATACCGCTATGAGGTAGCGGAAGATATTGTTATGGAGAGCCTGATGGACTATTGGGAAAACCGGGCGACGCTCCGTGAAGGCTCGCATATCCCAACATATGTATTAACCATTATCAAAAATAAATGTCTGAATTATCTTCAACGATTACATACCTGGCAGGACATAGAAGCGCATCTTGCCCAAGTGGAAGCGTGGGAATTGGAAGTCCAGATATCTACCCTCGAAGCCTGTGATCCCCACCGGTTGTTTTCGGCCGAGATACAGGAAATAATCGATAAAACCATGTTGACGATGCCTGAACAAACACAGGAAATATTTACCCGAAGCAAATACCACAAGCAAAGCCATAAAGAGATAGCCGATGCGTTGGGCATCTCCGACAAAAGCGTGGAATATCACCTCAACAAGTCATTAAAGGTGCTGCGGGTGGCATTAGGAGATTATTTCCCCCTCCTGTTTTTCATTCATCTCTCCTGATAGTAGTTCCATGCGGCACTTTATCTCATTTCCGGCGAACGCCATTCCCAACAGGATGACTTTCCGGTCGAGGTACATTTCGTAGTAACGGCGGTCACGGATTTGCGTCACGGCCTCGTCCAGCAAACTGTCCGGACTCTTATCGGCATGATATTTGACTTCGGCGACGACCGTCAGTCCGGGCTGATGCCATACGGCGTCGATACGTCCGATAGAGGTCATTACCTGTCCCTGAATATCGAAGCCCAACATTTTCATAAACAACAGAAGCATCGAATGATA
>JAITPV010000183.1 GCA_031289275.1 Tannerella sp.
CGAAATGCCTGGAAGGCATTATTTTCATAACCGCAGGTCAGCGACCTGCGGAGAAAAGTCAACACAACGCTACTGCCTGAAAGGCAGGACTATTCTACATCTGAAATCCGAAGAAATGAATTGTCCTGCCTTTCAGGCAGCTATATCCTTGTTATGATCTCTGCAGGTCGCTGACCTGCGGTTATGAAAATCAGTCCTTTCAGGACAAAGACTGATTTACTTGATCAAAGAGGATAAGTATTATATTTAAATTCAAAGATTCAATAATTCAATGCTTTAGGGATTCAAATAATCCCTTTCGAAGCGCTATTTCAGACCCTGAATTTTACCTTATATATTTTTAACTAAAAAGAATAGCGAAAAGTTTTTGCGGTTATAATAAAGTAATATATCTTTGCCCCCACGATTTTTATATTTATTATTGATGAACGTAACATTTCCATATTCAAATGTTGTTTCAGAGGAATTTCTTCTTTTATCGAATGAATTTTCTTCAGGTTGGAGCGAGCGTGCCCTTGGACAGGGGTGGCGCTCCCCAATTTGGGAAAGAGTTTTTTCGATTTCGGGACACGCGGACACAAGTTGCAGCCCTTCGGCTGCAAGTTGGAACCGCCCGTCCGCAAGTTGGAATCTTTCGGCTGCAAGTTGGCACCGTCCGTCCGCAAGTTGGAATCTTTCGGCTGCAAGTTGGCGTCGTCCGTCCGCAAGTCGGAACCTTTCGGCTGCAAGTTGGAACCGCCCGTCCGCAAGTTGGAATCCCTCGGCTGCAAGTTGGAATCGTTCGTCCGCAAATCGGAACCCTTCGTCCGCAAGTACGAAACGGTCGTTTATAAAGAGCAAACAAGAGACTTTATTATATATATAAACAATTTAAAAATAAGAATTTATGGCAGGAAAAAGTTACATTCCGCACGCATTTGATGCATTATTGATTTGGCTTAATAATTTATTGCCTTACGTGAAAGAAAACCTGGCTCGCTTCGGCATAACCCCCGACGATACGACAGAACTTAACATAGCAACCGGCCTTCTGGCCGATGCTAATGCAAAGGCCGACGCCCCGAACGCGGGCAAGGCCGACCGATTGGATAGAAAAGCAAAGGCGACTAACGTGATTCGGATCGCACGTATGTTCGTGAACATGTTTTTACGCTACAACCCGGCCGTGACCGACGAAGACCGCATAAATATGGGACTTAACGTGCCCGATTCCAAGCCCTCGCCCGCACCGATCCCGGACACTTATCCGACGTGTTCGATTGATTCGTCCGTTATCTTGAGACTGACATTGCAGTATCGTGACAGTAACAGCACATCACGTGCCAAACCCTATGGCGTACATGGCTGTGAAATCCGATGGGCCATCCTCGACGCGCCGCCGATAGATACCGACGACCTGTTGCGCTCCGAGTTCAGTACACATTCGCCTCATACGCTCGAATTTAAGGAACATGAGCGCGGACGTGTCGTCTTTTTCCGTCTTTGCTGGGAAAATACACGCGGACAGAAAGGCCCCTGGAGCGAAATCTACAACGCTTTCGTCCCATAATACGGAGATGCCGGAGGCAAACGATGCCGGGATGCTGTTTTATGTTTTAAAACATATCCAATGATAGTGCTCGTTACGCCGAATCGTATTACATTTGTCCCGTCAAAAAAATGACGGGACAAATTTTGATATAACGTATATAATATATAAATATAAATGACGCGCAATGAAAAATAAATCACTTTTCCGGGGAACGGACGGACGCTATTATCTGTTTCCCTTTATTCTGGTCACCTCCCTTTTCGCCTTGTGGGGGTTTGCCAATGACATCACCAATCCGATGGTGGCCGCATTCAAGAACATCCTGCTGATGGATAATACCAAGAGTGCGCTGGTGCAGACGGCTTTTTACGGAGGTTACTGCTTCATGGCTATCCCTGCGGCGCTGTTTATTCGAAAATTTAACTACAAGAAAGGAATCCTGGTTGGACTGGCGCTGTATGCTGTCGGTTGTCTGCTTTTTATTCCGGCCGGTAACGCAATGGCTTTCTGGGCTTTCCTGATTGCTTATTTCGTGATGACATGCGGACTTTCATTTCTCGAAACGACATCCAATCCGTATATTCTTGCACTCGGGCCGGACGAAAACGCGACGCAGCGGCTGAATTTTGCACAGGCTTTCAACCCGATGGGATCGATCACGGGCATGTTTGTAGCCAGTCAGATTATCCTCAAAAAACTGGAAGCCAATGATCATAACGCCTTGACGCTGCTACAACAAAATCATGCCGATATTGCGGCCGGAATTGATGTCTCCAAACCTTATGCCGAAGAAGTTCGCCAGGCCTTGCAGCAGGTGGATCCTTCGGCGCTTATGAACGTCAGGGAAACAGACCTGGGTATAGTCAGTGGTCCATATCTCATCCTGGGACTGGTTGTCCTGGCGTTCTTTCTGCTTTTCTTCTTTACCCGCTTGCCGCGAATCACAGTAGCTGCGGACAAGGCTTATTCGCTGAAGCAGACAATCGGTATCCTTTTTAAGAATAAATGTTACCTGTGGTCGGTGGTTGCACAGACGTTTTATGTAGGCGTACAGATTATGGTCTGGACGTTTATCATCCAGTACGCAGGCAAAGAGCTGGGAATGCCCAAGTCTATCGCACAGAATTATAATATAGTAGCGATGGCTATCTTTGTAACAAGCCGTTTTATCTGTACCTTCCTGCTGAAATATTTTAAACCGAGTACGCTGTTGACTGTGCTCGCAGTGGGCGGAGGCGTGTTCATCCTGGGCGCGATGGTCTTGCCTAATGCGCCGTTCGTGGAAGGTCAATATCTGGGTGCATACTGGGGACTGTTTTCGATGGTCGCGGTTTCGGCCTGCATGTCGCTGATGTTTCCAACCATCTATGGAATAGCGCTGAAAGGAATGGGCGATGAGGCAAAGCTGGCGTCGTCGGGTTTGATCCTGGCCATCGGCGGCGGAAGCGTAATGCCGTGGTTGCAGGGTGTATTGATAGATAACGCAACCTGGTTCGAAAGCGCCGTTTCATCGGTGCGTATATCCTATGTACTGCCCTTGCTGTGCTTTATTGTTATCGCCTCTTTCGGACGGTGGGTGGAAAAACGGTCATAAGAATCGGATGCAAACGAACACACGCATATGAAAGCAACCGTACGATACCTGCTTCTCGGCTTGATCTTGCTGGCGACATGGCCTGCGGCGGCGCAGCAGAAGGCTAACTTTCCGGAGAGGGAAGCATGGTTTATGGATTTGGGATTCGGGATGTTTATTCACTGGAGTGTGGACTCGCAGGTCGGCGCTGTCATCAGTCATTCCATGGCCGGCGCGTCGCAGGACTATCTGGAACGCTTTGTGAACGAACTTCCGAAGACGTTTGATCCGAAACGATTTGATCCGGACGAATGGGCGGTCTTGGCGAAACTGGCCGGAATGACGTATGTCGTCTTTACGGCCAAACATCACTCGGGCTTTTGCATGTGGAACACACAAACAACCCCCTTTGGCGTGATAAATACCCCTTTCGGGCGCGATATACTGAAAGAGATCGTCGACGCTTTCCGCAGACAGGGAATCGCCATCGGCCTGTACTTCTCTCCCGAAGACTTTCATTATTTATATATCAACCGGATTCCCATCGGACGGTTGCAGCATCCGCTTCATTACCCGGCGGACAATGCCGGATTAATGGCGCATGATAAAGCGCAGATTAAGGAGTTACTCACGCAGTACGGGAAGATTGACATCTTCTTTTTCGACGGGCCTGCCGAAGGGTTGAAGGAATATGCGTGGCAGTTGCAGCCGGACATCGTCGTGACGCGCGGACACATGGAGACGCCCGAACAGTACGTGCCGGACAAGCCCATTCCCGGCCCCTGGGAAGCCAATTTCACCATGGGCACCGACTGGCAGTACAAGCCTACGAACGATCCGCACAAAAGCGGGACGCAAATCATCAACATGCTGATTGAAACCCGGGCGAAGGGTGGCAACCTCCTGTTGAATGTAGGCCCGAAGCCCGACGGCGAAATACAAATCGAACAGCAGGCGCTCTTGCGCGAGGTCGCCTTGTGGAACCTGGTCAACACCGAAAGCGTACATGCCATCCGTCCGTGGGAACTTATCCGTGAGGGTGACGTCTGGTTTACAAGGGCGAAACACAACCCCTCCACCGTGTATGCCTTTGTGCCGGGGGGTGTTCATTGGCCGTATGGCAGTCGGAAAGAATGGATCCTGAAGACGCTCGAAGCCACCGAACAAACACAAATAAGCATCCTGGGATACGCCGGCGAACTGGTAGAATACCGGAAAGATTTCGACGCGGGCATCTATTTTCAGGATACGCCCCTGGGTTTGGTCATCAGCGCCGTGAACGGACACCGGCTGTACACCAACAACCAGTGGCCGAACCCGGTTGTATTGAAAATTGAAAACATCCGGTACAAGCCGGTACAAGCTCCCGGCGAACGACGCTCCAACATAGACGGAGCACAATAAATTACGCATGAACAAAGATAAAAACAATCGATTATGACTCCAAAAGAACGCATTCAAGCCTTGTTGAACCGCCGTCCGGTAGATCATCTGCCGGTAGATCTCTGGTGTACGCCGGAAGTGTTGGACACGTTGCGCGCGTATACTTCACAGCAAGATGAATTTGCCGTATACAACGCCTTGGGACTGGACAAGATAGTCTGGATATTCCCCGGTTACGGCGGTCGTTATTTCGATCCCAACGACAGCGGCGAAATCACCATGTGGGGCGTGCCCACGCGGATGGTCAAGGCCGGACTGGCTACGTATCAGGAATACATCTCTCCGCCGCTGGCCGATTATGAAAGCCCGGATCAGTTGGCTTCGTACCCGTTGTGGCCGGATCCGGACAACTTCGATTATGCCGGTGCAAAGGCGCTGGCCGACGAAGCGCGTTCGTGGAATTTTGCGACCATCGGGCCATGGATTTCTCATTTTGAAATCTATTGCCAGATGCGCGGTCTCGAAAATGCCTTGATGGATACCCTGGCCAATCCCGAACTGCTGGACGCCGCACTCGACCGTATTGATGCGATTCAAACGAAGATGCTCGACCGGATGCTTTCGGAGTTGGGTGACCGGATAGATCTCGTCTTTATCAGCGACGACATGGGGATGCAGGAGAATCTGCTTATCTCTCTCGACTCGTGGGAGAGACATTTCAAACCGCGGCTGAAAGGCTGGTGCGACCTGATTCACCGCTACGGGAAAAAGGTCTTGTATCATACCGACGGCGCTTCGTTTCCCATCATACCCGGACTGATTGAGTGCGGTGTAGACGTCCTGAATCCCATCCAGCATGTTTGTCAGGGCATGGATATGGCGCGTCTGAAGCAGTTGTTTGGAAAAGACATCCTCTTTCATGGCGGTGTCGAGAATCAGCAGGCATTGCCTCGCGGTACGGTGCAGGATGTGATCAATGAAACGCGGAACTGTCTCGAAACGCTCGGTCGCGACGGCGAAGGCTATATCTGCTGTTCGTGTCACAACGCCCAGGCAGGTACGCCGGTAGAAAATATTCTCGCTATGATTGAGACGGTGAAAACGTATACGTGGCAGTAGTGAAAGGGGACGGATGTTATAAACATTACAGCCGTCCATCCGCCTCCTCTATCCTGCAACCGACCTCTTTTCCCGAAAAGGCCAGTCCCATCAGTAAGACGGGTTTTCCCTTGTCCGAATATTTCTCGTAATAGCGGCGGTCGTATATCTGCTTCTTTGCTTCGTGTAAAAGGGTTTTTATTTTCTTTTTGGCGTGATATTTCAGTTCGGAGACAACGATAACATCCGGCTGTTCCAGTACGGCGTCAATACATCCGATGCCGGTCATGATCTCGCCTTCGACTTTAAAGCCCAGTGTGTACATCCATGACAGGAACAGTGAATGATAGTATTTCTCGTTTCCGATTTGCAGCATGAACGGTATGTTTTGCAGCATGATACGGATGCTTTGAGCAAAGCCTTCCGCGTCACGCGCGGTAAGTTGTTCGGACATATGCTCTGCCAGCAAAGATATCCGTGACAGAGGATAATAGCTGTAAGCGCTCAGCAGATATTTCATCAGGGATTGGCGTACTTCCTGATTGGGTAAGGCAAGCATGTATTTGGGGGTGATGAAGGTTTTCATTTTCTCTTTCACCGTCAGATAGCCGGTCTGAAACAGCAATGATATATTATCAATGTTGTTGGGATCGAAACTGTCAAATATCTCCGGATCGGCGACAAACGGTTCGAGTACCAGTTTAATCTCGTTACGCCGTTTGAGTTGTTCCATCAGAAACTTCGGCGTTCCGCTGGTAAACCAGTAATTGGATATTTCCCGCTTGTCAAACAACAACAACGTGGAAAACGGGTTGTAAACAGACGTTTCCCCATCCCAGGTGTAGCCGTTGTACCAGTAACGAACGGCCGACAGCAATTCTTCCCGCGTCATGCCCGTATGTTTGATTAAATCGTCAATACGATCCGCAAAACTGCTTTCCAGTTCTTCCTGGGTGTAGCCGCATATCGCAGCATATTTCTCGTCCATCGTAATGTCGTTCGGATTGTTCAGCGTTGAGAATATCGAAAGTTTGGCAAACTTCGACACGCCGGTCAGGAAAATGAGTTTCAGGTGTTCATCATTGGACTTCAACCGCTTGTAAAAGTCCTGAAGAAACTCTTGAATAGGCTCCATTTCCGGCGTACCCATCGTATCCAATATTGGGGCGTCGTATTCATCAATCAATATAACCACCTTTTGCCCTGTTTTCCGATGCAGTTGTTCAATCAATTCTCCGAACAGACTGGACGCAAAACGACGGGTAAGCGTAAGGCCGTAATTAGTCGCTATGTGCTTGATGAAATCAGACATATCCAATTCCATTTCCTCTTTTGTGGCATGTTTAATATCCGTCCAGTCTATTCTAAGTACCGGACAGGTCTGCGTCCAATCCCATTTGTCGTAAATCCAAAGCCCTTCGAACAACGGTTTATTGCCTTTGAAAAGCGCGTCCATAGTACTTATTAATAGCGATTTTCCGAAACGGCGCGGACGGGAAAGAAATATAATCCTGTTGCCGGTAACCAACCGATATATATCCTGCGTTTTGTCCACATACAAGAAATTATTGCTGCGCAGGATTTCAAATGACTGGGTTCCTATGGGTAACTGTTTCATGACTTCTCAAATGTTTTTCGCAAAGATATAACTTTTCCAGTGAATAACGACGATATTTTAAGTTGTTAGCCTATATTTGACTAACAACTAATCATTATTATCGCGTGAGCGCGTTGCCCCCTCAATTTTAAAACAGGTTTACATGAATACTTCCCAACGCATTTCTTTTCTCTTTCAATTTCCCATCTACAAATAGCATCAGCCCTTTTCCCTTTTTGTATTTGTTTCCGTCTTTGTCGTACAAAACGGTTAATTTGCGACCTTTATAAACGAGGCTGTCTATACAGAAATAATCCCAGGTATCGGGCACAAGCGGATTGACTGTCAATTTATTCCCTTCCTGCGGACGGAGACCGACCAATCCGGTAATCACCAAATCGCAGAATGTCGAATGATTGTAGTCCTTTCCGCGTTCTACGCCGCCTTTTTCCTTCGACCATGTTCCGTCTTTCCATGTTTTCAGACGGGTACGCGCAATCCAGTCGCCGGTGAACGGATTCAGGTTTTCGTCTATCCACGGCACAACCGTACCGTCTTCTTTGGTCAGATGATGGCTTTTGGCATAGATTTTCAGCAAATCGAAATAATCTTTTTTGGATATAACGTCTTGTTTCTGATTATTGAGCAGATTAGCCAATCCGGTGAGCGTGACGGAAGTAGCAAAAGGCCATGACGGTCCGTTCCATTGACATTCGTGTCCTTCGTACGAAATCGCAAATCCGGCGTGACATTGTTCGGCGGTTGTCGGGCCGTAAGGAGCATAAAAATGTTCCGGATTCATCAGGAATTTCCATGCCGCGGCGTATTCTTTTCCGGCGAGATTGAAGCACCAAGGCGTGTAACCATGCAATTCACGGGCGTCGCACAGACCGGCGCCGTCTTTCCTTGGAATCACTTTAAAAAACAGAGCTTCTTTATCCCACAAGGATTTCAACATGTTCGCCTGTAACGCTTCGGCTTTCTTTTCAAAAACCTCTCCTGCGGGATTCCCGAACCGTTTGGCAATGGCGGCAATGGTTTTCGCTTCTGCAATCATGTAGGAATTAATCGTTACACGGTATCCTTCAGCGGTTTCTTTTCCGCAAATGGATACTTCCATTCCGTCTTTTCCGTCATCTTGCCAAAACAAGCCTTTTTGTGCATCGTAGCGTTCTTTTTCCCACGCTTCGAAGTTCTTAATCAAATCAGGCAGAAACTCTTTGATAAGCGAATCGTCATTCGTAACTAAGTAATAGTTATACAATGCGTGAGCAATCGGGAAACTGTAACTTCTGAGGCTTCCTCCGCCACGCAGCCAGTAATGGGCATAACTGTCAAGGTATTCGCGGTTGTGCAGCCATCGCCCTTCGTTGTAATGGTGCATGGCGGGACAACTGATTCCGTTATATTTTCCCGACCAGGGAACGTCCGGCAGGAACTCGGTAATAATATATCCGTCAGGAGTTTGTTTGATATGTTTACGGAATGTCCACCACCGGAAATAATAAATTTCTTCCAATTCCTTATCGGGACATTCAAAACGCGGAATATTCTTTTCGAGAAATCCGGCCGCTTCACTGTCAGGAAAAAGTTGGACAAAAAGCTCATCATCAGTTTGATTGAACCGTTCCGCATATTCCTTAACTACGGACGATGGGATAACGCTTTCCTTCGTTTGTCCGTAACAGGATAATCCGATGAAATATAAAGCGTATATAAGCAATGTTTTGCGTATCATTTATTCTATTTATATTTAATTATTTATTTACTGTTCGTTTTCGCTCGTTTCATACTATTATTTTTGTTTGACAATGGCATTGAAGAACGTATAAAGATAATAACTTTTTAAACAAATAACGCATATCACACATAAATAAACCCAACGAGTGTTTTCTGTCATCATGTCAATAAACATGAATGCGCATTTTCGGTTTCCCTCCTGCTTTGCTTCGCTTATCCTTATCTATCCTTATAAAATATGTTTTCATTTCAAGCGTTTCATTTCGCTTGCCACGCCGGCATCAATGCTCAATGCAATCTCATTTTGGGCGCAGGCATATGTTGATAATATGCCTGTTCCCAATAAGCCTCCGGCGACTACCATAGAAGACTGGTTTAAAATATCCCGCCGGTTTGTCATATTTATTTTCCGACTTTCGTCCAGGAATATTTAGCCAGATAATCATAGTCTATTTTGCAGGAAGCATACACATCTCCATCGGTTTCCTGTTCTACGGTCAAATCTTCCAAGCCATACGATTTTGCCAGTTTGAACAGTTCGTCGTAGGGCACGTCGCCTTTTCCGACTTCCGTGTAGCCTTGCCCCTTCTTGAAATCGGAGGCGTGCCAACTGAGAAATCGTTTGGGATATTTTTGAAGACAGGATAATATATCGCCACCACCGTTTACCGCGTGCCCCAAATCCAACTGAAAAAATACTAATTTGGGATCAGTATTTTGCAGCAACACATCCAATATCACTTCGCCTTCAACTACCTTAAATTCTGCATGATGATTGTGGTATCCGAATTTGACTCCGCCGCGTTTACACAAATCACCAATTTTGTTATATTGCTCGGCTACCCGTTTCAACTCATCCACCGTCTTTGCGGCCGGAAGAAACGACTGTACCAGATGCCGCCCTCCGGCAGCCTGCATTTCCCCGATGCTTCTCCGCCAGTAATCCCATTCTTCAGCTTGGGTATCCGCAGGAAGCAGCCCTGTTCCACAATGAGTTCCCGACAGTTGCATCCCCATACCGTCGAGTACGTTTTGCACCTCTTTGAGGCTTTTCCCCAGAAATAACCGGCTGTCAAAACCGTAAGCTTCCACACGTGTGTATCCAATATCTGCAAGTTTTTGCAAACTGCCTCGAAAGTCGTTTGGCAGCGAATCCTTGATGCTGTACAACTGGATTCCGATCCTGTTTTTGCGGACTATCGGTTTGGCTTCCGCTGTTCCGGTCAGTAAGACCTCTTTCAATCCGAAGGCAGCCGTTATGGCGAGGCCTTTGTTAATAAAATTCCTTCTGTTCATAATTTCTTTTTGTTAGTTATTAATTTGATAAACATCACTTTCATTAAAAATCTTTACCCGATTCATTGACCCTCAAATAATACGACAGCGCCCAATCCTGGTCATTGGCATACGGGTCGTAGAATTGCGCTTTTACGCCATTCACCTTGTAGGGATATAGGTATGCACAGGACGCTCTGCCATCCTCGAAAAACGCGCACAGGTTGTTACGGACAATATTTTCAGCTTTGCGCTGATAAGAAACGTCGCCCGTACATTGGGCGTACAAAGCATAATCCAGCCCGGCGCCCGCGCTCCAGTGATGAGGCAACACATCTCCCCACATTTCGCGTTTCCCGAACCAGTAACCGTCCCAATGGCTGAGAGTTATATCGTTAAGATGATAACTCGGCTGTGCGCC
>JAITPV010000130.1 GCA_031289275.1 Tannerella sp.
GGGCGACAACATTTCAACCAGCAGTTTTACAATACTTTGCGGAGTATAAAATTGTCCGCCTTTTTTTCCTTCGGCATCGGCAAACTGTCCGAGAAAATATTCAAAAACAAAGCCCAACATATCTTTTCCTTTCCCGTTGCCGTTCTTGCTGAGTGAAATAGAGCCTATCAGGTCGATAAGTTCGCCAAGACGTTGTTTGTCCAACGCCGGACGCGCATAATCTTTTGGCAAAACGCCTTTTAATGCCGGATTATCTTTTTCAATGGCGTCCATCGCATCGTCAATATATTTGCCGATGGTAGGCAGTTTGGCTCCGGCTTGCAGGTGTTTCCAGCGAGCAGACGCCGGCACGTAAAATACGTTTTCGGCGGTATACTCGTCCTTGTCCTCCGGGTCTGCGCCTGTTTCGCTTTTTGTTGCATCAAGTTCGCTGTACAACTCGTCAAAAGCATCGGAAATATATTTCAAAAAAATCAATCCCAATACAACATGTTTATATTCCGCAGCATCCATATTGTTGCGGAGTTTGTCGGCTGCCTGCCAAAGCGTCTTTTCCAAATCCAAATTGTCACTCATTGTCTGTTTGTTATTCTTATATTATGAGTCACAAAGTTAGTCTTTTATTTTTGATTATTAGATACGAAAATAGTAGAAAGTTGCGCTTCCTACTTGCTATGATGGATTTTACCCTCTATTTAATAGCTTGCAAAGTTATATATCTGTTATTATAGCAGCAACCCGTTTCTTACTTTTTAATTCGCTGATATACTCTCTCTTGTCAAAATAAGCGGAAATATTTTTTCTTATGAATAAAAAAAAACGTACCTTTGCGACGCTTTTTTGATATAGTAGGCTTTGGGAAAATTTGATGCATATCACGTGGAGTTGAAAAATATGGCTCCGGCAGAGGTTCGTAAGTACGAATATCGGTTAGATAACAAGTTTTTTATTGATATCGACGATACCGAAGTACAGAAAGGAAAGGTTCATGTTTCCTTGAATGTAGCGCGGAAAACGGCATCTTTCGAAATGGAATTTCGTCTTACCGGGATGGTATATGTTCCGTGCGACCGTTGTCTGGACGAGATGGAACAGACCATCGAGACAGAAAACCGTTTGATCGTGAAATTCGGCAAAGAATATGCAGAAGAAAGTGATGAGATATTGGTTATCTCCGAAGAAGAAGGCGCCTTGAATCTGGCGTGGTTTCTATATGAATTTGTGGTATTGGCGGTTCCAATGAAACATGTCCATGTCCCCGGAAAATGCAACAGGACGATGACGTCGAAATTGAAAAAACATTCGGCAAGACCGGCGGACAAAGATGAAGACGACGAGGGTTATTACACGGACAACGAAGATCCGGCGGTAAATGACGAACTTGAAACGTCAACTCCGGACCCACGCTGGGACGCGCTGAAAGATTTAATATGAAGATATAATTAAAAAAAGATAGAATTATGGCACATCCTAAAAGAAGACAAGGAAAAGCGAGAACAGGCAAGAGAAGGTCTCACGACCATGCAGTTGTTCCGACATTAGCCCTATGCCCGAATTGCGGCGCATGGCACGTTTATCATACCGTATGTAGCGAATGTGGTTATTACAGAGGTAAGTTGGCAATAGAGAAAGACGCTGCCGTATAAGCTTCTTTACGCGAATCACTTCACTGAAACGTATTTTAGAAACGGAAAAAAGATAACCTTGATTTTTTCATTAAGGTTATCTTTAATTTTACGGAAATGAACAAATTAAATGCCGTTATTACGGGAATTGGAGGTTATGTCCCCGAGGATATACTTACCAATGAGGATATTTCGAAAATGGTAGATACAACCGACGAATGGATCACAACACGGGTGGGTATCAAGGAACGCCGGATATTAAAAGATAAAAGCGCCGGTATGTCCTTTATGGCCATTCGTGCGGTGAATCAGTTGATTGAAAAGACAGGAATTGATCCCGAATCAGTCGAAGGTTTGATTTGCGCTACCTCGACGGGAGATTATCCTTTCCCGCCCACCTCTTCGATTATCGCTTACCATACCGGATGCAGAAAGGCTTTTTCTTTTGATTTGCAAGGCGCTTGCGCCGGGTTTGTGTACGGATTGGAAACGGCATCCAACTTTATCCGGTCGGGACGCTACCGGCGCATCATCTTTGTGGCCGGTGATAAAATGACGGCTATTACCAATTATACGGATCGCAGCACTTGTCCGCTGTTCGGCGACGGTTGCGGAGCGGTGTTGCTGGAAGCGACGACCGACCCATTCGGCGTCATTGATACCATCCTGAAGACGGATGGGATGGGATTTCCATACCTGCACATGAAAGCCGGAGGATCCGCCCGGATGCCTTCACACGAAACGGTTGATAATAATGAACATTGCGTCTATCAGGAAGGAAAGGCCGTGTTCAAACATGCCGTCGCGGATATGGCAGATGTGGCGGTTGAACTGGTCGCACGAAATGGTTTGACCAATAACGACATCCACTGGATTGTGCCCCACCAGGCCAATATGCGTATTATTGATGCTGCCGCCAGACGGTTGAATGTTGACCTGAGCAAGGTCATGATTAATATTCAAAAATACGGGAATACCAGTTCGGGAACGATTCCGCTTTGTTTATGGGAATGGGAAAACCAGTTAAAAAAAGGGGATAATTTGATTTTAGCGGCTTTTGGCGCCGGTTTTACTTGGGGTGCGAATTACGTGAAATGGGGATATGACGGAGCGAAAGCATAAGTCCGGTTTTGTCAATATCATCGGCAATCCGAATGTTGGTAAATCCACCCTGATGAATCAATTAGTCGGGGAGCGTATTTCCATTATCACATCCAAAGCGCAGACCACGCGCCACAGGATTCTCGGTATCGTCAATACGGAAGACATGCAAATTGTCTATTCCGATACGCCGGGCGTGCTCCGGCCGAATTATAAACTGCAGCAATCCATGCTGAATTTTTCACAGTCAGCCTTAGACGATGCCGACGTATTGCTCTACGTGACGGATGTAGTGGAAAAAACGGATAAAAACGAAGCCTTCCTGCAAAAGGTACGGCAATCAAAATGTCCGGTATTGTTGTTAATCAATAAGATTGACCTGACGGATCAGCTCACGTTGGAGCAGTTGGTGGCACAGTGGCGCAACTTGTTGCCCAATGCCGCGATCATACCCATCTCCGCGTTATCGAAGTTCAACATAGATGTGGTGAAACAACGGGTCATCGAATGGTTACCGGACTCGCCGCCCTATTTTGAGAAAGATGCGTTGACCGATCGCCCGGCGCGTTTTTTTGTGACGGAAATGATCCGCGAAAAAATCCTGCTGTACTATCAAAAAGAAGTACCTTATGCAACGGAAGTTGTTGTTGAACTGTTCGATGAAGCGCCCGGCAAAATCCATATCAAAGCGGTGATCATCGTAGAACGCGAAACGCAGAAAGGGATTATCATCGGTCATCAGGGGCAGGCGCTGAAGAAAGTGGGCACGATGGCACGGAAAGACTTGGAACATTTCTTTGAAAAGAAAATTTTTCTGGAAATGTTTGTGAAAGTCGAAAAAGACTGGCGAAACCGGGATAGCTTGTTGAAGACTTTCGGATATCAGATTGATTGATTTTTTAATTATAAATGACGGTTATGGGAAATGTAGTAGCTATTGTCGGAAGGCCGAATGTCGGAAAATCCACCTTGTTTAATCGCCTGACGCAGACACGTCAGGCCATCGTAGACGAAGACGCGGGTACAACGCGCGACCGCCACTACGGAAAAGTAGATTGGTGCGGACAGGAATTTTCCTTGATTGATACCGGCGGATGGGTGGTAAACTCGGACGACGTGTTTGAGGAAGAAATTAACAAACAGGTACAGATTGCTATTGAAGAAGCGGATGTCATCCTGTTTGTGGTGGATGTGACGAACGGCGCGACCGACTTGGACGACGGGGTGGCAAGTATCTTGCGTCGTACGCATAAGCCCCGGATCGTCGTGGCCAACAAAGCCGACAACTACGAATGGCATACCTCGTCCGCAGAGTTTTACAGTCTGGGACTGGGTGATCCGATGTGTGTTTCCGCAGTCAACGGCTCCTGTACCGGAGATTTGTTGGATAAGATTGTTTCCCTGTTTGCGGGCAAGCAAAGCGAAGAAACGGAAGAAGAACTGCCGCGCATCGCTATTGTCGGGCGTCCGAATGTCGGGAAGTCATCCTTGGTTAACGCATTTATCGGCGAAGAACGACATATCGTGACCGACATCGCCGGCACTACGCGCGACTCCATTTATACGAAATATGACAAATTCGGACTGGATTTTTATCTGGTCGACACGGCCGGTATCCGTAAAAAGGGCAAAGTGAACGAAGACCTGGAATATTATTCCGTCATCCGTTCCATCCGGGCGATAGAAGGTGCGGATGTCTGCGTGCTCATGCTGGATGCCACACGAGGTATTGAAAGCCAGGATTTGAATATCTTTTCCATCATCCAAAAGAACCGGAAAGGACTGGTGGTTTGTGTGAATAAATGGGATTTGATTGAAGATAAAAACCAACAGCTCATTAACGACTATACCGATGCGATCCGGGAACGGTTGGCGCCCTTTACCGACTTTCCGATTTTGTTTGTTTCGGCATTGACCAAACAGCGTATTCTGAAAGTCCTGGAAACAGCCAAACTGGTATATGACAACCGCCTCAAGCGTGTGCCGACCGCTCAGTTGAACGAAGTCATGTTGCCGGTCATTGAGAAAACGCCGCCTCCCTCTTGGAAGGGAAAATATATCAAGATCAAATACATCACGCAGTTGCCGGCGGGACGGGTTCCTTCGTTTGTGTTTTTTTGCAACCTGCCGCAGTGGGTTAAAGAGCCATACAAACGTTTTCTTGAAAACCAAATCCGTAAAAACTGGGATCTCAGCGGAACGCCGATCAACATCTTTATTCGGGAAAAATAAGATAATCCTGTTCGGGAGCGTCTTCGTGCTTGTCAGTCCGTCAGGATATGCCTGATGTTGTTCATGTACCTTACAATTTAAGGAGAGCATTTATTACTTCTTGAAAATCCACTCCCCAATGCCTTGTGAACAGTCATTGCGCATCCGATAACCTTAGACGTAAGGTCGGAATACTTGTATTCTTCTTTAATCATATATAATCATTTCAATCATATTAAAATCACAGTTCAGACAGTTTCTTAATGCTACTGTTACGGGATGATGGCAGAAGTCACTTCGTTAAGTGGTCCTTTTACGCCGCGGGTATTTTCCCAGCGGGCGGCGAAGCAGAGCAACTTGCCGCGTTGACGGCTATGAAAGGTCATACGCAACGGTGATGCCGTACAGACGGAGCTGCATACCAGGTCGTCCCAACTGTCAACAGGTTCATCGCCTACCGTCCACAGTATCTCGGCGCCACGTACACCGGAGGGCTTGGCACGACGTACACTGTCACGATCCTTGTAATGTATTTCGATAACACCCGGCCCGATGAGCTTGACATCCGACAGCACGTAGCTTGTCGGAGCCGGTGCAGGTGTCTGCTTCATGTCATGCCGGGACGGGAGACCCATCGCCTCACGGTCGATAGAAGTAACCAACGGGTTCTTGCAAATGAAGCCGGAATACATCTCACGATATACCGGTATCAGCTTCGCCTTCTCACGCTGTACGTTCTTAATCACTAAAGGCGTACGTAGACTTATATCCTTCCAGACGGCTATGGCATATGAATACATTTTGACATGTGGATCAAATACCGTGTTAATCCATGTAGCTGCACCGGTTAACCCCATTCGTTCCATGTTTGATGGTAACTGAATATACTTTAATGTATTCATCGCCTGTTCTTCCAATCCTTCGTAACTCTTTCTAATCCAATCCTGTGATAACATAGTCATTATATTATATTATTAATAATCCAATTTCAAATACCCTCTTGTAATATATCACTTGCCCGACTTACCGAGGCCGGTTAATTGATTAACCAGGGTCAATTAATTGATTAACCTGGGTCGGTTAATTGATTAACTTAGTTCGGTTAATTGATTAACCTGCATCAGTTAATTGATTAACCCGGGTCGGTTAATTGATTAACTTAGGTCGATTAATTGATTAACCAGGATCGGTTAATTGATTAACCAGGATCGGTTAATTGATTAACCTGGGTCGGTTAATTGATTAACCTGGGTCAGTTAATTGATTAACTAAGATCAGTTGCCCGGTCAAGTATATATTTTTTAACTATCATCCGTATATTTCTTTTTATTTACTTCTGATATTTGATTTTGCAAAAATACAGTATTTGTTTGAGAACACAAAGAAATTTGTCGATAAATTGAAATAAGTTTGTATTATAATCATATATACTATTATTAACGCAACTAATTAGGACGATATAAAAAACTATTTCGTATCTTTACAAACAAATTTCATATGATATGAAGACTAAACAAAAAACGAAAGAAAAGGAATTTGACACCGTTAAAACTTTTAGGGAGATAAAAGAGAAAATCTCTAAGGATTTAATTGGCAAATCAGCTCGGCAGATAAAGGATTATATACAGATAAACAGCTTAAAACTATAACCTTCATCCTGCAAAGTAGAAAGATTGCCTTGTTTTCAAGAAAAGAATTATTTTATTATTGATATTATATTTCAAATAGAATGATTATCTTTGCCGCATAAAAATAGATAGATATATGTACGATGTATAAAAAAATAACCAACCAAATGAAGCGATATATCCCGATAATAGTTGCTATTACGGTGATGATATTAATGACTGTCAAAAGAGACCTGATGAAGTTTATTAACAGAGATGATTTGACGCAATACATACATGACCATCCAAGTGGGGTATCCGTACTTGTTTATTTGTTTTTTGCAATACTTACCCTTTCGATTGCATGTACGGTTTACTCTGTAATAGTGATGTATTATTTACGCAAATACCCAGGTGATTCGAGAGAGAAATAACAGTTCTGATTTTTAATTATATATTTATGTCAAGATACTTTATATTGTGCTGTTTTATATCAGCAACCATGTACGGGCAACAACCAGACTTTTCCGAAGAAGGTTTGGAATGTACCTCCATAACAGTAGGCAAAAACGCCTCCGCAGACGGCTCCGTGATGACTTCACACACAGATGACAGTCACCGTTCACGAACCAATATACTCGTTGTTCCGGCTAAGGATCATCCCCGAGGAACAATGAAAACCCTTTACAAACGCCAAGTTGCCAAGGTCGAAAAGGGTCAAATGGACAGGTATGAATATGTGGAAACCGGACAAATCCCTGAAGTTTCCCATACGTACCGGTTCTTCAATTCCGCCTATCCCTGTATGAACGAGAAACAGTTAGCCATCGGTGAATCTACCTTCGGGGGACGCTCCGAACTGAGACCCGATATGGGACTGATCGATTGCGGATGCCTGTGCATGTTGATGCTGGAACGTTGCTCAACAGCGCGTCAAGCTATCCGTACAGCCGGTGAACTGTTGGAAAAATACGGATGGAACGACGGCGGTGAATGTTTGACCGTTGCCGACCGCAATGAAGTATGGCACTTCGAGATCACGGGTGCAGGTAAAGGCAAAGTAGGCGCCGTATGGGCGGCACAACGTGTACCCGACGACCATATCTCTGTCAATGCCAATGCCTCCCGTATCATGGAGATCGACCTGAATGATAAAGATCATTTCATGGTTTCATCCAATGTGTTTACCGTTGCCGAACAAAACGGATGGTATGATAGAAAGAAGGACGTTTTCCGTTTCGCCTACGCCTACGCACCTTCCACACGCACCTCCATAGCTTGCCGACGACGCGAATGGAGGGTATTCAATCTGTTGGCGCCCTCGCAACATGCGGACGCCAACAGTGAGAACCATCCCTTTTCGGTTAAGCCCGATTCGTTGGTGAAAAAGGAAGACATGGTGCGCGTATTCAAGGATTATTATCAGGGAACGGATTTTGATCTGCGTAAAACGTTGACAGTAGTGGCCAACGATGGTAAAAAAGTTGAGATTTCGCCCGTAGCCAATCCCTTTATGAAAGCGGATGAAATGAAACTCCTTAAAATCAATGGTGGTTGGGGTGCACGTGGTGAACGTACGATCGCCGTACATTTCACGGTATACGCAACTATCCTGCAATGTCGTAGCTGGTTGCCCGATGAAGTGGGCGGCCTGTGCTGGTTTGCGCTCGACAATGTGGCTTCTTCCGTTTATGTACCCTTCTACGGAAGCATTACCGACCTGCCTTCGGCCTATAAAACCTGCGGACGGGAGACAGGATTCAGTCGGGATGCCGCCTGGTGGGGCTTCAACCGTCTGGGAACCATTACGGCTAAACGCTGGGGTGATATGCACGTGGTCGTTGACAGTGTCTGGAATGAGATGCAATCCGCACTGTTTGAAAACCAGCCTGTAATCGAAACCGAAGCCCTTTCGCTACTGAAAGACAACAAACAGGCCGAAGCCGTTGACCTTCTTACTCGCTACAGTCGGGACTGTGGTACCCGTGCCCTGGAAACAGCCTGGAAAACGGGCGACTATCTTTGGACAGTATTTGATGGAATGTGGTAAAACAAGTAATATAACAATATGAATCGCAAGAACTTTCTTAAACAAGCAGGGATGATGACTGCCGGGGCTGCGGCGTCACCCTTTATACGGTTGGATGCAGCCGAAAAGCCTAAAAAGGGACACACTCCCCAGTCGGAAATAGCGAAAGTATCTGTGTCCGATGGAATGTGCAAAATTACGCCGACCGATAATGGGCAGGCGCTTATCAATCCCGGCATGGGATTCGTAACACCGTTCTATTCGTGCGAGATTTCCATCTACGGATCGCGTCTTTCGCCGTCCGATACGGCGGACAACTTTCCGGGGTTGAGCACCGTATATCTGCGGTTGCCCTGGTCGTTTGTCGAGCCTGAAGAAGGCCAATTTAACTGGGAGATACTCGATACGCCGGCGCAACGCTGGATAAACAAGGGTAAAAAGGTATCCCTGCGTATCACTTCGACCGAGAACTGGATCTATCAGGCCACGCCATACTGGGTATTTGAGGCGGGCGCCAAAGGTTACGAAGTATGGAACGGAAGTGTGATTGAACCGGATTATGATGATCCTGTGTATTTGGAAAAGGTAGAGAACTTCGTGCGAGCGCTGGCCGAACGCTATGATAATAACCCGAATGTCGAAACGGTGGATGTCGGGCATTTCGGCATGTGGGGTGAGATGCACACGGTGATGACTACGCCATTGCACGGACACAAGTGGGGGTTTGAGAGCGTTAAGAGAATTATTGACATTCACCTGCGCCACTTCAAGAACACACAGTTGTTTGTGCTCGACGATGCCGATGGCGTTTACTGGCAACCGGTGAACCATCCGACGCCGGTGGCCGATTATGCGCTGTCAAAGGGGATCGGGTTGCGCGACGATTCCATCCTGGTATCAAAGGCGCCTGAGAACTGGGCGCATGACTGGCTGGCACAACGCTTTTGGCCTACGATTCCGGTCTTTCTGGAACTTGAGCATTATGGTCTTACATCTGCCCGTGGTAACTTCGATTCCGAGCTATGGGTGAAATCCGTTGAGGCCTATCATGCCTCTCATATGCTGGCGCATGGGTGGCCGCAGGAAATACTGGATGCCGAACGTCCGGCTATTGATCGTATCAACCGCCGTCTGGGTTACCGTTTGCGAATGGTGTCGGTTGCGTGGCCACAAAGCGTGGATTTGGGAGCGGAATTACTTATTTCGTATTCAATGATGAATGCCGGCGTAGCGCCATGTTACAAAGGTGGTTTTCCCTGTTTCACCATTAAGGACGGAGAAGACGGTTTGGTGTCTGTGCTGGTGGACGACGCGATGAACGTAAAGACATTGCCTGTCGGCGAACCGGAGAAGGCCGGCCTCATCAGTCATACGGCCCGTTTCAGAGTAGCGCCCGCGTTGAGAGGCAAAGGACGCGATCCCGAGTCGGCAAAGTTCTATCGTGCCGCTCCGGCCGGCGAGTTCGACCTCTTTGTTTCGGTAGGTAAAAAGGACGGTACACCGCTCTACGAACTTCCTTACGGTGAACACGACGGCCATAAACGCTATAAAATAGGGAAAATCACCCTTAGCGGCGAACGTCCGTTGCCACATATCCGCATCAATGATCAGATAAAGGGGATTATTGAGAAGAAGCAAAGAGAGAAAACCTCATAAATTCAGCACGCAAATAAACGCAGATCGGATGGATTTTCCGCAGATTTTTGTTTCCATATCTGCGTGAATCTATTCAATCTGCGTCATCTGCGTGCTGAAATATGCGGGGAGATAAAATTACAACTTAACGGCAAACACAACCGTATTGTATCCCGGCAACTGAGCCGGTTTCCGAATAATGACCTCGTCGTCGGTTTGTGACCATTGGATTTTTTCGGAACTTCCCACTATCTTTATGGAAGAAACTTTTTGTCCGGTAGCCGTTTTCAAACCAAGCGATTTGATGTGAATGTCGTCTGTGGGTTTTTCCATGCAAAAAGCATACAAGGTTTTACCTTTCACAGTGAAACGAAAATCGGCAGATTGATATGTGCGCACATCTTTTAATCCGCCGAAGTCACTTTTTTTCTGAGTTCCGGTAACGGACGGGCCTTCTCCGTAAACTTTCCACGGCCGGGTGCCGTAAATAGCCTCTCCGTTATCCTGCATCCAGACAGCGATGTTTTCCAGTATTTCCAATACATCGTCTTCCAAATCGCCTTCGGGGGTTTGAACGATATTCAACAGCAGATTACCGTTTTTACTGACAATGTCGATCAACATCTGGATGACTTCCGGGCCGGTCATGTATTTTTGTCCTGTGCGGTAGTACCAATCGCCAATCGAAGTGTCCGTTTGCCATGGATATTCACTGATATTTTCGGCTACACCGCGTTCACGGTCTTGTACCCAACGGCCTTCCGAAGCTTGTTTACAGGTATAAACCACTCCGTTTTTATTCTTCGCTTTTAAAGCGCTGTTGTAATAATGTGCAATCATGCTTCTGCCTACCTCATTATCGAACGGCAGACCGCTGTCCGAATACAACAAATCGGGAGAATAATTATCCAACAGTTCCAGAATACGTTCGTACCATTGACGTTGCCAAACAGGGTTTTTTGTTAACCAACCATTGTCGTCCGGAGCTGCTTGTGCATGATATAAATCTTCATATTCGGGATTGTTGCCGTCGTAAAGAACGCCTGCCTTATCGCCTAATTGATCGGAACGGTGAGCGGACTGAAACCAGGTATAGCTTGCACCAAGATGTTCGGATACACCGAAATACAGACCTTCTTTTTTAGCCGCTGTTTGCCAAAGCCCCACCACATCTTTTTTCGGTCCCATATTCACGGAATTCCATTTATGGAGTTTGGAATCCCACAGAAAGAAATTATCGTGGTGAGTTCCCATACTGACAAAATATTTAGCGCCAACCCGTTTGTATAGTTTCATCAACTCTTCGGGATTCCAACGTTCGGCTTTCCATAAAGGTATAATGTCCTTATAACCAAATTCGGAAGGATGACCGTAATGTTCTTTGTGATAGGTATAATAATGATTGGCTTTTCGGTATTCATTTTTACTGCAATCGAAATAATCACGTTCGTACATTCCGCGTGCATACCAGTCTCCTTGACGGGGCACCGCTTGTGGCCCCCAATGCGCCCAAATCCCGAACTTGGCATCCCTGAACCATTCGGGATATTTGTACGTCTTCAAGGATTCGTCGGTCGGTTTATACTTGCCTTCGCTGACAGGAAGGTTTTCAATTTGGGCAAATGCGCTCATCGTGGCGCCTGCCAAAAACATCAGAAACAATGTGAATTTTACTCTTTTCATTATCATATGTATTTATAAGGCAACAAAGATAATATATTTTTTAGATAAAGCCGTATTCTGCTGATTTTTTATAAACAGGCCTAAGTTCGGCACGCAGATGACGCAGATCTGATAGATCTGCGTCATTTGCGTGCTAAAATATGCCTAATTCCTAATTCTAACCGGCCCAAGCATCCCCGCATCATACTTCACAAAGTCAGGGTCTCCCCGCCAGCCCCAGGTATTGAGTTGTCCCATATTGTTTTTGAGCCACATATCGCCGACCATCAAGTTTCCGACACGAATTCTGATTTTGTTTTCGCCCTGTTTCAATTTTTTGGAAATATCGAATACAAAAGGTGGCCACAGACGTGCGCCGACAGACTTATCGTTGACAAAAACTTCAGCCATGTATTTCACATTACCTAAATCAATAGAAACAGGCGAGGTCGTTTTATCTGTTTTCACAGAAGTTTCGTAATCCAAATAGCCGGTATATTGCTCTAATCCGTAAGTGTACCACGATTGTAAGGGGCAATTTTCTTTGTCTCCGACAATAAATTTCAAAGGAAAATCGCAGCCAGACTGTTTTCCGGCAGGGCTGACAAATGACAACAAACGGGCGCCGGCAGGCAAATCAATCACCGTATCTTTCAGAAGCGTTTTTTTACCATCCAACCTGATTTCCGTATCGGTCATTCCGGCAGGGAGAATCATCGACTTTGCTCCCACCGGAATTGATATTCGCCAATAAACATTACCGGTTGTTTCCATCTTGTTTTCCGGCTGTTGGATAAGATTGACGTATTTCCAGTCCGAATCATTGTAGTCCAGATTCAATTTTTCTTCATCAATGGTTTTATCTCCCGAAACAAGCGCTTTAGCTATTGCTTTACAGACTGTATCCTGTCCGGTATAGCGAACTGTCCATGCGCCGTCGAATAGAATTTCGTTGGAAGCGGTTTGGACTTTCGCCTGTTTTTTCTGACTTTTTCCATTAGGATTAAACGCAAGCCAGTAAGCCTGATATGGATGCAATGTCAAGCTTGCTTTGTTATATCCCTTGTCTTTTTCCGAAGGTATGGAGCTGATTTCTCCTGTTTCGCAGTCCCATATTTCAGCTACGCCTTCACCGTCGCGCAACCATGCTGTGAAATTTTTTGTTTCATCCGTATTGTTTGCCAACCAATAGATGTCGGTCACGCCGATTTTCCGGTGAGCGGTGTATAATCTTCCGGCGTTTTCGAGGCGTATTTGCGGTTTAACTTTTTCATTTAAGACGGTTATCATTTTTTCCAGCCTGTTTTCGTCCTCTGCCAGACGAATCACACTTGGAATCTGTACCAACTCCTCTGTTTTTTTATCAATCGCCGGATCGTTCATCCCGTTCTCGGTCGAACCTTGAGGCAATTCGCCAAGCAGAATGACAACGCCGCCTTTTTTCGCAAATGCAAGGATTTTATCCAACGAGGTATGCGGAATCACACAAACCGGAGGAAGCGCCATTGCTGAAAATTCATGATTATTGATGGTTATCGTTGCTCTTTTATCGGAAGATTCAATACTGCCGCGATCCAGATAATAGTTATCGGCAATCAAAAAATCAATATTATTTTTGTTCAGTTCGCTCATAGCTCCGGAATAAACCTGATCGGTTTCAACGGCGCGTTTATCCCAGGGTTCACCTGAAAAACAATTTTCAGAGAGTGCCCAAACACTTTCAAACGG
The DNA here is from genome assembly GCA_031289275.1 of Tannerella sp. Taxonomy (GTDB): domain Bacteria; phylum Bacteroidota; class Bacteroidia; order Bacteroidales; family Tannerellaceae; genus Tannerella. The sequence goes on from JAITPV010000130.1 coordinate 13,599, forward strand.
ATTAATCAAAAGTACATCGGCGACTAATTGACTTTGGCGAGCGACGAATGACGCGCGTCTTGAAAAATCAGTCCAATAATGGAGATACGGCCAATACGGATTTTCGGTAAACCAATCGGCAGGAAACACAATGGTTTCTACTTTTCGAGTGGTAGAAATGCCGTGCGGCACAACGTGATTTACCCCGAATGAAGTAATGGAATTAATCGTCATTTTCATCATTTCAGGCGTTTGCTCCCATCCTGCCACTCCCATGATTTCGCTCATACACGGGCGGTCTTCAAACTCAGCGACAGATTGCACTTCCTTGAAATCATGCACATCCTGCGATTTCATAAGCAGACAATCCGTTCCGGGCATCGTTACAGCGCGTGTGGTTCGCATCAAATCGCCCACAGCTGCGGTTTCCAAGTGTAATGATTCTTCCCACAAATTCGAAATATAATACATGTTGCGTTGTTTCAACCAGCTAACCAATGGTTCGAAATAACACTCGGTATATACTTCCGAAACCACATCAAACCAATCGTAACGGGCTTTGGCAAACAAGCCGTCGCTGTCTTTTTCTGTCAGCAAGGGCAACCATAAACGGATATCGCGATTTTTCAGTTCGTTATATCGTTGCGACAGATATTCCGACCAGGCCATCTTCCAACCATAATCGCCTTCGTTATCTACAAAAACGCCCGGAATGGATTTGCCCATTTCATCTCCGAAATGTTTTTCATACTGTTCGTGAACAAGCGGGATAAACACTTCCATCAATTTCGGATCGAGATAATTCACTTTGCCGCCATCGACTCCCGGATGATGTTTCTTTTCGTAGGTATAAACCACCCAATCGCCTTCGGGGGCTGTCCATTCGATGTTTTTCCCTTCGCCGATGATTTGCAACGATGAAGCATCTATTTTTTTGTCAAGCCATTTTCCGGCAACGGCAAAGTCGGCGGATTCATATCGAACGGCAGATTTTCCCTTGACTTCGTAACGCTTCCAATCAAGATATTTTGCTTCAAGATCCGGAGACTGTTCCAACACTCGTCCGGCCGCATGACCACTTGGCCAGTTGTATTCATCGCAAAAGCCCAGTGTCATTCCATTGTCTTTTGCTTTTTGCAAGGCATTTCCGAAACTGTTGAACCAGGGTTGTTCCAGATATTGCTCAAGCGGAAGCGAGGAAATAGAACGCCCGTAGAAACCCGAACGGGGATGTGCATAACCCGGATTCAATCGCTGTAGAGCCATCTCGTCAATCATCGATGCGGCAAAATGCTCGTCCTTGATGGTGTCGTCCCAAAACCAAAACGTGTGCGGGGCATAAAACATCGGCGGTTCGGCAAACATTTTACGAACTTCTTCCGGATTGTATTTTCTCTGCCACTCAGGCTGTTCTTGTTTTTGACAGGCTTGTAGCAAAATAACCAACGTGCAAAATAATGCGCTAAATTTAAGTGCTTTCATTGTTCTATTTGATTTTAAATTTCACTGTTTCAATTACTCGTAATTTTTTGACGTCACAAAGATAAATAAATAAATTTGTTTTAGATGTAAATCTTTTCCGGTATACCGGATTCCGCTCCGGGTGCACCTGCATGAGAAGTATGAAGTAGAAGTATGAAGTATGAATTGGGGGATTGTTCACAGGCAACACCTGCGGCGTTTCATGCACAAAACCATCCCGTGCTCAGTATAGTCATAAATATCGGCGTGTTTGTTTTTTATATTCCATAGTTAGTCGGTTAAAAACGTGTTTAGGGATGAAAAATAATCAAGTAGAAAGGAATACGCCTGCACAATCCGGCATGCCGTCAGGTATGCCACCGGTAATAACGGATGCATTCCTGACGGAATGCCGGGTAAGGCGGGAGCGATGCGTTTCTACTACCGAGTGATATTCCCTGCGGAAATGGGACAGTCGGCAAACAATCTTTGACCGGTTATTTATTTTACGTTGCTATATGCATTATTCAGTATTAATTTCAATCACGGAGGCACAGAGGCACGGACGGCGGAATCCGTCCCAACCTCGTCATTGCGAACGTAGTGAAGCAATCGCCCATACAGCTGATAGATTTGGTGTATTGGCGACTGCTTCGTACCTCGCAGTGACGGCAGTTGTGTTGAGAAAAAGCATAATGCTTTGGGAAAATTCCCGAAGGACAATTACGGCCGGAAAAATGCTTTGGGAAAATTCCCGAAGGATAATTCCGACCGGAAAAATGCTTTGGGAAAATTCCCGAAGGACAATTACGACCGGAAAAATGCTTTGGGAAAATTCCCGAAGGACAATTCCAGCCGGAAAAATGCTTTGGGAAAATTCCCGAAGGACAATTCCGGCCGGAAAAATGCTTTGGGAAAATTTCCGAAGGATAATTCATGTCTGAAAAACAGCTTGGGGAAATTCCCAAATGGCGAAACGGGATATTATGGAAATACGGAAAAATGGAAATAAGGCATTTTTGAATGAAACATGAACGGTTTAAAATGAATGAAGTATGAAAAAATTAAAGTTTATATCTCTGGTTACAGGTAAATTCAAACTCGAGAACCTCGCAGGGATTACCGCTCGGTAGAAAGGAATATGTCTACACATCCGGCATGCCGTCAGGTATGCCACCGGTAATAACGGATGCATTCCTGACGGAATGCCGGGTAAGGCGGGAGCGATGCGTTTCTACCGAGCGATATTCCCTGCGGGAATGGGACAGTCGGCAAACAATCTTTGACAGGTTATTTATTTTACGTTGCTTAATTCTTCGGCAGTGACGTTTGCCGCAACAATCACCCCCTTGTCATCAATCAGGAAATTTTTAAATCCATCCTTTAAACCGTACTTTTTGTACAGCGACGATTTATTTTCCCGACCGGCATAAAATTGGTTTGTAGTGTCCAACTTATCCGCTTTCAGGGTTTCCGCATAAACGGAAAAATTTTCATCCATTGAAATCGAAAACAACGTTATTCGGGTTGAATCCAAAGCGCTTATTTTGCGCCATAATTGCATGTTGTGAACACGGGATACGGCGTCATAAGCCGCCCAAAAATTCAACAACGTATAATGTCCGGTACGGTTGGAAAAGTCAACGCTGAGGTTACTTTCTCCATACTCTATTCTCGAAGCCCTGTTTCCCGGTCGAAAACCTTCCGTGAAACTTGCTTTTTCCGAGCCGGCAGACAAAAACAATAATACTGCCGTCAGCCCGAAGAGAACACACGTTTTAATTTGCATACAGTCTGTTTTATAGTAGAACTTAGCCGGCGTCAAATCTCACATTTGTTATGTATCCGGCCCTCCTGACTTTCAGGAGTATAAAATAATCCGCGTCTTCACCAAGACGCTAAAACGTATTTTATTCGCGGCAAATTTACTACATTTTCTTCCAAACAGCCGAATACAACCTGCTGTTTTAACTAATATTTCGGGAGTATGAACCGATTTACCTTTTATTGATAGTTTACTTTGGCCGTAATCGGATATGCCAATTTGGTATATACGCTATCATGCGGACAATAAAGCGTTTTCAAGGTAGACATAGGTGCGGATTCGATAAATTTCAGCTTCCTGTTTTTCATCAAATCCACGGTTGTCAAATGATTCTCCGAGCAATTCAGCCTCATCAATGCGGCATTTTTACTCACGTCCAAATCGGTAATCAGGTTGCCACGGCACGAAAATTCCGTCAGCCGCTGATTTCGGCTCACATCTATCAGGCTTAATTGATTCCGTCCGCAATCGAACTTTTCCAGCTGCTCATTGGAACTTATATTGATGGCTGTTAGCAGATTCTCCGGGCAAATCAATGCCGTCAATGCCTGATTGCGGCTGACATCCAGGGCGTTCAACCGATTGGCGCCGCAGTTCAGATGCACCAGCCGGCTATTCCGGGCTATATCTAACATTTTCAACTTATTCTTACTGCAAATCAAGGTATCCAAATCCGGGTTTTGCATGATGTCCAATGCCGTCAGATGGTTGTTATGACAATGCAAAACAGTTAATAACGTATTCTTGCTTACATCTAATTTAATCAGCCGGACGCTATTACATTTCAAGACCGTTAACGCCTTATTATTACTCACATCTATCATGATCAAATTATTCTCCGAACATTGCAGTTCTATCAAGGCCGGATTCCGGAGAATATCCAGTTTGTGAATTTTATTCCGGGAACAATCCAATGATTTCAGAAGCGGATGATAACTCATATCCAGGGTCAAAATCCGGTTGCCACTGCATGACAGGCGTTCCAGTGAAGTGAAGTATTCGATCCCTTCAAGCGTGGCAATATCCTGATTTTCGCATCGAATCTCTTTCACGACACGGGCTTCCGCGCCGGAGATCCGGTCGTCTCGATCCGTATCGAATTGCGCCAGCAAATAAGTATGAAATGCCGAATCCGGCACATGAATGATGCCGGTATAAGTACGTATGGCCTCCCGGCGTTTCTCCTCCTCTATCCTTTTGGCCTCTTCGGCTTTCCGGGCTTCGGCTAATCTTCGGGCTTCATCATAATACATTTCACGCGCCGTCCGGGAGGTTTTCGCGGCCGTCTGTTTCTCTGCATAAATCACTTCCTTCGTCTCTTCCGGTGCGGTTTCGGCAACCGTTTTTATTTCCACCACATTATTCAATATATCCACCAAATAAGTAACCACCATTTCATCCCGGTAACTCAGAAGCTGATACGATTCGCCTTTGATCAGGTAAACCGAAGTCAGGGAAGGCATCACATTACAATATAGTTTTTTAAGAGCCGTATTCCGGCTGACATCCAACGTTTTTAACCGGTTGATGCTACATTCCAAATCCGTCAAGACCGTATTCCGGCTAACATCCAATGCGGTCAACCGGTTACTTCCGCAGTCCAAATCCATCAACGCCGTATTTCTTTCCAGTACCAGCGTATCCAATCGGTTATGGCCGCAATACAAAGTCATCAACGCCGTATTGGAACTCACATCCAGCGTATCCAGCAGGTTATTATTACAAAACAGGTTCTCCAACGCCGTATTCCGATTGACCGCCAAGGAGGTTAACTGATTTTCGGCGCAATTCAACCACCGCAGCGCCGTACATGAAGTTATATCCAGCGTATCCAGCAGGTTTATGCCGGTATTCAGCAAAACCAACGCATCGCATCCGCTGAGATTCAATTTTTTCAACTGATTATTATCACACAGGAGTTCTTCCAGCCACCGGTTTTTGCTTACATCCAGCGTTTGCAGGTGATTATTCTGGCAATGCAATTCTTTCAACGACGTGAAATATTCAATTCCCAGCAGAGAGGTAAGGGATTTATCCGTACATTCAATGGCAGTTACCGATTCGGCTTCTGTTTGGGAAATTTCACCATCGCCATCCACATCAAAATGCTCGACTAAACAGGCTTTGAAATTTTCGTCGGGGACAGGTATGTTTTGAGCCTGAGTAAGGCTGCACAGTGGAAAAATACAAGCTAACAGTACTGTTCGTTTCATAGGAAAAAAATATGCGTATACATTATATACATTACGTTTCACGGGATATTTCATGCGTCACTTTCCGGTTTTTGTTTCCAGCGCCCCGGTCAATGCACTTACCGAAGCAAAACCATGCCGGTCGCAATAATCGTTTATGCCTTCTATTACTTTGACGGAAAGCGCCGGGTCAATAAAATTACAGGTGCCGATTTGTATGGCGGCAGCGCCGGCCAGCATGAACTCAACGGCATCTTTCCATCCGGCAATGCCTCCCAGACCGATCACCGGAATTTTCACGGCCTGAAACGTTTGCCATACCATACGCAATGCGACAGGTTTTATACATGGGCCTGACAATCCGCCGGTGACGGTAGACAAAACGGGTGTTCGTTTTTCCGCATCAATCGCCATGCCCAGCAACGTGTTAATCAACGAAACGGCGTCGGCGCCTTCGGCTTCGACGGCACGCGCTATTTCGGTCACGTCCGTCACATTGGGAGATAATTTCACGATCAATGTCTTGGGATATACCTTGCGCACGGCGTTAACTACTTCGGCCGCCCCCCGGCAAGTCACGCCGAAGGCCATTCCGCCTTGCTTCACATTCGGACAGGAGATATTCAATTCTATCGCCGGAATATGTTCCAGAGAGGCTATTTTTTCCGCACATGCCACATAGGTTTCAATCGACGAACCACTGACATTGACAATCAGATTTGTATCTATATCCCGGATGGCGGGATAGATTTTCCGGATGAAATAATCGGCGCCTTTATTTTGCAGGCCGACGGCATTCAACATGCCCGAGGGCGTTTCGGCCATTCGCGGATAAGGGTTTCCCTCGCGTGATTCAAGGGTCGTACCTTTCACGATGATTCCTCCCAAACGTGAAATATCCAGGAAATCGGCATATTCAATGCCATATCCAAACGTCCCGGAGGCTGTCATTACCGGATTTTTCAACGTCAGAGCACCTATTTTTATCTTTAATTCCGCCATGTTAATTGATTCGTATTGAAGACCGGGCCTTCGGTACATACACATACATGCCCGTCTTTTGTTTGTTCCACACAGCACAAGCAGACGCCAATGCCACATGCCATCGTATTTTCGAGAGACACTTCGCACGATGCACCCGTCTGCGCGGCATATTCGGCAACCGCCCTCATCATGGGCTTCGGGCCACATGTGTAGATATAATCAAACCGTTTGTTTTGCCATATGGAATGATTTGTTACAAAGCCTTTTTCTCCCATAGAACCGTTTTCGGTTGTCACATGAACGGTTCCCGTTTGCCGAAATTTATCCCACTGCATCACATCCTCTTTGGAACGGGCGCCTACTAAAAACTCCGGCTCAAAACCGATCTGTTTCAGCGTATCACCCAGATAAAGCAACGGAGCAACCCCTGCTCCACCGCCCACCAACAGTAATTTTGACCGGACGGACGCCTGCGGAATGGAAAAACCATTGCCAAGCGGCAAAAGCAGGTTCATCGTCTCGCCGGCACGATATTCCGCCAAACGTCGCGTCCCTTCTCCCACCAGCTGAAGCAGCAACCACAGTTCATTCAATGCCTTATCGACATAATGAATCGAAACCGGACGGCGCAAAAACGTCGACGGAGAACCATCTACCCGTACTTCCGCAAATTGTCCCGGCACCATTTCGGGCAGCGCCGTATCTGCCGTAAGTTTCAGCAGGCAATAATTCGCATGAAGACGTGTATTTTCCACGACCGTCAAATCCAACACATATTTCTTCATATAAATCATCAAAAAATCACCGGATCATGTCAAAGCCCGTATAAGGAATCAAGGCTTCCGGTATGCGGATACCGTCCGGCGTTTGATTATTTTCCAATAAGGCCGCCACCACACGCGGCAGAGCCAGCGCACTGCCATTCAGCGTATGACAAAGTTGCATTTTCTTGTTTTCGTTACGATAACGACATTTCAGACGATTGGCCTGATAGCTTTCAAAATTGGATACCGAACTGATCTCCAGCCACCGCTTCTGAGCAGCCGAAAATACTTCAAAATCAAATGTCAGCGCAGAGGTGAAACTAATATCGCCTCCACACAGGCGAAGGATTCGCCAGGGTAATTCCAATTTTTCGACCAAGGAACGGACATAGGCTACCATTTCATCTAACGACTGACAGGAATGTTCCGGCTTGTCGATACAAACGATTTCAACTTTATTGAATTGATGCAACCGGTTCAGTCCGCGCACATCCTTTCCATACGAACCGGCTTCGCGACGGAAACAGGCCGAATAGGCGGTATTTCTCACCGGCAGTTCCGATTCGTTCAGAATCACATCACGATAGATATTTGTTACCGGGACTTCTGCCGTCGGAATCAGGAAAAGATCGTCGGCGTCGGCACGGTACATTTGCCCTTCCTTATCGGGTAATTGACCTGTTCCGTAACCGGAATCGGCATTGACCAGATAAGGCGGTTCGACCTCCAGATAACCGGCTTCACGCGCGTTATCCAGAAAGAAATTGATCAATGCGCGTTGCAGGCGCGCCCCATATCCTTTATAGACCGGAAAACCGGCGCCCGTAATTTTCACGCCCAATTCAAAGTCTATCAGATTATATTTTTTCGCTAAATCCCAGTGTGGAAGCGCGTCGGCAGGAAGTTCAGGCACCGTGCCGCCGGTTTCTTCACAGACATTATCCTCCGCGCCCTTTCCTTCGGGCACGGTTTCATGAGGTAGATTGGGTATTAAAACCAAAAGTGCATGTATTTCGGCTTCGGCATTGGTTTTGGTGGCCTCCAACTCTTTGTTTTTTTCTTTTATTTCGGCCACTTGGGCTTTCGCCGCCTCCGCTTCTGCGGTTTTACCTTCTTTCATATACCGCCCGATTTCCTTCGAAATACGGTTTAGTTCGGTCAGGTTCGCGTCCGAAACGGATTGAGTCGTGCGTCGGATCGTATCCCATGCAATGATTTTGTCCGTAAGGTCTTTCGCGTCGAAGTGTTTTTTGGCCAAACGGCGGATGACTTCGTCCTGATTTTCTGTAATAACTTTTAATGTCAGCATTTTTCGATCGTTATAATTTCAAATTCAATGGACAAAGATACGCAGAGTTTGGATAAAACCATTTGCCGGAAAGAAAAAAACTATTTGACTATACCGCCCGTTATCCAGCGTTTAACGTAATATGGCTCATCCAGACTGCTGATAGTTACTCCCTTGGTCGTGCTGGCATGAGCAAATTTCCGGTCTTTCAAATAAATGCCCACATGAGAGGGCGTCCGGGAAAATTTACCTGTGTAGAAAAAGACCAAATCGCCCTCGCGCAGATTTTTCTTATTGGTGACCTTCCGGCAATTAACCTTCAATATGGCCGCCGACGAACGTTCCAGCTTTTTGCCGTAGATTTCCTTATAGATCACAGAGACAAATCCGGAACAGTCGGTTCCCTTCCTGGAACTTTGTCCCCAACGGTAGGGCGTACCTATCCAGTTCGAAATCAAATCGTACAGCGCTATATTATCCTTCGATGTCACACGCATTCCTAACCGGAAAGAGAGGACTTTTGTCATTTTCGGAGCGGAAGATGCCGTTCCATGCCGTCGTGTGGCACATGAAAAACAGAGATTGATCACCAAAAAAGCTATACATATAAATAAATACCTCCGGTACATTGCATAAATGGTTTAGTTCAACGGGATAAAGATAGGCGTAATTTTTGAATATGGCAAAACAGATGCTTTTAGAGGGTGCATTCCCTTTCATATTAACGCAAACAGGGCTTGTTTTTTGTACGTTCGTAGCTACATATTTAGTCTAAACGCCCCTTTTTTGTGTTTTTTCCCCGGTCAGAAACTTGGGAGAACGGTATGAATCGACGATAATTTGAAATGTCCGCCCTTTTATTCCATGCGATAAAATTTGAGATATGAAAAAATTTGTCCGCCAAAACTTGTGCAAGTCATGGATTCGGCCTAATTTTGTGGATGTTTAAAATGCACTGAAATAATGGAAAAGAGTAAAGAAACAAGATCGGAATACATTCGTTTACTGCGTCGGTTTAAGCAAGAACATGCTGCGGAATATAACATTGAACGACTTGGCATCTTCGGGTCGGTAGCCCGCGGCGAACAAACAGAAAACAGTGATGTGGATGTGTACATCGAATCCGACACGATCAGCCTGTTGGATATGGGCGGACTTTTATTGGATCTTCAGGATTTACTCGGCGTCAATGTAGACCTTGTGCACAAACATAAATATCTCAGACCGGAATTTATGCAACGAATAAAAAAAGATATTATCTATGTATGACAAGGAATTGGTAATAGATATATTACAACATATCGAAGAAACTATTCAAACGCTTATCGAAGGTACAAGGCATATCGAAAATGTAAATGAATTATTGAGTTCGGCAACGGGTGTTCTTATATTAGATGGTATCTGTATGAAACTTCTTGTGATTGGAGAAGAAGTGAAAAATCTCGACAAACACAGCAATAAAACATTGTTGACAAAATATCCAGCTATATCATGGCGAAAGATTATGGGAATGCGCGATATTATTGCTCATCACTATTTTGAAGTGGATGCAGATAAAGTTTTCGATGTCCTGCGTAACAATATTCCTCCCTTACTCACCGCTGTCAGACAGATAAAAGCCGCCCTTTGATTCCATGCGATAAAAGTGGCGTTGTAAAAAAATTGTCTGCCAAAACTTGTGCAAGTCATGGATTCGGCCTAATTTTGTGGATATTTAAAATACAATGAAATAATGGAAAAGAATTTTATCGTTTTATGTTTGTTTGTGGTTGGGCTTTGTGGAGCTTGTAAACCTGCCCCGAAAGCAACCGACGAATCCCTGATCAAGGCGTATGATATTGATTTTAACTGGGGAGAGGGCGGCGCTCACGGTTTTGCGCGGCCGGGATTGTGGGCGGATGCAAATCCGGAAGACCATGTGAACTGGTATGCCGCACTGGGTTGCAATGTGATTCAGTCGTTTGCCGTCTCATGCAACGGATATGCCTGGTATAAAGACGGTCTCGTGCCGGAACAACCCGGTTTGAAATATGATTTCCTGACCGAACAGGTTCGGTTGGCGCGAAAGCGAGACATGAAGGTCATCGGTTATTTTTGCGTAAGCGCGAATAATAAATGGGAAGAAGACCATCCTGACTTATGCTATCAGATGGACGGACAGCAGATTCCGCTGACCGCAACGTATCTGGACTATTTGTGCGCATCCATCGACGATGCGATCCGGAAAACGGATATCGACGGGATTATGCTGGACTGGTTATATAATCCCGGAGGAGGACGCGACCCGCTCCCGCCTTTCAGATGGTTGCCCTGTGAGCAGGAAATGTACGTTGAACTGATGGGCGAAGATTTCCCGGGAAAAGAACAGGTCACGTCCGAAAATGAACTTGCCTTCCGCCGCAAAGCGATAGGCCGCGCCTGGAAGCGGATCAGGGAAACAGCCAAACACGCCAAATCCGATTGCATCATCTGGCTCACCGCCTACGAAGTGAATAGCAAGGAATATGAAGGGAATGACCTGCTTAAAGAGATAGACTGGCTGATGAACGAATCCGGCGACGCCGCAACAACGGAAGCCATGTACAAATTAGTCGGCGCGCATACCCGGTTGATTACCTGCCTTGCCAACTGGAATGGACAGAATCCGGTCGAAATTGTACCCGCCGCCATGAAACAGGGCGTCAGTCTTTATGGTTTCACGAAACCGGTTGCCGGCTCCCTCATGCCGCCCATAGACTATTATCTATCCCATTCCATTGACAGCCTGAAAGGAGATGAATTGAATATCGCCGTGCTGGCACGCACTTATAACAACTTGCCGCTCGACTATGTGAAAAAATAATGAATCCGACACGATCAGCCTGTTGGATGGGCGGACTTTTATTGTATCTCAATGGAGAAAACGGCAAATGACACACCAAACTCAGCGCTTTTGACGAGTTTTTATGACCGCGGGCGGTTGTACCTTTGCAGCTGATTCTTGTAATCAATGTGTTATTATTCAATTGTGAAAGTCGATCCGTCGGACATCATCGTCAACAACCCTTCGGAAGTGATTATCATCATCCCACAGCTTGACTACGGCTCGTATCTGCTGGAAATCATCACGCAGGACACCCCAAGCAATCTCCTGAAGAACCCACGTTCGATTCGGTTCAACGAACCGTTAAGCGTGAAACAATAACACGCTGAAGTTCGGAATCCCCGACCCTCTGCAAATCATATATTCTTGTAAATCCGTAAGAGTGTATCTCATCGCCCGATGAGATACACTCTTATGGAGCGGGGTTCCATCGGGGATTACAGTCCGGCAGAAAGACCGTTCCGCCAACCCTCTCGCATCCCGTACGGGATGCAACGTCTAATGTACGATGGCTATTTCTGCCCGCACGTTCATTCTTGACGGAGGGGATCACGCCGAATGAATAGCCGTTTCCGCCTGTTTTAAAATCTGCGTAAATCCATGTCATCTGCGTTCCGATTAAGATGATGGTATCTGTCCCAATTATAATTTCCTTTACCGTCAAAAGCCATTTTGTCATAAGTCCTTTTTAAAAGATTATTTCCGGCTATTCTTTGTGTTATCAGGCTGCTGTTTTCAATCAGTTCTTTTTCCGAAAACAGATTCCATTCCTGCAACTGGGCGATGTATGCAGGCGTCATTCTTTTGGAATTATCGGCAAGTAACTGAAATTTATCCAGGAACGCGGTTGTGGAAATGATATTGATTATTTCAAGTATTTCTTCCATCGTATGGCGCTGTCCGGACAGGAAATCCCAAAGTTCGCTTGCCACAAGCGTTTCCTCCGGGTCAAAATACTTGTTCATGTTGATAATGGAGCCGAGAAACCGGGATTTATTATAACCTGTTACAGGTTCGTTTGCCGGATTAACCGTTGGGTCGAAGGGGAAGCCGATATAAAAGAAAATCCGTTTACCGGGAAAATGTCTGTATAGCGCAGCCTTGCCTTCCAGTATTTTTTGCTTTTCGCCCCTCATTTCACCGGAATTGGGTTTGACGGATTTCAATTCGATGGCAAAAATGGCTTCCCCGTTTTCAAAAAATACATCGGCTGAAAAATCCAGCGCATTTATCAACGGCGTATCGGAGGCTTGAAACAGCCGGGCATTTTCATCCTGCAAGTCAGGCAGATTGATAGAGTTGCTAAGATTCGCAATAATATTGCTGACATGCTCTCTTTGTGCGTGGCTAATTGGAAGGTTTCCCAACTTCTTGGAAGTGTATTCCCGCTTTTCGCCATTGCACAAGTAATGAGCTACGTTTTCAAAAAAGGTTTGCCCCAATGTTGTATTCAGACCCTGTAACCAACTGCTTAAACTTATGAAGAAGGGTGTATCCGAAACCTTTCCTTCCAATTTATCGGAAAATGCTTTCAAAAAGATCTCATGAAAAGGTGCATTCCGATTATTTGATGCATCTTCGGGAAAGCTTTCAAATCGTGTTACCAAAGTCTTGATCACTTCGATAGATATTTTTTCTTTGATGTTATTAGATAGCGCCATAATTATGATAATTGTTTTTGTAGTTCTATTACTCCTTGAGAATCATTCCATTTAGGGTAGCTATCAGAACGGATAATTCTATTCATTTTTCTCTTATCATACACAGTCATGGGTTTATATCCTAAACTTTTCCAGAAAGAAAGAGCTTCAGATGATAGTGACGCCGGAACTATTACATTACGGCAACTTTCATTACAAGCTAATTTCTCAAATTCTTCTACAAGCATAGTCCCTATCCCTGATCGTTTAGCATAAACACTTATTTCATTAACAATTGCAGTATCTTCATCAAATGAGTATTCTAACTCTCCATATTGACAAAAAACACGATAGTCATCAATTTGCACATTAAGATTATCATCCATAATCACTTCTCCTTTATATAAAATATAGTTTCCGAATAAGCTGTTTTATCTTTTTCCGTCCGGTTCAGCACCGGGCGTTTGAACTGGTTGACGATTTTCATTCCGGCATTTTCGGCAATGGTCGGGTACATGTTGTACTTGTCGTTTGCTACCAAAAACACATTGTAATCATCCGCAAAATATTTTTTGCAGTTGTTCAAGACATCCGAAATGCCCTGGACATAACTTTGTTTTGCATCTTTGCCCTGTCCCCTGTAGAGCGGCCCGATTTCCAGTTCGTCCTTGCGTTCAAATCCGAACAGGTCGTACGCATAGGCATGTTGTTCGTGATAGTCGATCAGTCCGACGTATGGAGGCGACGAAAAGATGCCTTTTATCTTTTGCTTGCCGGCCATTTCTGCAAAGGCGGCATTTTTGTGTTCAAGTTCTGCGAAAATATCAACCGTACGGCTGTCTCCCGTCAGGCAGTACTGGAATGTCCGTGTTCTTAGCCTGTCGAACTGGACGAGGCGTGCGACCGTATCTTTCGAATAGCTTTCCCACCATTTGAGAATGGAGAACAGCGGTTTGCACATCTTCCCGTGTTTTGCACAATAGTACGTTGTCGTCACCGGCTCTAAAAGCGTGGCAAGGTCGGCATGGGTTGTTGCCCTGCAACTGCGGATCGTACGGCTCAGGATGACACAGATCATCTTTTTTGTGCTCGCATGTTCAACCTTTCGGATTTGGCCGAATACAAATTCTATCTCGTCTCTGACGTGTTGCGAATACCATTTGTCGAGAAAACTGTCTGCCTTGTCCTGGCGCAGTTTGATGTTGTACTGCGTGACGAGATTCCGGTATATCGGCAGAAATTCCTTTTCCTTTTCCGCACCGTACCGGGCTTCGTCAATCTCGCCCTGCCGCAGCCGGTACTTGTAATCGGGGACAGGAAAATACCGGTTGTTGAATTTGTTGAGTTCCTGCAACAGCGCTTCCTCAAATTCCAGGGCGTGCGAGTTGAAAATAAATTCTTTCAACGCCCGTGTAATCCGGTTGATTTCCACCTGAACGTCAAAAATGTCCGGTTTCGTCACCTTGCAGTTTCCGATTAAGGCATTGAACGCGGAAATGTCGATTCCGACGGCGTTCATTCCGAGTTCGCAGGCCTGCACCATTGTTGTGCCGCTGCCCGAAAACGGGTCGAGAACAATATCACCCGGTTGAAAATAAGTTTCGGTTTTGAATTTGTCCGTATGACTGTCCAGGAAATACTCCACAAGTTGCGGGATAAATTTCCCTTTGTACGGATGCAGCCGGTGCACGTGTTTCGTCGTTTCCGCTTCCTTGTACTGGTCGAACGACAGCGCCCAGTTCAGGTCATCGCCCAGCCGCTCCTTGAAATTCGTTTCGCGCGAGTTAAAGGATTGGTAATAATCGTTCAAATCGTTTCGGGAGATGAACGTCGAACCGTTTTCGTCAATCTTCCTTACCCTTCCGTACTGGACGAGATAGGAGATGTTGGCCGGCGTAACGTTCCTGCCGACATGATTCGTCGCCCATTCGCTGGCTTCCTTTATCGTCAATAATTCGTCTGTTTCAATCATTTTTGCCGGTATATTTAGCTGCAAAGTTAGTGTTTTCTACACGAACGGGCAAGCCTG
>JAITPV010000206.1 GCA_031289275.1 Tannerella sp.
ATTACAGTATATTTCATCCTACTGTAGAAGGCTACCGAAACGAAAATAGGTTTTGTGGAGAAATGCTGTTGAATAATAGTAGGCAGCTTTTCTTTTATAAATATAATCATTTCTTTTTCTTTTTCAATATTTATATGTACAAAATTATTTTTTATGGGTGTGGTGGTTGGTCAAGCCCAAAAGGGATGATTCCGTAACTTTTTTCGCTCGTTATGGTTGCTTTCGCATGGGCGTATGTTGTTGGAATTTACGTCCACGAAAACATTAAAAAGATAAAAATTAAAAAACACGGACACAGAGCTAAAAGCCTGTTTAAATATGGATTACAAACTATTGCCGCTGCATTGCTTAATCCTTTTACCAAACTCGATTTTAATGTCTTTGATTTTTTGTCATGTACTTAGGGCGTTTTCTATAAATATAGAAAGGTTGAAAAACCGTCGATGGCATTTTCTATAAATGTAGAAAGTCTGAAAAATCGTCGCTGACGTTTTCTTCCGTGGAAGAAAGGTTGAAAAAGAGGGAATAGTAAACTATACCTTCGGCGAACAACTCACCGGACATCCGGAAGAGAAGCGTTGCCTCCCTTTCAGATCACTTTTTTGGCTTTCAATCGCATGGTATTGGCCAGCAGAAACAAATCGGACAGCGCCATTGAAGCCGCCGCTATCGTGGGCGTCAGCAAACCGGCTGCCGCCACAGGTATGGCTATCACGTTGTAGAAAAACGCCCAGAACAGGTTTTCGCGGATGGTGATAAAGGTCTGTTTGCCGAGGCTTAACGCCAGAGGCAGACGGCTCAGGTTTTCATTCAACAGCAAAATATCGGCCTGTTGCATGGCGATCTGCGTAGCTCCGCTCAGGGAGATGCCGAGATGCGAAGTGGCCAATGCCGGCGCGTCGTTGATGCCGTCGCCCACCATAGCCACGGGCGCCGTACGCATCAACGTTTTCAGCAGTTCGGGCTTCTGCTCCGGCGTGCAGCCGGCATGGATTTGTTCTATGCCCAACTGCCGGGCTACGATTTCACATTTGGCCTTCCGGTCGCCGCTGATCATCACCGGACGAATGTGTAGCTGTTTCAACCGGGCAATGACTTCCGGGGCCTCCGGACGTATCTCTTCCTGCAAATCCAGCCAACCGATCAGTTTCCCGTCACGGGTAACATATAAGGAATGTTCCGGCGTGTTCGGCGGTTGTTCCAACGCATGAAAGGCGCCGATGAAAACTTCCGTTCCGCCGGCTTGGGTGATGCCGTAGATCCCTTTTCCCCGGATTTCCTTTACGTCTGTTATTTCGAGCGGCACGGCCTCTTTCCAAGCCTTCGTGATGCCGTTGGCGATGGGATGGGAAGAATATTTTTCCAACGAGACGGCAATGGATTTCAGCTCCTCGTCGTTGTCTTCCAGAGAACCGAAGGCGCAGATGGTCGGTACGCCGGTGGTGAGCGTCCCTGTTTTGTCGAACGCCACCAGTTTGATTTTCGTACAGGCTTCCAGCGCCTGCACCCCTTTGATGAGGATGCCGTTTCTCGCCGCCCGTCCCATTCCGACCATCAACGCCAGCGGCGTAGCCAGACCCATCGCGCAGGGACAGGCAATGACTACCACCGAAATGCCGTACATCAACGCCCGGACAAAGGGAGCGTCCACGAGCCAATACCAGACGCCGAAGGTCAGGAGCGCAATCAGTAAGACGACCGGCACAAAAACCGCGCTGATACGGTCGGCCAGTTTCTGCATGACCGTTTTTTCGTTCTGTGCCTGCTTCACCAGTTCGATGATATGCGACAGCGCCGTGTCTTTGCCGACAGCCGTAACGCGCATTTTTACGGAACCGGATTCGAGAATCGTGCCGCCGGTCAACGGATCGCCTGCACGTTTATGTACCCAATCGCTTTCGCCGGTCAGCATGGATTCGTTTACGGACGCTTCGCCCCACTCAATCTCGCCATCCACCGGCGCCTTGTCTCCCGAATTGATCAATACCCGGTCGTTGAGTTGCAGCTGGGTATTCTCGACGGTCACGACGGTCTCGGTGGCTCCGTCCATAAGCAGCTTTTTGGCGGTTGTCCGTTGCAACTCGATCAAACCGGCTATCGACGAAGACATCTTCTTCACCACCTTTTCTTCTATATAATTCCCCAGCAGAATCAGTGTAATAATGGATGCGGAGGATTCAAAAAACAGGTAATGATGTGCGTGGGCGGCATCGGACAGCCATCCGGTCAGACTGTACACATAAGCGGCCGAAGCGCCCAGCAGGATCAGCACGTTCATATCCGGCATCCGGTTGAGCAGCGAACGCACGGCCTGTTTCCCAAAAGAGACCAGTCCCGTCAGATAGACGGGCAGGGATAGCAGAAACTGCACGCGGGGAGCCGCCCAGACGGAATCCGGCCAAACCATGTGCAGCAGCAAGGGAGCGGTGAGGCAGGCGCAAAAAACGAGCCGGAACCACAAGGTTTTGTAGAAAGGCTCCGGCCTCGGCGGCGCATCCGCAAGGGCAACGGAATATCCCAGTTTTTCGATGGCATGATAGAGACGCGGCAGTTTTTTTTCGATCTTTTCGTCTATCCGGAACGACACATCTCCTGTCGCAAAATTAACCCGTACCTCTTCGGCGCCACCCTTTTCAAGTGTTTTTGTCACGTGCGACGCGCATACCGCACAACTCATTCCGTATACTTTGAGCGAAATCGTTTTCATTTACAGTTCTCCTTTCAATTTAATATTCGTCCACGTTCAACGCGGTGCGGTATGCCTCCAGTCGCTTTTGTAAACGTTCGCTTACGTCGCGCACTTCTTCCCGGCCATAGAGGTTGTTCAACTCATGGGGGTCGTTTTCCAGATCATACAGTTCGTTGCAATCTATCGTGCTGCCTTTGTCCTTGCCGAAGCCTTCGCCATAAAAATGGATCAGCTTGTAGCGGTTGTCCCGTACGCCGTCATGACGCCTGACCTGATGAATGGCGGGGTAATCGTAATAATGATAATAGAGGTCTTGCCTCCAGCCGTCGGGCGTGGAGCCGTCGAGCAAGGGCAACAGGGATGCGCCGGTCAGGGCTTCCGGCCGGGCCAGGCCGGCGATATTCAGATACGTCGGAGCATAGTCAATGTTTTGCACCAGGGCGGCGCTTTCGATGCCACGCAAGGCCTGTTCGCCCGGATAACGGATGATAAGCGGCGTACGGAGCGACTCCTCATACATGAACCGTTTGTCGAACCAGCCGTGTTCGCCCATGTAAAAGCCCTGGTCGGAGGTATAGACAATGACGGTATTTTCGAGCAGGTCATTTTCTTCGAGATAATGAATCAGGCGGCCTACCTCATCGTCAACCGTCTTGATGCACCGGAGATAATCCTTCAGGTACTGCTGATATTTCCAGTCCACCAAACGCTCTCCCGTAAGTTTACTGTCGACAAAGCGTTTGTTTCTCTCCGCATAAGCCTCATCCCATGCGGTGCGTTGCGCCGGCGTCAGGCGGTCGAGAGACTTGTTCCAGCCGTCGAGTTGTTTCTGCCATTGGGCGGCATCGCTTCCCCATTCGCTCAACAGGTTCCGGTCGCCGACCGGCTCGTTCATCTTCAGGTCGTAAATCAGGGTCATGTCCCGGGCAATGGTCATTTCCTGCGAGGCGGCAGCCGCACAGCGGGTACTGTAATCGTCAAGATAGGTTTCGGGATACGGAAATTCAACGTCTTCATACAAATTCAGGTATTTGCTTTCGGGCATCCAGTTGCGATGTGGCGCCTTATGATGCACAAACAGGCTGAAGGGTTTACTGCGGTCGCGGCTTTCGAGAAACTCAATGGCATGGTCTGTGATCAGGGATGTCGCATAGCCTTCTTCGCGAAGATAACGTCCGCCGGATTCTTTGGTTTTAAATTCAGGGTTATAGTATTCGCCCTGCTCCTGCAAGACGCAGTAGAAGTCGAAGCCTTTCGGTTCGCATTGCATGTGCCACTTGCCGACGACTCCCGTTTGGTAGCCCTGTTCGCGCAGAAGTTCGGAGACAAAGACTTTCGTCGTGTCGATGCCTTTGCCCAACGTCCGTTGCCCGTTCCGGTGACTGTACAGTCCGGTCATCAGGCATGCCCGGCTGGGGGTGGACAACGAGTTTTCGACAAACGCCCGGCGAAAAAGGACGCCTTCCGATGCCAGCCGGTCGATATGCGGGGTCGGCGCCAACCGGGAAATCGGATGCCCGTAGGCGCTGATGGTCTGAAAGGAGTGGTCGTCGGTCATGATATGGATTATGTTCAACGGCTTCGGCGCCTTTTCCGGCTGGCACGCCGCAAGCGGCAATACGCCGGCCATTATACAAAAAAAGTTGAGTTTAGACCTGCCAAACAAGTCTTGCCCCGGTTGCGGGCTGATAAAGGTGGATGAATGTCCCATATGAAACTGTTTTAATTAATGGGACAAAGATACATGATATGTGGTTATGTACAAAATACCCTCTGTCGGGTATTCGGGTTAATTTGTTTAGACGACACTGTGAAATAGGATATTTCAATCCGTATCTTTCGGTAATATTTTAGCTTCATGGATCAACCGTTCCGGCGTACACCGGGTTCAGAATAAATGATTACCTTTGTTCCGACAAATAGCGGAATTTGATGCTTTGAGAATAGAAAGTGAATTTTAAAACAAATATAACCCGTCCCCGAAAGGGACACAAAAAAAAGGAGATTAAAAAGATGAAAACAGTAAGATTTTGGAAATACAGTGGGATTTTTCTTTTGGCGACAGGCATACTGCATTCCATTGTAGCCGTATTATTAGGAATAGAAGACCTGTGGGCAATACTCCGC
>JAITPV010000228.1 GCA_031289275.1 Tannerella sp.
TTTCGGGTTCGTCGGCGAAGAAGTAGATCGTACAGAGGTTGAAGTACGCCGCATATCGCAGCCGGACATCCGCCTTGTGATTCGGATCGGCGTATTTTTCCGGAATACGCTTGAAATAGTCCGCCAGTTCATCGACTTTCGTCCGATCCATCGCCTGCTCCGGGGTCATGTCCTGCAATGCGTCCCTCAGCGAGGCGACGGCGGCGCGGAAGGCGATATTCTCGTTATGCTTCTTCTCGTCCATGTTCTTGATGACCTGTCGCGCGTTTTTTATCGCGGGAAATCCGAAGTGCGAGGAAGCAAAAGCGGAAGCATCGTGCGCCGTTTTCAGCGCATGTGTCTGATAAAAGCCGGCCACAAGGACGGCCTTGTTGTTGTTCCAGTAGTCCGTCGCTCCCTTCCGGGTGCCGTATTCTTCCGAAACATACTGAATATTGAAGGCACGCACAAAGGGAGTGCCTTTCGACAGCGTTTCCTCGCCGGCAAGAATACGGTAGGAGGATTCAAAGGAATAATTCACCTCCACCTTGTAGAAATAATTCGTGGTGACCTTGCCTTCCTTGTCCTTCACTTCCTGTTTGCGTTCCTTGATGTCGCTGCTTTTGAGAAGGATGTCTCCCAGGGTTATCTCCAGCAGCATTTGCGCCTCTTCCGCCATTCCGGTTTTGACCTGTCCTGTGATAAACAGCGCATCCGCGACGGCGCCTGCTAAAATGTTACTTCTCGCTATCTTGCCGGCCTGAATACGGACGGCGTAACGGAAGTAAACCGGGTCACGAGGCTGTGTGGGCAGCGCCCGGTACGAGTATGTAAACCATACATTGTCAATATCCACATTTTTCGTTTGCGCCGTTCCATAGCCGGAAAACAGCCATCCGATACCGAGAATCAATAATATCTTTTTCATCGTCATTCTTTTGAATTAAAACAGTTTTTTTTGTAAAGTCGATTGGAGGTGATGTTTACTCCGTTAATTCATCCACGAAATACACATCGTCGGCGCTGATTTCATTCCTGTTATTCAGACCGACAACCAAATCGTACACCTCCTTCGGGATGTTTTCAAGAATCGGTGCGCTTGTCCATGTAAGGAAATCGCCGTCACTGTTCGATTCAACAACGAATTGATAGATCGTACCGAAAAACTCTTTATCGATCAGGTTTTTCATCAGGCGTTTATGCGAGCTAAATTCCGATTTCCCGGAACCTTCGCCGTTCACAAGGCAGCCGTAATAATCTTTGTCGCCCTTGAAAATAATCATTACTTCGCTGCTTTCAGCGCTGCTTTCCCCGTCGTCACCGATGAAACTGAATCCGAATACGGTCACGTAAATCTCTTTGACATCGCCGCAAACTTCCCGGATAAACGGAATCGGCACGGCGGAAGTCTCAAAGTGCACGACGTTGGAAATCCGCACATGGTCAATCCGGTAGCTGATACCTGCCACTACGCTGGTGCGGGTATTGACGGCGTTTCCGGCCGTTTGCACATTCAACGCCCCTGCGTTCTGCTTCAGGTAAGTCTTTTCGGTGGCCATTGCAATCAACCGGACGGTTTCCTGTCCTTCAAGAGCCGACGTGTCGTTTTCGGAAGTATCGGCTACCTCGCTTTTGTTATCACACGACGAAACAAGTGCCATCGACAGCGCGACAGCCAAAATCGTTCCCACGAGGCGCATCCTCGTAATTAATTTGTTTGTATTCATAATTATCAATATTATATATGTCATAAATTCCCCTTTATTAATTCTTCGGTTTCCGGAGAGTACGCATAGACGGTCTGCCGGGCTTCATCAATAGTGAAACAATAAATGGGTTGCGCTAACAGATACCGTTTCAACGGTTTTCCATCCCAGGAAAAGACAAAAATTTCCTGTCCCGTCGACCAGCCTTCATTTCGTTATTAAACAGATATTTCTCATTTTTTGCCCCAAAGGTAATTATAAATTTCAGAATAGCATCCATCCGGTTAATTCATTTCCGGATTTTTCGGGAATTTAGTCCAGGCGCTGTATGGGGGGCCTAAGCGTTCGACGGTACGATTCCAATACGAATCATTGTCGGCCAGCAAGATGCTTTTGTGCGACGAACGGCTGACTAACCATGAATCAGCGCTGATTTCATCGTCCAACTGGCTGCTCTCCCAACCGGAATAACCCAGGAAGAATTTCACTTTCCCTTCCGTCGGATTTCCTCGCGAAAGATAACTTTTCAGTTCCTCAAAGTTTCCGTCCAAATAGAGCTGTTCATTAATTTTCATTCCGCATGGAAAGATATCCTGTTCCAGGGAATGAATAAAATACAGTTGATTGGGATGTACCGGCCCGCCCAGAAAAATCGGGATGTCCGGTACATTTTCCAATTCGGTAAAAAAGTCGTTGAGCAATACATCCGTCCGTTTGTTCAGAATGAAGCCCATCGAACCCTTTGCGCCATGTTCGACCAGCAACACCACGGCGCGTTGAAAAAAAACATGCCGCATGAACGGTTCTGCAATCAGGATCGTTCCTTTTTCGGGCGCCCGGTCATTATGTCTGATCTTGAAAATATCTTCGTCTCGGCTCATGGCTTTTTACTGGGTTGCATCTCTTTCGCGGTGATTCTCTTCAAAGCATTGCAGGCGTTTGTCGAGCAACTCATACTGGTGCGGTTTGATAAAGGATGTACATGCCCGCAGGCCTTGCTGCCGGCTGCCGGTCGTGCTTAGCGAAATGGCGCTGACGCCGTAATAGATCAGTTCTTCCATCAGCTCGTCGCCGGTCATGCCCGGCCAGGCGATGGTGAAATAGAAACCGTCGGCGATGGGTTCGTCCAAATCCTGGTCATAGACAATCTTGAATCCGTGACGGGTGAAAATGCGTTTCAGTTGGGCGGCACGGTCTCCGTAGGCCCGGATTTCGCTCACAAAATCGAACGTCCCGTCCGAAGCGGCCTTAAACATGGCGGCCAGGGCGTATTGCGCCGAATGGGCGGTTCCCGACGACAGGGCGTACAGTACGCGGTGGATGTAGACTGTCCCAAATGTGCCGCCGCCATAACGCTGTGTCAAACCCGGATAAGCCCGGTGATACAGCTTGTCGGAGATCACCGTCACGCCGATGCGTTGACCGGCATAACTGAAGGCCTTCGAACCGGAAATTTGCAGGATGTAATGATCCGTATAACGGGCAACACTTGCCTGATAAGGCGGTTGAAAAGGCGTGCCCAATCCTTTTTTCCGGAAATCCATGGCGAAATAAGCCAGGTCTTCGATCACAACGGTATCGTAGCGGGTCGCCGTTTCGCCGATGATCTTCAGTTCGCCGTCCGTCAAACAAATCCAGGCCGGATTGTTCGGATTGGAATAGACTATTGCGGCAATGCGGCCTTGCGAAAGGCAGGTTTCCAATTTCGTACGCAACTTCTCTCCGCGATATTCGTAGACATCGAATGAGGCATACCGATAGCCCATCACCGTAATCTGTTGCTTCTGCACCGGAAATCCGGGATCGATGAACAGGATGGTATCTTTTCCGGCGTCACACTGTCCGCAAGTCAGGAAAGAGGCGTACGTGCCCTGCATGGAACCGCTTACCGGCACACAGCCTTCCGGCGCCACATCCACCTGAATGAATGCTTTCACAAAGCGGGAGGCTTCGTTTTTCAGCGCCGGCAAACCGTTGATGTTGGGATAAACGGCGGCAATCCCGTTTTGTAAGGCACGGATTTCGGCCTCCACGCCCACCTGTGCCGGCTTCAGGCCGGGCACGCCCATTTCCATGTGGATAAATTCCGTGCCGGTTTCTTCTTCCAGCTGGTGGGAGATGGCTACTACTTCGCGAATGGTTGCTTTTCCAAAGTTCTGCAAACCATAACCGGCTATCGATTGCCGTACAGCC
Source organism: Tannerella sp. (assembly GCA_031289275.1). Lineage (GTDB taxonomy): Bacteria > Bacteroidota > Bacteroidia > Bacteroidales > Tannerellaceae > Tannerella. Next base: position 3,879 of record JAITPV010000228.1, read on the forward strand.
CGGTAATCTACCGGCGTATGTTTTGTTTTCATATTTTCTTGTCTGTAAAAAACACGCGAAGGTAATAAAAAAAAGTAACTCCTAATTCACTTCCAGTTCTTGCCATGCCGGAAGTTTCGGAAAGGTCTGATGCGGTTCGGTCTGATACCAGAAGCAGACCGATGCAATATCCGATTTTTGAGGCAGATAACGACCGCCTTGTCTCCAGCCCAAATCTTGAATCGTGACCCGCAGATCCTTTTCAAAACGGACAGGATCGGTAATGTGCCAGCGATAAAGCCCGAAACGCTGTTGCGATTGGTAAGTGCCGTCCGGACGGATCACTTGAACCAATCCGCTGTATGGCGTACAAAATTCCTTGTATTGTCCTTCACGGTCAAAATTGTGGGATCCGCAAAAATAATCCTCCGTTCCGGTGCCGCAAATTGTTGGGAATTTGGAATCTCCATCCATGAAGAATTTGATTTCGCCTTCGCCCCACCATCCGTTATTATGTACTCCCCAAGCCAGATATACGCCGACGTAATGACCTTTTCCCTTGATATTGTCGACGATGGTGTAATCCGACGTGCTATTGGGATTGCTGCGTCTCCACTGTGCATGGAAATAGGCCGCATCTTCGGGAACGGAAGTCAACGTATAATCAACTTGATAGTATAAAACCGTGGCATCTTTGTCGTGGATGTTTTCGAGGGTGATTTTGCATTTTTTGCGGAAAGGCATTGTCCAATAGCAATTAAACGCACGCCCCGGATTCACGCAAACGGCCAGCGACGTCAACGGCGCATAGACGCCCCATCCCATACCGAAAAAGTCTCCTAACGGACATTCTACCGAAGGCGCTTTTTCGTCATCCCAATAAATCCGGAGAATCGAAAAACGCCAATTACCGGAAGGCGTCATCCACATATGCTGGATCGCGCCCGGCCCGTCGATTTCGGCAAGCGTTATCGTTTCGCCGGCGTTGATCACGATATACGGATTGACTTTCCAGCCCTGTCCCAGATCGCGGGCGGCATTCGATGCGTTAGCTGCATTTCGCAGTTCTTTGTCTTTCAGGTCGGCCATGCCGCCCTTGCCTTTCGCGCCTGAAAAATTCTCCGCACTGATGGAACGAGTTTGCGCATTTGACAAACGATAGAGATTCCCCATATTGTTATCCAGCCCGTCATAGGGATAATTTTGGGCGACAACCGGGACGGAAAGAAATAATGCTGTAATAAAAACTCCAATGTACTTCATAATGAAATTTGATTTGATGTAATATAATTATGATTTCAACCTTTTATGTAATTTCCGGCAAAGATACCCGGTTCTACGGTTTGACAAAAACAAAAAGATGTGTTTTATAACATGAAACGCAGAATTAACTTTCCGTTACCTTTTCGCCGCACAGTATCATTAAGCATATCCTTGAAAAAATTCCTGCCCGGAGATGAAACCGGAAGGTCGGAGCGGAAGGGATTCCGTGTGTTTTTGCTAAAAAAGATTCACAATAGCCCAAGTTTAGTCGGATTTTTCGTATTTTTGCCCCCCAATCCAAAAAGGGAAAAGATATATGTTTGATAATTTAAGTGATAGATTAGAACGTTCCTTCAAACTATTAAGAGGTGAAGGCAAAATTACGGAGATAAATGTAGCGGAAACGCTGAAAGATATTCGCCGGGCATTGTTGGATGCCGATGTGAATTATAAGGTGGCGAAACAGTTTACCGACACGGTTAAAGAAAATGCGCTGGGGCAAAATGTGCTGGCCGCCGTTAAGCCGGGACAGCTAATTATCAAAATCGTACACGACGAGCTGGCCAAATTGATGGGAGGTACGGCTACCGAGATACAACTGAAAGGCGCTCCGGCCGTCATCCTGATGTCCGGATTGCAAGGTTCGGGTAAGACTACCTTTGCCGGCAAATTGGCCAACCTGCTGAAAAACAAAAAAGGAAAGAAGCCGCTGTTAGTTGCTTGCGACGTATACCGACCGGCTGCAATAGAGCAGTTGCACGTGTTGGGCAAACAGATTGGCGTGCCGGTGTATTCCGAAGCGGACAATAAAAATCCGGTAGCGATAGCGCAACATGCCATTGTGGAGGCAAAGAAAAACGGACATGACTTGGTCATTATTGATACGGCCGGACGTTTGGCGGTAGATGAGCAGATGATGCAGGAGATTGCCGCCATTAAAAAGGCCATTCAACCGGACGAAATCTTGTTTGTGGTAGATTCCATGACCGGACAGGACGCCGTCAATACGGCCAAAGAATTTAACGAACGCCTTGACTTTAACGGGGTCGTACTGACCAAGCTGGACGGTGATACCCGCGGCGGTGCGGCGCTTTCGATCCGCACGGTGGTCGATAAGCCGATTAAATATGTCGGAACCGGCGAAAAAATGGATGATCTGGATGTGTTTCATCCCGAACGCATGGCCGATCGTATTCTGGGCATGGGCGACGTCGTTTCGCTGGTAGAACGCGCTCAGGAACAATACAACGCGGAAGAAGCCAAGCGCCTGCAGAAAAAAATTGCGAAGAACCAGTTTGATTTCAACGACTTCATCAGCCAGATACAGCAAATCAAACGCATGGGTAACCTGAAAGACTTGGCGTCCATGATTCCGGGGGTAGGCAAGCTCATGAAAGATATTGATATTGACGATAATGCCTTCAAGAGCATTGAGGCGATTATCTATTCGATGACTCCGGCCGAACGGTCGAATCCATCTATCCTGAACGGTTCGCGCCGCCAACGGATTGCACTCGGCAGCGGCACTTCGGTACAGAATGTGAATAAGTTGATCAAGCAGTTTGACGATACACGCAAATTGATGCGCACGATGACCACGATGAAGCCCGGCAGCCGGAATCTCCCGATGTTCAGGAGATGAAAGAATTGAAAATTGAAAATGAAATCTTTGAATTATAACATATGGAAGAACGACAATCCTATCAGTTAATTGACGGCAAGGCTGTGGCGGCGCAAATCAAAATGGAATTGGCGGCCGAAGTAGCGGAAATTAAAAAGTCGGGAGGTAAAATTCCACACCTGGCAGCCATTTTAGTCGGACACGACGGCGGTAGCGAAACCTATGTAGCCGGCAAAGTAAAGAATTGCGAGGAAATAGGGTTTAAATCAACGTTGATCCGCTATGAAAAGGATGTGACGGAAGAAGAATTGTTGCACAAAGTGGACGCATTGAACAACGATGCGGATGTAGACGGCTTTATCGTACAGTTGCCGTTACCGGCGCATATCTCCGAACAAAAGGTGATTGAGGCGATTGATTATCGCAAGGATGTAGACGGGTTTCATCCGGTCAATGTGGGGCGGATGTCTCTCGGATTGCCCTGTTTCAAATCGGCCACTCCCGCAGGCATACTGGAATTGCTGAAACGGTACGGGATTGCGACCAAGGGAAAACATTGTGTGATCCTGGGACGCAGCAATATCGTCGGCAAGCCTATGGCCATGCTGATGATGCAAAAAAGCTATCCGGGCGATTGCACGGTGACGGTCTGTCACAGCCGTTCGGAAAACCTGAAAAGCATGTGCCGGAGCGCGGATATTATCATTGCCGCGTTGGGCGTGCCTGAATTTCTGAAAGCCGATATGGTCAGGGAAGGAGCGGTCATTATTGACGTCGGGACGACACGCTTGCCGAGCAGTGTAACGAAAAGCGGTTATAAACTCACGGGCGACGTAAATTTCAATGAAGTCGCTCCGAAATGCAGTTATATCACGCCCGTACCGGGAGGCGTAGGGCCGATGACGATCATCTCGTTGATGCGGAACACGCTGCTGGCCGGGAAAAAAGCGATTTTCCAATAAAAGATTTTTGGCGCGGCATTTGCGGAATAAAAAAAAACACTATCTTTGCACCGTTTTAGAGAAATACGGGGATATAAGATGTGCTTCCGAATCGCTCTCTTAACGTTAACAACATGGTGAGGATAGCTCAGTAGGTTAGAGCATTGGATTGTGGTTCCAAGGGTCGTGGGTTCGAACCCCATTCTTCACCCTGTTTATTTCAAACAGACACTCTCTACTTTCAACAAACGGTTTTTAAAGGTTCCGGCTTCGCCCTTGCGTATGCGAAACGTCATTTCGCAGGTCAATTCAAACGTCCGGGAAAGAATCTGCGGTTGCATCTCCTTCACCACACGCATGACCCCGTTTAAAAACGGATATTCGAACACAACCGTCACCTCTTCGTCCACCGTACGTTCTTCTATTCCGGCAGCCTCTATGGCGGCGGCGGCGGCAGCGCGGTAAGCCGTAATCAGGCCGCTTGTGCCCAACTCGATCCCTCCGAAATAGCGTACGACAACGATTAAAACATCGGTCAGTTCGTGCGCAATGATTTGTCCCAGTATCGGTTTTCCCGCCGTCGACGACGGCTCGCCATCGTCATTGGTGCGATACGCCGTCTGTTCGGCGCCTAACATGTACGCCCAACAGACATGCCGCGCATCGTAATACTGCCTGCGATATTTGTCTACCCACGTCTTCACCTCCTCCGCCGTATGCACCGGAACGGCATACGAAAGAAAGCGGCTCCGTTTCTCCGTAAAAGAGCCTTCGGACACGGCGGAGATCGTCCTGTAACAATCTTCGGCCATAACGGATCAGTCCGGGATATGCGTTTGCTGTTCGTCGAGAAAGGCCTGAAAATCTTTCATGATTTCCTCTATTTCTTCCATGAAATACGGGTCTTTCACTTTCCCTTTCACCGCTTCGTAATAGGCTTTGATAGCGGGCAGGGCACAAACGTCCTGCCCGCGCAGCAGGAAGAAGGGTTCGTCCTTCTCCACACACTGCTTTATCATTTGAATCGGATTCTTCATCGTTCAATCATCTCCATGAAACACATATTCCTTGCCGGCTTCCGTAGTCACGTCGTAAACGAGTGTCGGCCGGACAGCGGGAGGATTGAGCTTCGCCTGCTGCGAGACAATGGGAGACGGCGTAGCAACTACCCGGAAAAACGAATTGGGATTTTCACCCTGCGCCGGTTGCAGATCGCCCGTCCCGTCCAGTGTCAGGGGATCGGCGGTGCGAATCCGGAGATTGCCACCCAACAGCGATTTTACTTTCACGGTCTTTATTTTCGCGTTTTCCCATTCGATGTCTTCTATCAAAAAACCGCCACGGGCACGCAACCCGCCGACTTTCCCCACAGGCCATGCGTCCGGCAGGGCGGGCAGGATATGGATGGCGCCGTCGTGGCTCTGCATCAGCATCTCCGCAATACCGGCCGTGCAACCGAAGTTACCGTCGATCTGGAAGGGCGGATGTGCATCGAACAGGTTGGCGTAAGTCCCGCCTCCACGGTATTCGGTCATTGGATGATCCGTCAGTTTCAGTTGCTCGGTAATCAGTTTATAGGCTCTGTTTCCGTCCATGAAACGCGCCCACAGGCACACTTTCCAACCCATCGACCAGCCGGTCGCCGGGTCGCCGCGGTAATTCAACGACGTCCGGGCGGCATCAAACAGTTCCGGCGTGCGGTAAGGTGAAATCTGGTATCCGGGATACAAGCCGTAAAGATGCGACACATGGCGGTGTTTATCTTCGGGATTGTCCCAGTCAAAAAGCCATTCCTGCAACTGGCTGTACTGTCCGACATGCATCGGCGCCAGCCGGTCGCGCGTTTGTTTCAGCGTATCGGCAAAGGCGGCGTCGATGCCCAGCGCTTCGGTTGCCGAAATCAGGTTGGAGAACAGTTCAAAAACCAGCTGGTTGTCCATCGTGACGCCGTAGGTATTGGTGGCTGCCTGATGATCGCCATAGTGAAACGTGTTTTCCGGCGAATTGCCCGGCGCTATGACCAACCAGTGATTCGAAGGCTCTTCCGTGAGGAAGTCGAGCAGAAACAGCGCGGCGCCTTTCATCACCGGATATACGTCGGCCAGGTACGCCTTGTCGCCGGAGTAGAGGTAACGTTCCCACAGGTGTGCGCTCACCCACGCTTCGCCCGTAATCCACATGCCGGAAGCGGCAAAGTCAACCGGCCCGGTGATCCGCCATACGTCCGTATTGTGATGCAACACCCATCCCCGCGTGCCGTACATGACTTCCGCCGTTTCCGAACCGGTCACCGATATATCCTTAACCATGTCGATAAAGGGTTGATGCAGTTCGGGCAGGTTGGTTACTTCGGCCGGCCAGTAGTTCATTTCGGCATTGATATTGGTCGTATATTTACTGTCCCACGACGGATTCATCTGGTCGTTCCAGATGCCTTGCAGAGTAGCCGGCTGGCATCCGGGCTGCGAGGACGAAATCAGCAGGTAACGGCCGAATTGGAAATAAAGAGCGGCTAATTGCGGGTCGTTGGCTTTTGCAAATTCAAGGACGCGCACATCCGTCGGTTTCTTTATGGAATCGGTCACGCCCAAATCCAGTTGCACCCGGTCGAAATAGTTCCGGTAATAAGCGACATGTTCCGTACGCAGCCGGTTGTAATCCTTCTGCAAGGCCGTTTGCAGATAGTCGCCGGCGCGTTTGTCGGGGTCGCCGCTCAAATCGTGATAATTGACAAAGTTGCTGGCCATAGAAATGTACAGCGTCGCGGCGTCGGCGCCGGTAACGGTCAGCCGGTCGGCATCCGCCGCCAAGGTTCCCTTTTCGGGGACGATCTTCACCTGAGCCGTGAATTTCACTTTTCCTTCCAGACCTTCCAGATCACCGGCCAGGCCTTTCAGTATCAGTTCGTCGTTCTGTGCGCCCGTTTCACATTTCTGCGGACCGGACAGCCACGCCGTAAAATTGATCTTCCCCTTTTGCGAAGCCGTCAGGCGCACCACGATCACCTGTCCGGTAAAGGCGGCGAACGTCTCGCGCACATACTCCACGCCATCCACCGTATAACGGGTGGCGGCGATGGCCGTCGAAATATCCAGTTCACGGGTATACGTTCCGGGATGTTCATGTCCCGGAAAGGCAAGATTCAGATCGCCCACCGGCTGGTAGGCCATTCCCTGATTGGTTTTGGGAATCACTTTTTCGTCTACCAGGTTTTGCGCTTCCGCGAATTTGCCTGCAAACATCAACTTGCGGATTTCCGGGATAGCCGCCCGGGCATCGGGATTGATGTTTTTGTTCGGTTGACCGCTCCAGACGGTTTCTTCATTCAACTGGATTTTTTCCTGCGCCGGTATGCCGAATACCATTGCGCCCAAGCGACCGTTGCCTACGGGCAAGGCTTCCACCCATTTTTCGGCAGGGGCGGTGTACCACAATTTCATTGTTTCCGTTTCGGCGGGCGTATCACATCCGTAAAACATCCCCGCCGCCATAATCATCATACATACTGTCTTTTTCATCTTCTTTAAATTTGTTTTTTTATTAATATATCAGTTTGCCTGCAAAAGTAAAAGTTTTATCGAAGCGGATACGCATAATTGAACAAAAGC
>JAITPV010000004.1 GCA_031289275.1 Tannerella sp.
TTGACCTGCGGTGATCGTAACAAGGGTATAGCTGCCTGAAAGGCAGGACGCTTAATTTCTCCGGATTTCAGATGTCGGATAGTCCTGCCTTTCAGGCAGTGGTGTTGTACCGTCTTTCATCCGCAGGTCAGCGACCTGCGGTTATGAAAATAATGCCTTTCAGGCATTTCACTTGATCCAAGGGGATAAGCAGTAATCAAGAATTGAGAATTGAGAATTGAGAATTGAGAATTGAGAATGATGAATAGCCTGAAAACGGATATAAATCATTGGTTCTCAATTCTAATTAATAAGCTCCTTCCTCCCGTTACAGTCATTTATAAATAATTTATGTACGTACATAATCGAATTATGTACAACAATAATTGAATTATGTACGTACATAATCGAAATATGTACAACAATAATTGAATTATGTACGTACATAATCGAATTATGTACAACAATAATTGAATTATGTACGTACATAATCGAAATATGTACACCAATAATTGAATTATGTACGTACATAATTGAAATATGTACACCAATAATTGAATTATGTACGTACATAATTGAAATATGTACGCCAATAATTGAATTATGTACGTACATAATCGGATTATGTACACCGATAATTGAATTTTTGAATTTTTGAATCATTGAATCGTTGAATTATTTCATTGAATCGTTGAATTGTTTCTTTGAATCGTTGAATTGTTGTATTTTTGAATTTCGGGAAAAAAGCATAACTTTGCACGCAAACAACTTAAAAGAACACGAAACAGCATGATCCGATTTGAAAAAATAATATCTTCGTATGTAACGATGGCCGTCCTTTTGGCGCTTTACGCCACAGGTCTGGCAGCCGCCACGTTTGTCGAAAAAACCTATGGCACCCTGTTTGCCAAAACGGCCATCTACTATTCCCCCCTGTTTTTCCTGCTGCAAGCCCTGTTGGCGGCCAATTTTGCCGCCGTCGCAATCAAACATCGGTTGCTGAAATCCAAACGATGGGGATTATTAATGGTACATATCGCATTCATGGTGATTCTGTTGGGCGCTTTTATTTCCCATCTCTTCAGTCAGGAAGGGACGCTTCATCTGAGGGAGGGACAGAGCGGCAATCAGGTGGAAATACGCACCAATCGCGGGCATTCGGTACACACGCTGCCTTTTCGGATGGAGCTTGTGAAGTTCACGCTCAAACGTTATCCGGGTTCTATGAGTCCCTCGTCCTACGAAAGCGACGTGCTGGTGCATGTAGACGGCGTCACGCTTCGCAAATCGGTTTATATGAACAATGTGCTCGATGTAAAAGGATACCGTTTCTATCAAGCCTCCTTCGATTCGGACGAACGGGGCACCATTCTGTCCGTGAATAAAGACGTGGCCGGACGAAATGTGACTTACACCGGCTATCTGATGCTGTTGGCCGGATGTATCGCGTGCCTGATCGGGAAAAACGGGCGCCTGCGTACCCTTTACCGGCAGCTGAACGCCCGTAAAAACCCGTCCAAACTGTTTCTGTTCGCCGGCCTGTTTTTATTTTCTTCTTATATATATGCCGAAACCGACGCCCTGTCCCTGACCGACGCCGTACAACAACATGCGATTGACCCGGCGCACGCAAAAAAGTTCGGCGCCCTGTCGATGCAATCCGTCAACGGGCGTATCATTCCCGTCAACACGTTTGCCTCCGAACTTTTACGCAAATTACATAAAGATACAAAGTTCGGCCGGCTCAATGCCGATCAGTTCCTGCTCAGTGTGCTTGTTATGCCCGACATGTGGATGCGTGTACCTTTTATTATATGCCCGAACGACGAGGTAGCCGACTGTTTTGACCTGACGCACGGCCAATGCACCTATATGGAAGCCTTTCATGACGACGATTCCTATAAATTGCAAGACAAACTGGAAGAAGCGTACCAAAAAATGCCGTCCGCCCGCAACGGATTCGACAAAGACGTCATCAAATTAGACGAACGCATCAATATTTTCAACCAATTATTAAACGAACAATTAATCAACCTGTATCCGAAAGCCGGCGCCCCGAACGGGAAATGGTATGCGCCGGGCGATGATTTATCCGGCTTCCACGGTCAGGATTCCCTGTTCGTATCACACACATTCGTCTGGTACCTGCGCGAAGTACAGGAAGCCATGACGTCCGGCGACTGGAGCCAAGCCGACGAACTGCTGGATGCGATTTCAACCTATCAACAGGCCATCGGCAAAGAGGCCGGAGCGGATGCGGAAAAGATCGCCCTGGAATTAAAATACAACCGTTTAGACGTTTTCCGCTGGTGCAAAATCGGTTATTTATCCTTGGGCGGATGTTTATTGATTTTCTCATTCCTCCTCTTTTACAAAAACAAACGCCGGTTCAAGTGGACGATCCGGCTATTGGGCATCGGGGTTCTGCTCTGCTTTCATTATCACATGCTGGGGATGGGCATGCGTTGGCGAATCGGCGGATATGCCCCCTGGAGCAACTCCTATGAAACGATGGTCTACGTGGCATGGGCAACCGTCCTGGGCGGATTACTGTTTATGCGGCGCAGCCCGGTCACATTTGCGTTAGCCACCCTCTTTGCCGGCATCATCCTCTTCGTATCGAGCCTCAACTGGATGGATCCGCAGATCAATCCCCTGGCGCCCGTCCTGAAATCCCCGTGGCTCATGTTCCATGTCGCCATATTGATGGCCGCCTATGGCTTTTTCGGCATCAGTTTCCTGATCGGCCTGACCAATTTAGCGCTGATGAGCGTGATCCGGAAAGCCAAATTAACCCTTCATGCGCCCGCCCTCCGCGAATTGAGCCTGATCAATGAAATAGCATTAATCATCGGATTGATATTGATGACCATCGGCACCTTTATGGGAGCCGTCTGGGCCAATGAATCGTGGGGACGTTACTGGGGCTGGGATCCGAAAGAAACCTGGGCGCTGGTGACGATCATCGTTTACGTCCTGGTAACCCATCTGCACCTGATCCGGAAATGGTATAACCTGTGGCTGTTCAATCTTGCTTCCGTCCTGGCCTTCGCATCGGTGCTGATGACCTATTTCGGCGTAAATTATTTCCTCAGCGGCATGCACTCCTACGGACAGAATGATGCGATCAGCGGCGTTTTTACCTGGTTATACGCCGCCGGGTTTATCGTCCTGCTGCTGGCCGTTTCGGCCCGCAAAGGAAAAAGATTAACCCACTGAAATTTTTGTGTATTGATTTTTCCATCCTATCTTTGTCCTGTAATTAAAAAAGAACAACAAATGAAACAACAAAAAAGAGTCGCCGCGATTCATGATATATCCGGCTTCGGAAAATGTTCGCTGACCGTTGCGTTGCCGATCCTGTCGGCCGCCGGCATTGAGACGGCCGTTATTCCCACCGCCGTATTATCCACCCATACCGGTGGCTTCACCGGATATACTTACCGGGATTTGACGGAAGACATACGTCCCATCATCAAACACTGGAAATCGTTGGATATTAAATTTGACGCCCTGTATTCCGGTTTTCTGGGATCTTTTGAACAAATCGAAATCCTCAGCGAACTTTTTGACACCTTCAAGGAGCCGGACAATATGATTCTGATAGACCCCGTCATGGCCGACAACGGCGAACTGTACAGCATCTTTACGCACGACTTTGCACAGGAAATGCGGAAACTGTGCCGGAAAGCCGATATTATTGTGCCCAATATCACCGAGGCGTCTCTGTTAGTCAACGAACCCTACGTGAACGGGCCTTATACAAAAGAATTTATTGGGGATTTATTAAAAAAACTGAGCGACCTCGGGCCGGAAAAGATTGTGTTGACGGGTGTTTTCTTTGACGACAACGAACTCGGCGCCGCAACTTACGACAGATCAACAGCAGAAATATCATATCTCCTGTCCGGCAAGATACCGGGCTATTACCACGGCACGGGCGATGTGTTCGGCAGCGCCTTACTGGCGGCCTTACTGAATGGTTTTGATTTGCCCCGTGCCGCAAGGATGGCCGTTAATTTCACGGTAGCCTCTATTCAGCGCACATTTGAAGCCCAAACAGACATCCGCTTCGGAGTGAATTTCGAACAGAGTATCCCCGGATTTTTAAAAGAACTACATTTGAGCGATTAAAGTCAAGGATTAAAGAAGAGGCATCCAAACTTATTCTTCCTTTCTTATTTCTTAGATAATTTCTCCTTGAAGTATCTCGTAAATTTCTTGCCATGATTTACGAGACAAGCCGGTTTCATAATCAGAAATCCGTGTAAAAATAGCTGAATTGTACACTATACTCATTGCTTCTAATTTAGATATATCACGGTCTTTCATCAGTGCTACCGACAGATCACTTACCAACGCTTCTACTCTATAGCGAGGAGGATCGTTATAATCAAGCAACAAGTCTATTGCCTGCTCGGAACAAAAAGCAATTTGGTGTGTTTCTTCCTTGTGAAATGTAAGACTATCAATAAATTTCGACAATTTGATTCTATTGGTTATAAAGCGTTGAAATTGGCGAAACATTTTATCATTAGCTACAGGCCCTTCCACAATATCATATTCGTGTTTGGGGTCATTTTCTTTACGCAAACGGTTGTACATAACAAAACGCGCCCATTCTTCACTGACATTTGCAAAACGCTTAACTCGCAATGTGGGGTTTGCAGATATAATTTCTTCAAAATCAAAGTCAAACTCCATTACGTTTACAACGCCTTTGAATCTGCGTACTGTTTCTTGCGCTCTTCGTTCGGCATGAGCTTTAATGTTTGTGGTGTAAAAAGCCTGTCCGAAATCTCGGGCGGGCGGACATTTGGCAAGGTCGATACAACCAAATTCAAGGTTGGTTCCGTGATAAAGTTTCATACTTATAATTTTCCACCGTTTTGTGCACAAATATCTTGAATTGCATCCAATGTGAGGTTAGGATTTTCGCAATGCTCAACATCATAAAACTCATCAAGAAATTCAATGCCACCATAATGATATAAGTAATCAAATGACTGTTTCATTGACAGTTTATGCCTCAGAGAAAATTCCGTTATCATAAAGGCAATATAGTCAATTATATTTCTTGCTTTTTCTAATGCTATTGATTCCATCTTCTTACCGTTTTATACAGCCATGCAAAGATACTCTTTTTTCGTTATATACATCCCACCGGAAAGCATGGCTAATATAAATCGATTTTACAAGGACTTACAAATCCAGCATTAACAGGGTTTCTCCCTGCGCGTTCAACACTTGTAACGTCATCTGTTTGCCTTGTTTACGGAGCACCATCACCGTAGCGCTTTTTTCGTTACTGCCACCGCCAATGATTACCGGAAAAAGATTCCCCTTTTCTCCTTTGGGAATATACTGATACCGATGCATGTGTGCATTGAGGCATATGTCGAACCGTGCCTTGGCAAGCATATCTCCCCAATAATCGCGGCAGGGATTGAACGACATGTCGCCATATACGGGAATATGATGGATCAACACCCGTTTAGTTGCGGATTTGAACGCTTTGGAGGCCACTTCTTGCCGCAGAAATTCGGCCTGATCTTTCCTGTATTGAGTAAAATCATTCAAACCGAAATATTCCGGATGATCATCCTGTTTATCTTCGCCGCAATCCAACAAAACAAAACGTGTATCGCCGATGTTAAAAGCGCCGTAAGAATGATTTCCTCCCACACGTTCGAGCAAGTTCCACAAAAACAGGGAATATGCCCCCCGCGTTTCATGATTGCCCCGGATATAGATACCCGGCACACTCATGGAACCAATGCCGTTGTTATAGTGCGAAATACTGCGTACGGCCGCCTCTTCGCTCTGCACGTCGGCAATACAGTCTCCATTGAAAAAGACAATGTCGTAAGGAACGTTTTTCACTTGTTCGTACAACCGGTCAAAAAGTGCATAATGATCATGAATATCATTAAATATCAACGCCGTAAAATCCGTTTGCTTATCATCCCACGTTTTGAAACCGGCGATCCGGCTTACGGCCGTATCGCCAAACTCCTTCTGGTAAGACTGATATAAAGTGACTTCGCGTGAACAAACACGGTAATAGTATTGGGTCGCAGGCCGAAGCCCCGTCAGGCGGATACGATTGACGGTATTGTAGGCCATCTCTTCACCCTCCACATAATCACGCACCCGCTGCATATGAGTACTGTCCGTCCCCACTTCTACCCAACTGTGGCACGGCACATTCGTCAGCCACATGACCGTAACGCCATCCGGCGAGAGTGACTGCAAGTAAGCCTGCGTACGGAAAATCTTATCTTCCGAAGTCTTCAGGCGAACATCGGCAAACAATGGCCGGTGATCGGAGGCTTTCGGTTCGTTTATCACACGGGTTTGCCACACGGAATAAACAAATTCATGAGGATGATAGCCGAACAGATAGTCGATGGTGTGGTCAGGCTTATTGGCCGGAAAAGTGAATTGTCTGATGTCACTCAAGAGTTTCCAATCCTGCCGGAAGGCGTCCAACACAGGAGAATCCGGCCTCGCATTGATGTCGCCCGCAAGAAACACCGGTTTGTGATACGCCTTTACCGCCTGGTTAATAAGAGAAACAGACGCCAGACGGTCTTCCTTGTTCAGCGAAAAATGGGTGCAACAAAATATATAATCTTTAAATTCGACGATCAACAGCGAACGGAGTTCTTCCCTGCCCGGAAGGGGAATGCGTTTCCACGAAAGCGGCCGCTGTTTCGATAACACGCCAATCCCGTACGCACCGCCATCGTAAGGAATGGATGCGCCGTATACGGAATACATTTTGGTCAGGTCGGCCAAACGCGAAAGTACATCCGTACGGTTGCTACGGTTCGTGACACTGTCCAATTCCTGCAAGGCCACCACATCGGGCGCATGTCCGATAATAACGTCCGCCACACGTTGGTAATCTACCACATTATCCAACCCGGAAGCATTGCGAATATTGTAACTCATCACCCGGACGGTATTTTCCGTTTGAAAAGGTTGGCTATAGCCGGTAATGATACCTGCCAGTAAACAAAGGGATAAAAATACTTTTTTCATGTTTGATTTAATATCATTAATAATAATAAGAATCAATATGCGATTACAAAAAACAGGATATTCCGACTAAGGATATCCTGTTTTAAAGCTAACCCCATAAAGGTGAATTCCCATAAACCTTATGCTTGCTCAGTCTTGTCTTCTTCTATCGGTTCCGCTGCAACCACTTCTACCGGTTCCACCGATTCCGTTACAGTCGGTTCCACCAATTTCTCGGCGACTACCGCCGTCTTTTGGAGCTTTTCCGGTTCGGCGGCCAAACGCTGTATGGAAATATACGAGCGGTTATTTTTTCCTCTGCGGAAAATTACCGTGCCATCAATCAACGCATAGATCGTATGATCCCTGCCGATCCCTGTATTTTCTCCCGGATGATGCTTCGTTCCCCTTTGACGGAGAATAATGTTTCCGGCTTTGGCTAATTCACCTCCGAAAAGTTTTACACCTAATCGTTTACTTTCTGATTCGCGGCCGTTCTTTGAACTGCCTACTCCTTTTTTATGTGCCATTTTCTGTTACTTTTTAAACGTTAAGCTACAATTTCCTTGATACTCACTTCGGTGAACTGTTGACGATGACCGTTCAACTTACGATGACCTTTTCTCCTTTTTTTGTGAAAAATCAGCACCTTATCACCTTTTACCAATGGCGACAGGACTTCACATACTACCTTAGCGCCTTCAACGGTAGGAGTTCCTACCCGTACATCTCCGTCCACATCAACCAACAACACTTTATCAAATTCGACGGTAGCTCCGTTTTCAGCGTTCTGGATGTGATGAACAAACAATTTCTTTCCTTGTTCGGCCTTAAATTGTTGGCCATTAATTTCTACAATTACGTACATCTGTTTTTATATCATATAACAGGTTATGTCCCGGGGGTGGGTTCCATCTCTGAAACCTCTTGTCTACCCTCTGCGGAATTTCAGGGCACAAAAATAGTATCTTTTTTCCTTTTATGCAAGCATCCTTTTCATTTTATCCAAAAAATCATTCGCTTTTCTTCCGACTTTATCTATATTTGCAAAATGAATATAGTTAGTTTTCAAATATAAATCATTAATTTGCCTTATTATGAAGCATGTGAATTTACAAATAATCAGTATGTCAGGATGCCTTTTTTTGGCATCGGCTTTCTTTTCCTGTAAAAATGAAGGAAAAAACGGAACGCAAACGGAACCGTTGAAAAATCTAACCCAATACGTAGACCCGTATATCGGAACGGGCGACCACGGACATGTGTTTGTGGGCGCCAATGTCCCGTTTGGACTGGTACAGCTGGGGCCAACAAACTATAGCGAAGGATGGGACTGGTGTTCGGGCTATCATATCACCGACTCGACCATTATCGGTTTCGGACATATGCACCTGAGCGGTACGGGGATCGGCGACCTGGGCGACATTTCTTTCATGCCTGCCACAGGCGCAGTGCAGTTAACGAGAGGAACGCCGAACGATCCGGAGTCCGGTATTTATTCCCTGTTCAACCATTCCACCGAACGGGTGAAACCGGGATATTACGCCGTGCATTTGGACCGTTTCCATATCGACGTAGAACTGACGGCTACCAAACGGGTGGGTTTTCACAAATACACCTTCCCCGAATCAACGGATGCGCAGATTATTATCGACCTGGAGCACGGGGTTGGCTGGGACAGGCCGACCGACGGATTAGTGACGCAGGAAAATGATACGGTCGTTTCCGGTTATCGCTATTCAAATGGATGGGCGAAAGATCAACGCATCTATTTTACCGCCGTCTTTTCCAAACCGGTGAAAAGTTTTCGTTTTGAGAAAATCGAAACGGATAAACGCATCGCGCCTTACGGACAGGTCTTTTTTGATACGAAAGACAAAGAGGAAATCTATGTGAAGGTGGCGCTGTCGCCGGTAAGCATCGAAAATGCCAAGCTGAACATGCAGGCGGAATTGCCGGATTGGGACTTCAACCGGACAACGGCCGAAGCAGACAAGACGTGGAACGAGGAATTGAATAAAATTGACTTTCAAACGACAAACGACAAGACGAGGCGTATCTTTTACACGGCGCTTTATCATACGATGGTCGCGCCGTCGGAATTTTGTGACGTGAATAAAGATTATTTCGGTACGGATCAGACGATCCACCGCCAGGCGGCGTTTACAAATTATACGACCTTTTCCCTGTGGGATACGTATCGGGCAGCGCATCCGCTGATAACCCTTATTCATCCGGAGAAAATGCCGGACTTTATCCGGACCATGTTGACGATCTATAAGGAACAAAACAAATTACCGGTCTGGCATCTGATGGGTAATGAGACGAATTGCATGGTAGGAAATCCCGGTATTCCGGTAGTTGCCGACGCCGTATTGAAAGGTTTTGGCGGTTTTGACCGGGAATTGGCTTTTGAGGCAATGAAACAGTCGGCCATGCTCGATGAAAGAGGCCAGCATTGGATGAGGGAATACGGTTATATTCCGTTCGACAAGGAGAACGAATCGGTTGCCAAAACGATGGAGTATGCGATTGCCGACTGGAGTATCGCACAGGTCGCCAAAGAAATGGGACATACGGAAGACGCGGATTATTTTCTCAAACTGAGCAAGGCATATACGTATTATTTTGATCCGTCCGTCGGTTTCATGCGGGGGCGGGATTCCGGAGGAAACTTCCGGACGCCGTTCAACCCGTTCCGCTCGGTACACGGCGAACACGATTATACGGAAGGTACGGGTTGGCAGTATACCTGGCTGGTACCGCACGATGTGGAAGGATTGGTCGGCCTGTTCGGAAGCAAGGAGGCTTTTGTGCAGAAACTGGATTCGTTGTTTATCGTGTCCGGCGATATGGGCGAGCATGCTTCGCCGGACATCAGCGGGCTGATCGGCCAGTATGCGCACGGAAACGAACCGGGACATCATGTGCTCTACCTCTACACATGCGTGGGAGAACCGTGGAAAACAGCCGAAAAAGTACGTTATGTGCTGGATGAGTTATATACGGATCAGCCGGCCGGGTTGTGCGGAAATGAAGACGTCGGGCAGATGTCGGCCTGGTATGTGTTGTCTGCTTTGGGATTCTATCAGGTGGAGCCGGCGGGAGGAAAATACGTTTTCGGCAGTCCGGTGATGGATCAGGCTTCGATTCGCGTGGGTGACGGTAAGACCTTCCGGATTATTGCGAAAAATAACAGCGCGACCAACAAATATATCCAATCCGTAACGCTGAACGGACAACCGTACGAGCTGCATTACATAAATTATAAGGATATAGCGGCCGGAGGCGTGCTGGAGTTTGTGATGGGCGAACTGAAAAATTAAGAATCAAGTAGAAAGGTTTAATCATGCGGATTGATATATTGACCGTACTGCCGGAAATGATCGAGGGCAGCCTGAACTGCTCCATCCTTAAACGGGCGAAAGACAAAGGACTGGCGGAGATTCACGTGCACAACCTGCGTGATTACACGACTAATAAATGGCGTCGCGTGGACGATTATCCTTTTGGCGGAGAGGCCGGTATGGTGATACAGATCGAGCCGGTAGACCGGGCGGTCTCCACCCTCAAGGCCGAACGCGACTATGATGAGGTCATTTATACGTCGCCGGACGGAGAGTTGTTCGACCAACCTATGGCCAACCGGCTGTCGCTGCGTCAAAACCTGATTATCCTTTGCGGACACTATAAAGGCATTGACTACCGCATTCGTGAACATCTGATTACACGTGAAATATCCGTAGGCAATTACGTCCTGACCGGGGGCGAACTGGCCGCCGCAATCATTGCCGATGCGACGGTTCGTTTGCTCCCCGGCGTAATCGGCGACGAGCAGAGCGCTCTTTCCGACTCGTTTCAGGATGGGTTGCTGGCTCCGCCGGTCTACACACGACCGGCGGATTACAAAGGGTGGACTGTGCCTGATGTTTTGCTTTCCGGGCATGAACGAAATATTCAGGAATGGCGTCTGCAACAGGCTCACGAACGTACCGAACGGCTCAGGCCGGAGTTGTTCAAAAATTGATAATTGATAATAGATGGCATTTTTTGCGCATTTTCCCGGTGAAATAAATCTTCGAATCTTTGAATTTTTATTTCTTTTCATTCTTTTCTTCTGCGTAAAAGTTTCTATCTTTGCACAATTTGGAATTTAAATTTACACCATACAATAGAAATAAAGATGAAGAAAAAGATGCAAACAACAATCAATCGGCGGAGTTTTTTCAAAAATTCCGCATTGGGCGTGATGGGAACGGTTTCCATACCGGCTTTCCTGAGTAGCTGTTCCGGCTCTGCTTCCGGGGAGAACAGGCTGAAGGAAGTGGCCGTACCCGAAATTTTGGCTGCGGCGCCGGATGGCCCGCCGCTGAAGGCCGGGTTGATAGGCTGCGGCGGTCGAGGAACCGGGGCGGCGTGTAATTTTCTGGATGCGGGAAAGGGACTGCAAATAACGGCGCTGGGCGACGTTTTCCCAGACAAACTGGCCGCCTGCCACAAGACGCTGGCTGAGAGAGGACAGACGGTGGCGGAAGATCAGTGCTTTCTGGGATTTGAAGCATACCAAAAGGTGATTGATTCCGGGGTCGATGTCATATTGCTGTGTACGCCGCCGGTGTTTCGCCCGCTTCATTTTGAATATGCAGTCGAGAAAAACAAACATTGTTTTATTGAAAAGCCGTGTGCCGTCGATCCCGTGGGCGCCCGGCAAATGATGGCGCTGGGTCGGTATGCCGAACAGCAGGGTCTGCGCATCATTAGCGGTACGATCCGGCGTTCGCAGAAAGACTGTATCGAGACCTGGCGGCGCGTGGCCGGCGGCGCGATCGGCGAAATCGTCTCGGCGCACGTTTCGCGCATGGGCGGCGCCTTGTGGTACGTGCAGCGGCGTCCCGAATGGAGCGATATGGAATATATGCTGCGTAACTGGGTGAATTTCTGCTGGACGTCGGGCGATCACATCGTGGAACAGTTTATTCACGAGATCGACCTGATGAGCTGGTTTACGGGCGACAAACGTCCGGTCAGAGCGGAAGCGACCGGCGGACGGCAACGCCGGGTGACAGGCGACATGTATGATCATTTCAGCGTCGAATACCTTTACGAAAACGGTCACCGGGCGCATTGCACCACCCGGCAGATTGGCGGGTGCGACGTTCAGGGGGCTGTTATGGTCTATGGCACGGAGGGGTACACTAATTGCTATGATACGATCTATCACCTCGACGGTACGGTGGCCTGGAAGTATCCGCTGCCCAAACCGGAGGATGCCGACCAGTCCATGGCGGTGCCCGATCCGTTCGTACAGGAACATATCCGTCTGATTACCGCAATACGAACCGGCCAGCCGCTGAACGATGTGGAAAAGCACGTACAGTCTACCCTTATGGCGATTATGGGACGCGAATCGGCCTATACCGGCAAGTTCGTTACCTGGGATCAAGTCATGGCTTCGGATCAGAAATTCGGGCCGGAGACGTATCAGTTCGGGCCTGTACCGGGTATTTGCGAAGTGATACCCGTCGCAGGAACAGCACCGTGAAACAATAATTCATAATTCATAATTTATCAATCATGCAAAGACGTACATTTATCAAGAGTACATTGCTGGCTTCGGGCGCGCTGGTCATGCCGTCCGTTGGTACGGCCGCCGTTGCGGAACGGTCTTATTCCGCACCTCCTGCTGCGGATGCCCTATTCCGGAAATCCATCATGTGGGGGACGATCGGGATGGGAGGTTCGGTGCTGGAGAAGTGCCGGGCAGTGAAAGCGGCGGGATATGCCGGTATCGAACCGAACAGCCACATGAACCGGAAAGAAGTGCTTGATGCGCTGAAGGCTACCGGTCTGGTGGCATCAAGCGTATGCTGTTCGACGCACTGGCAAAAACAACTTTCCGACCCCGACGCCGCCGTGCGCGAGGAAGGCATGGAAGGCGTGCGGGTGGCATTGGAAGATGCCGGGGCGTATGGCACGGATGCGGTGCTGGTGGTGCCGGGTTCGGTGAGCAACGCCGTGCCGTACGACGCCTGTTGGGAACGGTCGACCGAATGTTTGAAAAAACTGTTGCCGGCGGCCGAAAAACAGAAGGTGCGCATCTGTATCGAAAACGTGTGGAACAACTTTCTGCTCAGTCCGCTGGAAGCCTGTCGCTACGTAGATCAGTTCAACAGCCCGTATGCCGGGTTCTATTTCGACTGCGGGAATATCCTGGTGTACGGGTGGCCGGAACAGTGGATTCGTATCCTGGGCGCCCGGATCGGGCGGATACATGTGAAGGAGTTCAGCCGGCAGAAAGCCGACGCGGAAGGACGTGTAAAAGGGTTCGACGCGGCATTGACCGAAGGCGATGTGAACTGGGCGGAAGTGATGCGTGAAGCGCGAAAAAGCTATCAGGGACAGTGGCTGACGACGGAACAGGGCGGCGCCGGTACGCCGGAGGGACTGACCGACCTGAGCCAACGCTTGGACAGGATTCTGGCCATGTAGACTTGGCGCGGATGGAAACAGATGCAAGCGTGTAACGTACAAACATCTCTATTGCTGTAATTATAAAAATATTTCGATGAAGAAAAACAGTTTGCTTATTATTCTCTTATTGATCGTGTCGGGTGTTGAAACGGCAAGTCCGGCCGGTGAGCCGGTACGTTTACGCCGCGACCGGAGTTTTTTGGGAATCCATTTCGATTTTCATGCGGGCGATGACTGCACGGAAGTGGGGAAAAATACGACCGCGGAAATGGTGCATGCCATTATTGATATGGTGCATCCCGACTATTTGCAGATCGACTGCAAAGGCCATCCGGGCTATACGAGTTATCCGACGCGGGTGGGTCATCCGGCGCCGGGTTTTGTGGGCGATCCGTTGCGCACGTGGCGCGATGCGACGGCAGAACGCGGCGTGGCGCTTTACATGCACTATTCGGGCGTGTGGGACAGTCGCGCCGTCGAACTGCATCCGGAATGGGCGGCAACGAACGCCGACGGTACGCGCAACCGGGAAAAGACCTCCGTCTTTGGTCCTTACGCAGACAAGCTGCTGATTCCGCAACTGAAGGAACTGGCCGGCGACTACGATGTGGATGGCGTTTGGGTGGACGGTGAGTGTTGGGCGACAATGCCGGATTATGGCGACCGGGCTGTCCGTCTGTTCAGAGAAACGACGGGACTGGATAACGTTCCGAAATCGGCAGCCGATCCGCACTGGTATGAGTGGATGCAGTTCCACCGCGAAGGTTTTCGCAAGTACCTCCGCCATTATGTGTCGGCTGTGCGGTCGGAATATCCCGACTTCCAGATATGCAGCAACTGGGCGTATACGCATCACATGGCAGAACCGGTATCGGTGGCGCTGGATTTTCTGTCGGGCGACTATTCGCCGAACAACAGCGTCAACTCCGCCCGTTATGCCGGGCGTTATCTGGCCTGTCAGGGCGTCCCGTGGGATTTGATGGCGTGGAGCTTTTCCCACAATCCGTATCCGCGTGAACAGAAACCGGCGGTGCAGTTGAAACGCGAGGCGGCGATCGTATTGGCATTGGGTGGCGGGTTTCAGGCGTATTATACGCAGAACCGAGACGGGTCGGTGCGGTTAGACGAACTGACGGTCATGGCCGAAGTAGCCCGGTTTGCCCGTGCCAGGCAACCCTGGTGCCATCATTCGACGCAGATACCGCAGGTAGCGCTTCTGTTGTCGACGAGTGACTACCAGCGTAACGCGAACAATTTGTTTCCCCAATACAAGGGACATTCACAGGGCGTGCTTCAGTGTTTGCTGGAGGGACAACACAGCGTCGATGTGGTGAGTGAAGAAATGCTGGCGCCGGATATGAGCCGGTTTCCGCTGATCGTGATCCCGGAATGGACGGCTATTTCGCCTTCTTTTTGCGTCGATTTGATTGATTATGCGAAGGGAGGCGGGAGTCTCTTAATCATCGGCAAGGAAACGTCCGACCGGTTTGCGGCGCTTGCCGGTGTGCGTCTGACCGGCAGCGGAAAGGAAGTCTATCCGCTGGGCGCCGGGAAAACAGGCTTTCTGCCCGTGGCAGTGGGTCAGGAATATGAGAAAAGCGGCGACGAATCGTTACGGCAACGTGTAGACGCGATGGTACGCGCCCTGTTCCCGAACCCGCTGGTAGAAGTCGGCGGTTCGCCGTGGGTGGATGTGTCCGTGAGCCAACTGAAAGGGCAACGGATGGTGCATCTGGTCAATACGTCCGGCAATCATCAGGAAGCCGGGATTCTGGAGAAGATTGACCCCACAGGCCCGCTTCAGGTATCTATCCGTTGCGACCGGAAGCCGGAGCGCATCACCCTTCAACCGGCAGGGAAAGCATGTCATTTCGCCTATTCCGAGGGGATAGTGTATCTGAAAATAAATGCCGTGGAGATTTACGATATTCTGGTGATCGAATAAACACGCAAGGTTCCGTTTCACGCAGATTTCCGCGAATTTAAACG
The DNA here is from genome assembly GCA_031289275.1 of Tannerella sp. Lineage (GTDB taxonomy): Bacteria > Bacteroidota > Bacteroidia > Bacteroidales > Tannerellaceae > Tannerella. The sequence continues at coordinate 15,466 of JAITPV010000004.1, forward strand.
CAGATGAAATGAAAATTAAAAAAAAACAAGGGGTTGCAACCCCTTGTCAAGAGCAAATAAGGTAATAAGGTAAAAATAGATATGATACGGTGCTACTAAGGGCGCCTAAGAGTTTTTATATTGATAAGAAAAGGGTATTTCGGTTGTCGGGCGCTTTTTGTATTGATAAGAAAAGCCCGTTTCGGTTGAAAGCGGTTTTTATATTGATAAGAAAAGGGCATTTCGGTTGTCGGGAGCTTTTTGTATTGATAAGAAAAGCCCGTTTCGGTTGAAAGCGGTTTTTATATTGATAAGAAAAGGGCATTTCAGTTGTCGGGAGCTTTTTGTATTGATAAGAAAAGGACATTTCGGTTGAAAGTAGTTTTTATATTGATAAGAAAGTCTCATTTCGGTTGTCGGGAGCTTTTTGTATTGATAAGAAAAGCCCATTTCGATAGAAAGCGGTTTTTGTATTGATAAGAAAGTCTCATTTCGGTTGTCGGGGGATGAAAATAGTGTCTGTAAATTCATACGTCATAATTGTTTTGTATCTTTGCTGCCGGTAATAATTAAAAATAAATTTGTAATCCTGCGGATGTAGCCTAACGATCACACAAGCCTTCCCCCTATCCTCTTTGTCTGAACTGTGATTTCAAATATGATTTGAATGATTGAGATGATTAAGAAATCATATGAATCAAATTAATCACGCTGAAATCACAGTTCAGACCATTCGTCATTGCGAACGCAGTGAAGTATTGCACGCAGATGACGCAGATTCAAACGCAGATTAAAAAGAGTATACAAGCGAACCCCAACACGACGACGCATATCGACAGTCATCTCATAATTCTCAATTCTCCATTCTCAATTCTCATTTCTAATGTAATCTTAACTCTTAATTCTTACTTTCTTCGGCGACTGCTTCATTCTTCACAGTGACGGCAGTTGTGTTGAGAAAAGGCATCAAACCCAACACGACGAAGAATACCTCGGAGAAGGCAAAACGGCTGAAGTTTTACGCAATATTTGTTATGAGATTTTATACCCCGAAATAAAATCAAGAGAAACGGTCGATACGGAAAAGAATTGGAATAAATTGTGTGAAATTATAAAGTCGATGTTCGGAGCCAAATTGGAGCGACCCGAATTTATCAAATCTACCGGTTTGATAAACTTGGAATATACAGAAAGCGGCATCAGATATGATATTTCTTCGGCAGGTCGTGGTTTCCAACAAACGCTGTTGCTTTTTGCCTATCTGTTTGCCCGTCCGAATACGATTTTAGGGCAAGTGGACAAAAAGCAGGCTGAAATGTGTTATAATTCATTGAAATACATAATTTTGCACTCAAAAAGTGCAATGAGTAAAAAATTTGCTTTTTCTGTGGTAGCAAAATCACGAAGAAAAACGGAAAAAAGGCGATAAACAGATGTACAAATGTTTACTACATGACAAAAAAAGTTGCTTTGTTATAAACAATTGAATATCAACAAAAAAAGTTGTTTTTTTATTTGGAAAAGACCTTGGAATTTTGTATCTTTATAGCTGAATTTCAAACAATTATAATGGAAACAAAAAATCTCAAGGTCGAATACAAAAGTACTCAATTGATTTCAATTCTCAGTAAAAATTTTGCGGGGGAAATGAATCTCGCCCGCATAAAGTTCTTTG
>JAITPV010000007.1 GCA_031289275.1 Tannerella sp.
CATAATCTCGAGATTCTCGCTCATAATCTCGAGATTCTCGTCCATAATCTCGAGATTATGATCCATTATCGTGAGAATCTTTGAAAGAATTTCGGTTGTACAGTCAACCTAAATCAGGAACTGACAATAACCCCCAATAAAGCGCAGCGATTAGGGGTGAAAGCGCTCGGGGGCTGAAGGAAAGGAATGCCCGCCCACATCACAATCCGAAGGAATCCGAAGGATTCGCATGTTTATAGCACTATCCGTCGGGATCAGTCCGGAGCGAAAAAGTACAGCCGTGTTTCAGCAGGACTTCGCGGATAAAAATCAGTCCCAGGCCTTGTCCGTAGGGTTTGGTGGAAAAGAAGGGAATAAACAGTCCGGCCTCCGTTTCCTTGCTGATGCCTTTTCCGGTATCGGCGATTTCGAGGCACGGAGGATCATGGCTTGTACGGAGAAAAATAACACCGTTGCGGTCGATGGATTCGGTTGAATTTTTGATGATGTTGACCAGTACCTGTTGGAATAGGGATGTGTCTATTCTCACTATGGGGGAAATTTCGCCCGGTTCGATAACCATCCGGATGTTTCTGTTCCGGCAGATGGTTTCCATAAACCGTTTGCCGGAAGTGACCAGTTCATTCAGCGCCGTTTCACAAAGTTGAGGCTCGGGAATGCGTACCACGTCGGCAAAATTGCCGATAAAACGGTTCATGTCGTAACAGCGTTCGATGGCGATCTGCAAAACCTCGCCGAGGTCTTCCGCATGTTCCATTTCTTTCAGTGTAAGGCCTAACGTATCCGGGGTGGACGTGACGGCCGTCGTATTGTTTACTTCGTGCGCAATCATGCGGATCACCCGCTCGTAGGCTTTCATCTCGGCTTTGAAGACTTCTTCGGTCAGCAATTCGATCAGATAGAAAGAATGCCGGAAACTTTTGTCAATAAACGACGAATGTGTGCATTTATAGATATTGGCGTCGCTCAAACGGACGATTTGCGACCGGTCGGGTTCTATCCTTATCAGTTCCGACATCAGGGGATTATCAATCTCATGCAATGATTTGCCGGAGAGATTTTCTTCGGCATGAAGTCCGAACAGTTTGTGAACCGCCGGATTGACCGATAAAATCCGTTCATCCAGATCCAAAATAATAACGCCCAGCGGTGAAGCCCTGATGACCAGATCGAGGAAATGGTTTTGTTCGCGCAAATGCAGGCGTTCGTTTTTCAGTTGCTCCATCATCTTGTTGAAAATCTCCACAATCCGGTCGGCGTCCGACTGGCCGACGCGGCGCAAACGGGAACTGAAATCCTGTTCTTTCAGTAAATCCATCCCGTTTCCGATGATATGTAAAGGTTTGATGATACGGAGGTAAAAACCGATCAGATAAATCGCCGTAATCACGATCAGGGCTTCTATGACCAGGAACAGGTACAGGGAGAAGAGGCATAGAAAATCCTGTAAGCGATTGCCGCAAGAATCCCAACCAATAAGGCTGATAATATCCGGAACAGACCTTTGAGTTTCATGGTTTAATCAAAACAGGAGTCCGGAATTAAAACCGGAAATCAACTCCTGCGCCAAACGATTTATTGGTTTTGCCAAACACGTCCTTGAAAGGTATGGATGCTTCGCTGCCGACAGGATAAGCAGACTCTCTTGTCCAATCCTGATAAAAGGTGTATAAATACCCGATATTGATCCGTATCTTTTCGGTCACGTTCACAGCGCCGCCGACACAGAAAGTCGAAGAATGAAGCGAGTAGCTCAAATCCGTTTGATACGCATCCGTTACGCCTGTTCTTGTGATTTGTCCCCCGGCGCTTATCAAAAATAATTTGCTGATTCGCCATTCAACGCCGGCTAAATATTCATTCATTCCGCCATTGATATTCTTTTGCTTGTCGTTGGCCATTTTGGCATTTGAATCGAAGAAATGGTGATAACCGACCGAAACGGTAACCGGTTTGATAATATCATATTGAGCGCCGATCGTGAATAAGGCCGGAATATCGTGAGGAGTGTTTACGCCATCCGAAAATAAACCGGTATCATCCACTTTGGTTTTGTTTTCCACATTCAAACGGGTGTTGAATTCGTATTTTGCACCGATATTTAATTTATCGTATTTATAATCGAAACCGATAACAGGCGTTACACCCCAACCGGACTGCGAACAGTCCAAATATTTGTCAGCCGTAGAAGCCGATAAACCCAGTAATTGATTCTTGTAAGCATCGGGCAAGCCGGGCATTTGAGACAAACCGGCAAAATAATTTGAAACGGGAATCATTGCACCGGTTCCCAAAACAGGGTTGTTTGACTGAGGGTTTGATTGAATGTTCAATAAGTGACCAATGTAATTGTTTTTCACAAAATTCATCCTGAAGCCGCCATGAGCAGAAAACCGGTCCGTAATCAAATACGTGCCGCCCAATTGAGCGCCGTAAATGATAGAGCTTCCTTCCATATAAGCATTTACGGAATACTGATTGGCGGTAAGCGTTGCTCCCGGCATCAGCGCGCCCAGTGATTGTCCCAGTTGATTAATTCCGGAGGGAATAAGTGAAATGGGAGCTTCAAAAGAAGGTAATCCCCGGTTAAATGTGGCTTTTCCACCGCCTCCGGTAACTGCAATATTTCCCGAAATCACCCAGTCGCCTGTTTTATAAGCCGCCTGTAAACTGGGGACGATAGCTGCGGAAGCCTCTCCCTTGAATGTTTTAGTCGCCTCTCCGCCGAATCCGGCAAAAGGAGCAAACGTAGAAGTGATTGTGCGTATTTGAAAAGCGCTTTGATTATTGATGGAAAAGAAAAATCCATCTCCGGATAAAAACGCCAAACCTGCGGGATTGGTATAGGCAGCATCAATTTCGATGGATGCATCTCGCGCCGGATTGCGCAAAAAAGCCACATGCTGATTGGTGTTAGTCAATAAGCCACCCGCCCAGGAGTTCAAAGAAATACAAAAAACACCGCCAATGATTAGTAAACTATTCTTCATTATTTGTCTTTATTAAATTTATATTGGCGGCAAAGGTATCTTTTCTATTTTAGAAAAACAAACTAAAATGCAATCGTTTGATTATTTATCGGCTTGTATTCCGTACTTTTCCAACCGGCGATACAATGCCGCACGGCTGATTCCCAGCGTCGAAGCTACATGCGAAAGATTTCCCGCATGTTTCTCCAGCGCCTGCAAAATGGAGCGTTTTTCCAATTCATCCAACTTTAATCCCTCTAATGAATGGCTTTTTGTCGCTGGAGAATGTGTATTTTGAACGGCAAAGTCGGCTTCGTCCAGTACGTTTTTACCGGAAACCAGCATGGTGCGCTCCACCAGATTTTTCAGTTCGCGGATGTTGCCCGGATACGGAAGCGATTGCAGATACGTCCTGGCTGCGGGTGTGAACTCCGGTTTGGGCAAACGGTTCGCCTCGGCCTGTTTACCGGCAAAATATCCGGCAAGAAGCGGAATGTCTTCCCTCCGTTCACGAAGCGGGGGCAGATGAATCGTGATCAGATTGATACGGTAAAACAAATCTTCGCGAAAAGTATGGTTGGCCACCTTGTCGCGGAGGTTGCAGTTGGTAGCGCTCACAATGCGGACATCGACCTTGCGGGGCCGGCTGTCGCCCAAAGCCTCAAATGTCTGTGCAGTACGCGCAATAATTTCACCTGACTGGAATATTCCAAATCGCCGATTTCGTCAAGGAAGATCGTGCCTTTGTCCGCCATCTCGAACCGCCCGGTACGGTCTATGCAGGCATCGGTGAAGGCGCCTTTCCTGTGTCCGAACATCTCGCTTTCGAAAAGACTTTGGGCAAGGCCGCCCAAATTGACTTTCACAAACGGTTCTTTCGCACGGGGACTGTTGGCGTGGAGGGCTTCGGCAATCAGTTCCTTGCCGGTTCCGCTTTCGCCGGTAATGAGGACGGAGGCATTGGTTGGGGCAATCCGCGAAACAATTCCGAGCGCTTCGGTCAGGGCGGCGCTTTTCCCGATGATTTTATTAAAGCGGGAATCTCCGCGGTTGAACGGAAGGTTTTCATTTTTCTTCTGTTCGCTCAATGCCAGCGTTGTCCGAATGACATTCAACAGTTGTACGTTATCCCACGGTTTTGTCACGAAATCGGAAGCGCCGGCACGCATCCCTTCGACGGCCAGGGAAATGGAACCCCAGGCTGTGATAAGGATCACCGGCGTATCGGGCTGAAAAATCCTTACCTGCCTCAACAACCGAATGCCTTCTTCACCCGAAGTGCCCAGGCTGAAGTTCATGTCCATCAGTATCAGTTGCGGCGCTACCGTACGTATTGTATCCAAGGCTTCTTGGGGGCCGGCAACCGCCTGCGTTTCAAAGCCCGCATGTTTCAGTAAAAAACCAAGCGAGGAACGAACCGCAGCATCATCGTCTATGATCAGTATCATCTTTCAAATCATCTATTGTGTTTTGGGAACATCGCTCTTACTTCCGCTATCGTATGAACCCGTCCGGCGTTAATGTCTTCGACCGATTCGGCAACTCTGTTTCTCTATTCTTCTGCCGTATAACGGCAGGGAGGTTGTGTTACCGACGTTTTAGCCTTGCGAACGGATGACGGTATGTTTTCGTCGTTTATGTCATATAATAAACCATTTTCCTGATAGAATTTAGTTACTCTTTCCTTTACTCTGCTTTCAAATTCATCACCGGTCATAAATTCCGTTTTTTTAGTTTCCAATTCCATTGCAGTCATATTATCCATCCGTTTTTATTTGATTACTAATGCTGCAAAGATAGCGTTTTTTTTATGATAAATCGTTTACTACATGACAAAAAAAGGTTTGCCACAATAAATTGAAAACCAACGAAAAAAGGTGATGATTTATTTGGAAAAGAACTTGAAATTTTGTATCTTTATAACTGAATCTCAAACAATTATAATGAAAACAAAAAATCTCAAGGTCGAATACAAAAGTACTCAATTAATTTCTATTCTCAGTAAAAATTTTGCGGGGGAAATGAATCTCGCCCGCATAAAGTTCTTTG
>JAITPV010000050.1 GCA_031289275.1 Tannerella sp.
CCCAATGAAGCGCAGCGATTGGGGGATAAGCGATCATCCATACATACTACAACCTGAAAGGTTGAATAATTCTGCTCTTTTTTATTCAACCCTTACGGGTTGTAAGTGAGAGTACTATCGTCGCTGCCCCCAATCGCTGCGCTTCATTGGGGGTTATTCATATTGAACACTGCGTGTTCTGCCTACCACCGTCATTTTTACTTGTTTGAATTTTTTTATTGGGTCTCGCAGTGACGGCAGTTGTAATGACGGCGGAATCCGTTCCACCTCGTCACTGCGAGGTACGAAGCAGTCGCCCATACAACCGACAGATTTGGCGCAGTAACGGCAGCTGTGTTGAGAAAAGGCCTCAAACCCAACATGACAAAGAATATCGGCAGTCATCTCATAACTCTTAACTCTTAATTCTTAATTCTTAATTTCTCGTCTTTCGTTATATTTTCCGTGAATTACAGCCTGACAGTAAAACAGCTGCCTTTTTCCGGCTCCGAGTGTACCGAAATCGTGCCGCCGTGCAATTTGATAATCTGTCGGCAGATGCTCAGACCGATGCCTGAACCATTGGTTTTGGTCGTGAAAAAAGGTACGAAGATTTTGTCTAATACCTCCGGCAAAATACCGTCGCCGGTATCGGAGACTTTAATCACCGGCCGCCGGTATTCGTTTTGAGAGATAGCGACCTCCACAAGCGCCTGTTTTCCGGGCGAGGCGGCTTCACAGGCGTTTTTTATCAGGTTAATCATGACCTGTTCCATTTGTCCCCGGTCGGCTTCGATGGAAATATGCTGCGGGTTGACGACATACGAAAAGGCAAAATCGTCCGCCTTCAACAAATGACTGATGTCTTCCATCCACTCCGAAGCAGAGAATTTCGTGATCACCGGCAACGGAGTCAGGGTTAGTTTTTTATAGTTTCTCACGAAATCTACCAAACCTTTACTCCGGCGATGAATGGTCTGCATGGCCTGATTCATCAATGCCCGGTTCTCTTCGCTCTGTTCCGAGAATGTTTCGGACAGGGAGATAATCGGCGTGAGTGAATTCATGATTTCGTGCGTTAAAACGCGAATCAATTTTTTCCACGCATCACTTTCATTCTCTTCCAGAACGGATTGAATGTTTTTCAGGCTAATCAGTTTCAGCCCCTTGCCTTCCAGCGTAAAACAGACCACCGTTACGGCTAACCGATACCTGTGTTTATCCGGCCCGATTTGAATGATTTTGGTTTCGCGGGGTACCAGTTTATTCAGGATACCGGGTAAATCCGGGGATACATGCTTTAAATCCTCCATATTGTGCGGCTGAGGTTTTCCGAATACGTCCAGAGCGGCCTTGTTTATCCAGTTTATCCGGCCTGATTTTTCGACTACGATAATCCCGAAATCAATCCGGTTCAAAAGCGTGTCGTAAAAACTTTGTTCGGCCTTCGTATTCCTCAGCCTTTTGTTGAACCGGTCGATGGAGCATTCCATGTCGGCGATTAATTCGGGGGCTAATCCCTTTTTCACAAAGTGCTTGAAAGAGATATTAAATTCGGAGAAACGGATGGCCTCAATAAAACGTTTCATATCTTTTACCGTTCTTGCCTGAAACGTGAAAAGACGATGGACGCATCCGGCCGTCACGAATGTACACACAATGCCTGCCCAATACAACCGGAGCGATAAAAGACATCCGGTGAGCGCGGCAAACAGGATGGCACATCCGATGCGTAACAGCAATTTGGTTTTGTAGTTCATTCTTCTTTTTTCAGTTTACGGTACAGGGCATAACGGGTAATTCCCAATAAATCGGCGGCTTTTTTCATGTTTCCGGCGGCTCGTTTCATGGCCTTGTCAATGGCTTCCTGTTCGAGGTCTTCCAGATTCAGGTTTTCGTTTTCTTTTTTCCTTTCGCTGGTTTGCAACGTGATGCTCCCGGCTTTCAGTTCCGTATCGGAAGAAAGAATCACGGCGCGCTCCATGACGTTTTGCAGTTCGCGCACGTTGCCGGGCCAAGCATAATTCATGATTTTCATTTTCGCGTCGCGGGACAGGTCTCTGATGTTTTTCTTGTATTTATGGGCGAATTTCTCCAGGAAATGTCCGGCCAGCAGAACAATATCCTGTCCGCGTTCGCGCAGCGGCGGGATATGGATTTCAATCGTATTGATGCGGTACAGCAAATCTTGCCGGAATAAGTTTTCCGCAACCATCTTATAAATATCCGCATTGGATGCGGTAATAAACCGCACATCTATCGGGCGCATTTCAGTGGAACCCAATCTTGAAATCTGTTTCTTTTCGATCGCCGTCAGCAGTTTGGCCTGCATGGAGAGTGACAGGTTTCCAATCTCGTCCAGGAAAAGCGTTCCGCCGGAAGCTATTTCCATGCGTCCCGCCTTTTCTTTTTTGGCATCGGTAAAAGCGCCTTTTTCGTGTCCGAACAGTTCGCTTTCGAACAGCGAATCGGGAATCGTTCCCAAGTCGATCGTGGTAAAAACGTTTCCGGCACGGGGCGAATGATGAAAAATGGCATGGGCAATGAGGTCTTTCCCCGTCCCGTTTTCACCAAGTATTAACACGTTGGCTTCCGTATCGGAGAGCTTTTCTATCAGTGAAAAGATTTCGAGCATCACGTCCGATTCCCCGATAATCTCGGGATAGGGAACCGAATTGCTCAGGGTTTGTATCTGGATTTTGAGCGTTTCAATCTTATTGCGGGAGTCTTTCAGTTTCAGCGCCGAAAAAACCGTGGCCAACAATTTCTCTTTTTCCCACGGTTTGGTGATAAAATCGGTAGCTCCGGCTTTGATCGCTTGCACGGCCTTTTCGGTATCGGCGTAGGCCGTCATAAGGAGGACAATAGCCTCCGGGTCGGTTTTCAGTATTTTGCCTAACCAGAAAAAACCTTCGCTTCCACTCACCACGTCTTTCCGGAAATTCATGTCCAACAGAATCAAATCCGGACGGAACGTTTTCAGGTAATGCTCGATTTTCTCCGGATGAATACTCACCCTGACCTGTTCGACATAGGGAAACAGCAAGGCGTTCAACGCAAACAGCACGTCCTCGTTGTCGTCAATAATTAATATCTTTCCTTTCTTCTCCATTTTGCGTGTAAAGATAGATTTTGTTTTTTGATATGGCAAGTGCGAAATTGCACGCAAAAAGTGCGCATACGCACACTTTCCGAAAACCTCCGTTTTATTAATATCTTGATCCCACAGGAATTAATTAAATGGCATGATATTTGCCCTATAAAAAGTAAACGTATTTTGAATATGCAGAAGAATTTGATTTTATTGTGTTTTTTGATTATCACCCCTTCGGCGGTCTTTGCCCAACAGACAGACCGGCAGGCGGAAAATTCGGTGTTGGTTTATACCTTAAAACAAGTGGTTGATATAGCCCGGCAACAATCGCCCGATGTATTGTATGCGCGACACAGTTTTCGCTCATCCTACTGGAATTATTGTTATTACAAGGCAAATTATCTGCCGTCGCTGAGTTTCGGTTCAACGCCCAATTTCAATCATTCCATCAATGCAATCACGCTGCCGGACGGTACGTCGCAATACATCCAGCAAAACCAGCTGATAACGGATGCTTCATTCTCCATCAATCAGAATCTTCCGTTTACAGGAGGCAGCCTGTTCGTACAAACGAATCTGCAACGATTGGATATATTGAATGACAAGACTTATTCCTACAAATCGACGCCCGTTGTTGTCGGCTACAACCAGTCCCTGTTCGGACATAACCAGTTGAAATGGGACAAGAAGATTGAACCGCTCCGTTTTGAAGAGGCCAAGAGAAATTATGTCGAGACACTGGAGTTGATTGCTGCCAAAGCGATCACGAAGTTCTTTAATCTGGCGCGTGCGCAGACCGATCTGGAAATATCCCGGACGAATTATGCCAATGCCGATACGCTTTATGCCTTTGCACAGGGACGGTATAATATAGGAACGATTACCGAGAATGAAATGCTTCAGTTGGAAATCAATAAACTGACGGAGGAGAGCAATCAACTCAATGCGCAATTAAACGTCGATGATTGCATGGAAGATTTACGCTCTTTTCTGGGAATCACAACATCTCTGCCGATTCTGTTGACGGTGGGCGATGATATACCACTTGCGTTTGTCAATATGGACAAAGCCTTGCAATATGCCATTGAAAACAGTACCGAAGTGGTGTACATGCAGCGACGCAAATTGGAAAGCGAGAGTAATGTGGCCAACGCCAGGGCGAATGCCGGCCTGAAAGTGGATTTGTATGCACAATTCGGTTTGGCTCAGACCGGCCGGGATTTGGAAATAGCCTACAGGAATCCGTTGAATCAGCAGTATGTGGAATTGGGCATCCGTCTTCCGATATTGGATTGGGGAAGAGGCAAAGGACAGGTGCAGGTAGCCAAATCGAACCGCGATATGGTGCACGCACAAATGGATCAGGACAGAAACACGTTTGAAATGAATGTGATGAAGACGGTCAAACAGTTCAACCTTCAGACGAATCAGTTAAAGGTGGCCGTCAAGGCGGATTATACCGCCGGACGGAGAAGCGACGTAGCCCGTAAACTTTATTTGCTGGGGAAGTCGAGTATTCTGGATTTGAATGCGTCCATCACCGACAAAGACGCCGCAAAACGGAATTACATAAGCACGTTATCGAACTACTGGACGCTTTATTTTACGCTGAGAAGCATCACCCTGTTCGATTTTGAGAAGAATATTCCGATTACGGAAGACTATCAGCTATTGATTAAATAAGTTCAAACAAGATGGATATACAATTGAAAAAGAAACATCCCTTTGTCCGGTATAAATACCATATCATGGGCGGAAGTGCATTTTTTATTTTTCTGCTTTACCTGCTCGTTGCCGGCGCCGGCCCCCGGAGACTGCGCTATGAGGTGGATAAACTGGAAATCGTGGACGTGAAACAGGATAAATTCCTGGAGTACCTGGATGTGGAAGGCATCGTTCAGCCTAAATTGACGATCAAACTGAACAGTTATGAGAATGGCAGCGTGGAACGGATTGTGGCCGAAGACGGCAGCCTGCTCAAAACCGGCGATACGATTTTGGTCTTGAGCAATCCCGAACTGATACGTACGATCGAAGATGAAGGCGACGAACTGTCTAAACAGAAAGTCAGTTACCGGGAAAAGCAGATTCAAATGGAACGGAAAACCTTCGAGTTGAAACGCCAGAGCCTGGAAACGGTTTACCAGCTGGAACGGTTGAACAAACAGCATACCCTCAACCGGGAAGAGTATAAAATCGGCATCCAGAGCAAAGCCCAGTTTGAAGTGGCTTCGGATGAGTTTACGTTCAATCAGGAAAACACCCGTATCCTGCTGGATGAATTGAAACATGATTCGCTGCTGAACATCATCCAAACCGATTTGATGCAAAGCGACCTGAGCCGCGAAGAGAAACGTTTTGAACGCAGTCGCGAACGGTTGGACTATCTGGTCGTCCGCGCTCCGGTGGACGGACAACTGAGTTTTGTCAATGTCATTCCCGGCGAACGGGTATCGGCAGGAACCAATATCGGCGAGCTGAAGGTCGTAGACCAAATCAAGATCAGCACCAAAGTAAGCGAATATTATATCGACCGGATTGTGACGGGGCTTCCGGCCACCATTACGTATCAGGGTGAAAAATATCCGCTGAAGATCACGAAGATTAATCCCGAAATCCGCGACCGGCAGTTTGAGGTGGACTTGGTTTTCACGGCGCGCATGTTGGACAATATGCGGATTGGGAAAAGCTATCGCGTGCAGATTGAACTGGAACAACCCGAAGATGCGTTGGTGATCGAGAAAGGGAACTTTTTTCAAACTACCGGCGGACAATGGATATTCCGCCTGAATGCAGCCGGTAATAAAGCGGTCAAAACAAGTATCTCTATCGGACGGCAGAATCCGCGTCAGTACGAAGTGCTGGACGGATTGAAACCCGGCGACCGGATTATCGTTAGCGGTTATGATAACTTCGGCGACGCAGAAGAAATCATTTTGAAGTTATGAGTTAAGAGTTAAGAATTAAGAGTTATGATTAGACATATAGATCATGCTGAAAGGGTGCATTTCAAATTGTCGTATTTGATGCGAACCCCTAAATCCCCTAAAGGGGACTTCCGCCGGATCACCAAAGTCCCCTTTAGGGGATTTAGGGGCAGAGGGATGGGGAATTATGAAGTAAGAGTTAAGAGTTAAGAGTTATGATTAGACATATAGATCATGCTGAAACTATGAATATTGAATTATAAATTAAGAATTATGATTAGACATTATTTTACAGTAGCCTTCCGCAATTTGTGGAAGTACAAAGTCCAGAATCTGATAGGAATCTTGGGACTGGCAATCGGATTTGTAGTATTCTCCATATGTTGCTACACGATACGGAGAATCGTCTCCGCCGATGCGCAATATCCACATGCAGACCGTATCTGCCGGATCAGAACAGAAGGTTTTTCGGATATACGGGGCAATATGTACGCTTTGACGGACAATTTCTCCGGAATCGAAAAGCTGACTTCTTCTGCGGGGTGGCCGCGAGGGGGCGAAATGAATGTTCCGCAAAAGGATAATACGTTTCTGACACTGTCAACCGCCTTGCTTGAAGTCGATACTTCTTTTCTCCGTTTCTTCTCCGTGCAACTGATAGAAGGGAACTTGTCTACCGCTACCCGAACGGCCAACAGTATCGTCCTCCAAGAATCGTTTGCCGGCAAATTCGGCGATCCGGCCGAGCTTGTGGGAGCAACGGTTACGATTGACGAAACGACTTATCAGATTACCGGCATTATGAAGGATTTCCCGAAGACCACCACTGTTATGCAAGGCGACGGATTCGTGATGAACAAAACAGACGGATATTATAGCCGGACACACGACACCTGGAATCCGGCGACGCAAGGGTCGATCTTTGTCATGCTGCGCGACGGCGTTTCGGTAACAGACATGCAGCGTCAATTCGGCGTTTATCCGTTCGATTTTGTTATGCGACCCGACAGTGATTACCGCGACAAGGTATTCATCATGAAATTAAAAGGCGCCGCTTTATCGCAACAGGGTACGGTTTTTGCGCTTGCAGGCTTTTTCGTCGTCGGATTGCTGGTCTTGTTGATGGCTTTGTTCAATTACATTTCGTTTCAAACGGCCAAATTCTACAACCGCTTGCACGAATGTGCTATCCGTAAAGTAAACGGGGCCGGCAAGTGGCATCAGTGGCTTTTATTTTCCATCGAAGTCGCCATTGTCTTTGTCGTAGCTTGCGGGATGGGATTCCTGTTGTTGGACGTCCTTATTGCGCCGCTTATCAGCCGGTCGGAGTTTGCCCCCATGATAGATCAATTCACGCTGGACGAATTGCGGATGCAGTTACTGAAATACGCCGGTTTCGGTTTGGCGTTGGCGCTCTTGCTGTGTGTCTTCCCATCGAGAGCCGTTAATCGGTTGAGTACCCGAAAAGTCTTACTGGGCTTGTCGGAGAAAGGGAAAAGACATAATGCACGCGCCGTCTTACTGTTTATCCAGATGGTCATCTTGTTGGTCTTTCTCTCCGCCACGGTCATTATCCAAATGCAGGTGAACAGGGTAAAATCCCAAATATTCACCTGTATGACGGTCGGCGAACAAAAACATACGATCACCGTTCCTTTTTATTACAAGGCATTGCTCGGAAATCAAGAAATCCTGTCCGCCCGGCTCAAAGCCTCGGCAGCGATTGAAGACATCTGCTGGGCAGAGTTTCCGCTTACTACCTACGGTTCGATATCCCTGTATGATACCGGCTTGCCGGGGCGTGAAAAAGAAAGAATGCGCATGTATAAGGTATCGTCCGATTTCCCCGATTTCTTTCATGCCAAAATGCGAAGAGGCTTATTTTTCAATGAAAATTCTCTTCCGAACGAAGTCGTTGTAGACGAAACGTTCGCCGCGCTTTACCCCGACGGCAATCCGGTGGGCAAGAGTTTCGAGCGTTTCACGATCATCGGCGTCATCGAAAACATTCAAATGGTAAAAGAAAACGATCAGCATACGCAGGCCAGACGTCCGGTTTTCTACACCCAAGCGCAACCCGGCAACAGCGCCACATTGTATGTAAAAGCTGTTCCCGGAAGCAAAAAGGACGCGCAACACTATCTGACGACCTGTTTGCGGGAATTTGCACCCAAACCGCTTGAGCTTACAATCTCCGATTTTCATGCGGAGATTGGGAAAATTTTCGAGATCGAACGTGCGCAATCTCTTTTTGCAATGATCTTTGCCGTGATCAGCATTGTACTTAGTCTGCTCAGTATTTATTCCGCCGTGGCAATGAATACCGAAAAACGGCGCAAGGAAGTAGCTATCCGTAAAATCAACGGGGCGCAGGTTTTTGATATTATCCGGCTCTTCGGCAAGATGTACGTTGTCTTGTGGACGGCCGCTTGCGTGATGGTTTTTCCCGTCGTGTATCTGGTGGCCAAACAATGGGTGAGTAAATTCAATCAGACCATGTCACTGCATATCGGACTGTTTCTGTCGATCTATTTCGCCGTGCTGCTATTGATCATTCTCACGGTGCTGCATCAAATATTAAGCGTGGCGCGCACGAATCCGGCGGAGGTAATTAAGAATTAAGAGTTAAGAGTTATGATTACATATTAGGAATTACAAATTATAAATTAGAAACAGATGAAGTATTTAAAAATTGCATTGCGCTCGTTAGTACATTTCAGAATGTACACCCTTATCAACGTATTGGGTTTGGCCATGAGCCTTACCTGTGTTATTATTATTTCCCGTTATGTGTATAACGAACTGTCGGTTGACCGGTTCAACAGCAAACTCGACCGGATTTACGTCACAACCTGCGAAGATTCCAACCGCCCCGGCAGGTTGCGATATACGGGAATCTATAATCCGAACAGGGAGAAATCTTTTGTGGATATGTCCGAACATTCCGGCGTAGAAAAACATACGCTGTTTTACCGAAGGAACGATTGTGAAATCAGTATCAACAACCGACTCTACAATACGAATCTGTTGATAACCGATTCCATTTTCATGCAGATACTCGATTTCCCGGTTGTTTCCGGCGCCACCAATATCGTCCGTCCGGAAGAGGCGCTTATCTCCGAAACGTTTGCCCGCAAAATCTTCGGCGATAAGAATCCGGTCGGGGAAAAAC
>JAITPV010000167.1 GCA_031289275.1 Tannerella sp.
TATGATGTTCAATACCCAACTGCGGATTTCTACGGATATGTGGAAGACGGCCTGACCTATTATGAATTTGGGACACGGGATACGCATCAACATTTTAACCGGCTTGCGACCAATGCGTGTGTGGGAGTACATACGTTCCGTCATGCCTTTTTTGTGGAAGTAACGCTTGGACTTGGATATGCGTACGGTTTCTACGACGAAAGCAAGAGGCGGTACAACGAGGTGTACGGATTCGGATACAGAGGTCTCTATCCCGTATTCGGACTAAAACTGGGTGTGAATTTGAAGTGACGGAAGCGAGAAGGGATTCTTTACAGGCTGTTTTTGCGGCGCGGGACGTTGTATGTCTGCGTTTTCTTTACCGATTCATACGGCAACTCGCCGACAAACCGCGGGCACACGGCAAACTGTGGCGCAAAAAGGCTCCGGCGGCCGTCATACCCTTCGTAACTCAATCCGGCCATGTCGGACAGACTGTACAACAGGTCGGCGCTGGAATACGGACGGTCTTCATGAAAGACTAACTCTTTCCGCTTTTTCCGGTATCCGTCCGACATCCATACGATCAACGGCACTTCGCACATATAGGCCGAAATCTTTTCGCAGGTATGTCCCATAAAATCCCGGAAGTCATACACTTCTTCCCCGTGATCGGAGAAATAAACCATCGCGGAAGATTCGTTTCGCTTCTCCAGCAGGTCGATGATTGACGCGATCAGGTAGTCGTTATATCGCACCGAATTATCGTACTGGTCGATGATCGTCCGGGCGGCATCGGTCAGGTAAGGCTTCGTATGGCTGTCATGCGGCTGACGGCGGTAATCGAAGTGGTTGAACGAAGACGGATAACGAAACTTGTAGGCCGTATGGCTTCCCATCAGATGGAGGATGATCAATTTGCGTTTATTATCCTGCAAGGTTTCTTCCAGGGCGGTTAATACCACGCCGTCCGGTTCGTTCGTTTTCGACAGGTCTACGATATGATCCGCCAGTTTCAGAAAGGCTTCATAACTTGAACTGACGTCGTCGAAAGGCTGATTGCTGATCAGATAAGTTTCGTATCCTCCCCGGTTGAACAGTTCAAACAGGGAGGGATATTGCGTCAGGTACTCCGGATGTGCGGGATCGGCGAAAGTCAGGACGGAACGGATCACCGGAATCGTATGAACCTGCGGAGAAACCACGTCGCGGTATATTTTCAGGCTTGATTTCCGCGCCGACAGCAGCGGATTGGTATCCCGTTCATATCCGTACAGCGACATGTGATGCCGTGAAAGCGATTCGCCGATCACGAGCAGCAGGGTTTGCGGCGCCTTCGCCTCTGTTCGGATCACCTCGAACGGCTTTGTCAAACGGGTTTTGATGGCCTTTTCTTCTAATTTTGTACGCACTTTATAATCGGCAAAGACACGATAGAAATCGACGAAGTAAATGTGTTGAGCCACCGGCTCCAGCGCCAGAAAGAGGAAGAGCAGCAAAATACATGCGGCAAACGTATGCTTATGTTCCTTCACCCGCTGAAAAGCGATGTTTTTCATCTTGAAAATCATCACGGCCGGACAAAGTATATACAAGGCAACGCCCAGACTCACCCAGGGATTCATGTATCCGGTGATAAATTCTTTCGATTCTTCGACATTGGTCTCGAACAGGGTGGTAATGGAGCCGTCGGAAAGTCGCACATGGGCAAAGAGCAGGTAACCCAGTAAAACGGCGCCGGGAATCAGCGTCAGCGCCAACAAAATGGAATAAAAGATACGGATACCGTTGGTTGTCATAAACGAAGACAGTACAAAAATCACAATCAACAATCCGACGCTGACAAGGATGCCGGGGATCAGCGTGCCGGCCGGAATATTTTGTGCTATCAGGCTGAGCGAGGGCACAAGCAGCAGGATGTAACTTAAAAAGACTAATTGCAGCTTTCTTTCTTTTAGTGATATATTAATCTTCATTTTTTGAGGATATGTATGCAAAACTTCCGACATTAAGACGTGTTTTTGTGTAAAATGTTACATTTTCCAACGCACAAAGATAATAACTTTCAGCAGAAAAAGAATCATATAAAGGAGTTAAGAGTTAAGAATTAAGAATTAAGAGTGATGATTACATGAATCCTATCGAATACGGGGGGGCACGGACGGCGGAATCCGTCCCAACACAACGAAGAATACCGACAGTCATTTCCTAATTCTTAATTCTTAACTCTTAATTTCTCGGCGACTGCTTCGTACCTCGCAGTGACGACAGCTGTGTTGAGAAAAGGCCTCAATCCCAACACAACGAAGCATATCGACAGTCATTTCCTAATTCTCAATTTTCAATTCTCAATTCTCAATTCCAAAAGTGGTTTTTCTTAATCATATCAATCATTCAAATCATATTAAAATCACAGTTCAGACAAAGAATTGAGAATGATGTGTACATTAATCCTGTTTTATTTTCTATTTATGGTTCCGACAAATGTCGGAACCATATTTCCGATAAATTTGTCATGTATGACTGTTGTCGAAAGGAGGTTTTGCGTCAATTTGTCATGTCCGATAATTGACGGCCGTATCTTTTGGAGGGTAAAGATTATTTATAACGGCTACGGATTCAGTTTATATATGCCGCCGGGTAGCGCTTTTATATGCCCGTCCAGTTCCAGAGCGAAAAGCATGGTGGAAAGTTGGTGTACCGGCAGGTTCATCTCTGCGGCCATTTCATTGATCTGCATTTCACTTCTTTCGGAAAGCATCGTTATAACGGGATGATCCGGTCTTTCCTTTTTAAAGGGCAGCATCGCCGGTTTCGCCGGATCCGGATTCGCCGCCATGTTGTCCGTATCCCAACAAAGCCCCAGGATCAAATCGCGGGCGGAAGTGATCAGCCCGGCCTTATTCGTTTGTATCATCCGGTTGCAGCCCTGGGAGTGTGCGTCCGAAATGCGTCCCGGAAACGCATAGACCTCCCGGCCATACGAAAGGGCGATATCTGCCGTCACCAGGGCGCCGCCTTTTTCGGCCGATTCCACCACAATCGTGGCATCGGCCAGGCCTGCGATCAACCGGTTACGCTGCAAGAAATTCTCGCGTTCCGGGCTTGTTCCGTTGATGAAATCGGTCAGCAACCCGCCTTGATGAATCATCTCTATGGCCGTGCCGCGATGCACCGTCGGATAGATACGATCCAGGCCGTGCGCCAGGACGCCGACGGTCGGCAACCCGTTTTTCAGCGCACTGCGGTGGGCGCATATGTCTATTCCGTACGCCAGCCCGCTGACGATCAACAGACCCGGAATCATGTCCGACAGTTCCTTTATCAGCGAGGCCGTCAGCTGACGGCCGTAATCCGTCGCGTTGCGCGTACCGACCACACTCAGGATGCGATGGGCGTTTAAATTCACATTCCCTTTGACATAACATACCACCGGGGCATCCTGACACTCCCGCAAACGGATGGGATAATCGTCATCCAGCATGGAATAGAGGCGGATTTTATTCTTTTCGACAAACGCCAGCTCCTGTTCGGCGCGTTTCAGGGCATCGGTTCGCAAGGCCACGATTTTTTCGGCCGTATGTATACCGATACCGGGCACTTTTTCCAATACTTGCCTTTTTTCGGAAAAGATGATGTCTATCTCTCCGAAATATTGCAGCAAATGCCGTGTTAACACACTGCCGACGCCTTTGATCAGGGTTAGCGCGATCAGAAGGATACGTTTGTCGGTGGTCATGAGCGTGGTTGTTTGTCTAACAGACGGTCAAAATATTCGCCTCGCGTCAGTTTGCCGTTTGCAACGACAACCGATTCCACCCGTCCGGAAGTGGCCAGCGCACCGTCGGACAAGCGGTAGATGTCCTGTTCAAAAACCAGTTTCGGACCGTCTTTCCGCAGGTTGAGGCACGACAGGAAACGGTCGCCGCTCCGCAGCGAGGTTTTAAACTTGATGTCGACACGCGATACGAAGGCGTCGATGCCCCGCTCGTGCATGGCGCCGAAATTCTCGCCCACCGATTCCAGGTATTCATGGCGCGTATGCTCCATGTAGCGCTGGTAATTGGAGTTATTCACCACGCCTTGCAAATCACATTCGTAATCGCGCACTTTCAGTTCGATTTGGAAATGATACTCTTTCATGTTTACTTGTTTTTTACGGCGCGAATATACATTCTTTTTTTGTATTCTCGTGTCGCGCCGGGTGCATTTCAAATTGTCGCACTCGTCATTGCGACCCCTTCCCCCCCCCTCTGCCCCTAAATCCTCTAAAGGGGACTTCCGCCGGGTCACCAAAGTCCTCTTTAGGGGATTTAGGGGCTTGCGTCAAATACGACAATTTGAAATGCACCCGGTTTTTATGCAGACCCTAATTATGAATAAGAAACGCTATCTTCGACACCTTTTCAGGCGCCAAAGATAGCGTTAACTGTTTAAATTCTCCCGTTTATTTGAGAATCCACATCAATTCGTTCACGTCGTCGTTGCCGCCGAACTGGCGTTGCACGGCTTCTTCCACGTTTTCCTTGTTGAAATCGTATTCCCGTTGTTCGTACATCCATCGCACCGGCAT
>JAITPV010000179.1 GCA_031289275.1 Tannerella sp.
ACCTTTCAGGTTGTAGTATGTATGGATGATCGCTTATCCCCCAATCGCTACGCTTCATTGGGGGTTATTCACATTAAGACCTCCGGTCTTTTCCCGACACACCAACATTCCCTGACCAGCCTACCCGTCATTGGTAGACCCTATAAAAAAAATCAAACAAGTAAAAATGACGATTGTCGGCAGAACACATGGTGTTCAATATGAATAACCCACAATGAAGCGTAGCGATTGGGGGTGAAAGCGATCGGGGGCTGAAGGAAAGGAATACCCGCCCACATCACAACCCGAATCCGAAGGATTCCCGCGTTCGGCGTAGCGTTCTCGCAACGTCGCAGTCCCGCAGTATTAATCGTATGCTTCTGCTTACGGATACCACAGACGACAACTGTGTTGAGAAAAGGCATCAAACCCAACACGACGAAGAATATCGGCAGTCATCTCATCATTCTTAACTCTTAATTCTTAATTCTCCATTTCTTAAGAGTGTCGGCACTATTGCGGTAAGATTCAGGGTCAGGCAATAGGAGAGGTCTTTTTCCAGTCCGTTTGCATTCAGCCGGGCGATATGTTCCGAGCGTGCCAGATAAGCCGGCAAATCCTTTTTCCCTTCGTTCCACAACGCAAGGGCGATCCTCGCGGCATCACCGGCCGGTCGGTATCCCCGCGATTGCAGTATTTCGACAAGAGCGCCGCCAAACAGCGTATCTTCCAGATTTATTTTGTCTTCCCAACCGGCACAGAGCGCCACGACGTCTCGCTGTTCCCTCAGACAATCGTCGGCAACGGCCTGCAGATTGACAAAAGCCCCGGTGACGACGCGATAAGCCGCTTGTGCACAACGGAGGGCTTTAGTGCCGTTGGTCGTCGTAAAGACCAAATCTTTCCCGGCCACTTTCTCCGGCGTATAATCAAAGGGTGAATTACCGAAGTCGGCAAAAGGACAACGTTGCACATTGCGTTCTGCGCCCACTAACCACCCATCGGCTTTGTATCTTTCGGCTTCGGCCGTAGTCGCAACCGGAAAGATGCTTCGGGCGCCGTTGGCAAACGCTGTTGCAAGGGTGGTGGTCGCGCGGAACACGTCGACGACGACCACTACCGCCGCCGCACGATGGTAGGCCGGATATAACGCCGGAGAAAAACAGACGTCGATCTCCATCTTATTTGCGGAAGGGCAGTTTGACGACTTGGGCGGTCAGGTTTTTGTTGCGCACCCTGATGCGGATTTCCGTGCCGGTTACGGCATATTCCGGTTTGACGTATCCTAATCCGATCCCTTTACGCATCAGGGGCGACATGGTGCCGGACGTGACTTTCCCGATCGGATTTCCGCCTTCGTCCACCATGTCGTAACCCTGGCGGGGGATGCCTTTCTCGGTCAGCTCGAATGCGCATAACTTGCGGGTAACGCCTTCTTTCTTCTGACGCTCCAGGGCGGCGCGGTTGGTAAAGTTTTTGCCGTCGACAAACTTGGTGATCCATCCCAGTCCGGCCTCGATCGGCGAAGTGGTATCGTCCAGATCATTTCCGTACAGGCAATAACCCATCTCCAGCCGCAACGTGTCACGGGCGCCCAATCCAACGGGCAGAATCCCGTCCGGTTGGCCGGCTTCAAAAATAGCGTTCCAGACGGAGAGACTGTCTTCGGGGCGAAAATAAAGTTCAAAACCTCCGGCGCCGGTGTATCCCGTGTTGGAAAGAATGACGTTTTTACATCCGGCAAATACGCCGGTCGTAAAGGCATAATAAGGAATGGCCGACAGGTCGACCGGCGTAAGGCGTTGCAGTGTTTCGGTCGCTTTCGGCCCCTGAACGGCCAGTTGCGCTATGCGAGTGGAAGCGTTTTCAAGTGCGGCGCCCACCGTGTTATGACTTACGCACCAATCCCAGTCCTTTTCGATATTCGCGGCATTTACGACCAAAAGATACTCTTCTTCTTCGTAATGATAGATCAAAATGTCGTCCACGATTCCTCCCGTTTCGTTGGGGAAACAACTGTATTGCACTTTGCCGACCGGCAATACGGAGGCATCGTTTGAGGCCAGGCGTTGAATCAGCGCCAGTGCATGAGGCCCTTTCACCTTGATTTCGCCCATGTGGGAAACATCGAAAACGCCTACGCTCCGGCAGACGGCAAGGTGTTCGTTCATAATTCCGGAATATTCAACAGGCATATTGTATCCGGCAAATTCGTGCATCTTAGCACCTAAAGCAATATGCAAGTCGGTAAATGGAGTAGTTTTCATATTTATTTTTTAGAAACCGGTACTGCGACCGGAACTCAGGCTGTTTTTATGATTTGAATAATTGTTTCCGTGCTTTTTCTCAAAGAGTGTACGGGCAAAAACTCATACAGTCCGTGAAAATTCAGGCCTCCTGTAAACAGGTTGGGGCAAGGCAGCCCGGCAAAAGAGAGGCGCGCTCCGTCCGTGCCGCCGCGAATCGGCTTCACCAAGGGCGTTATGCCTATCGCCTGCATCGCATCGAAAGCGAGTTGGATGATTTCTTTCCGCGGCGCCACAATTTCACGCATATTATAGTATTGGTCTTCCATAGTCAAAGTCAAACAACCGGGATATTTCCGGTTTAACTGTTGAACCGCCCATTGCAGGATCCACTTTTTTTCTTCAAACAGCACGCGGTCGTGGTCGCGAATGAGATACGTAAGCGTGGATTGTTCCACGGTTCCGGAGAAATGCGTCAAATGATAAAAACCTTTGTAGCCGCCGGTATATTCCGGGCGTTGCTCCGGCGGCAGGCTGTTAATTAATTCGACGGCAACCAGCGCGGCATTGATCATTTTCTTTTGCGCATCTCCGGGATGGATATTGCGTCCCTGAATGGTGATGTGCGCTTCGGCGGCGTTGAAGTTTTCATATTCCAACTCGCCGATTTCGCCCCCGTCAACGGTATAAGCCCAGTCACATCCGAATTTCGCTACATCGAAAAAGTCTGTTCCCCGTCCGATTTCTTCATCGGGCGTAAAGGCGATACGTACTTTCCCGTGCGGGATATTCGGATGTTCCGTCAGATATTGCATGGCCGAAACAATGGCGGCGATGCCGGCTTTGTTGTCTGCGCCGAGCAGCGTGGTTCCATCCGTCACCACCAATTCCTGACCGACATAGTTGTTTAGTTCGGGGAAAAGATCGGGTGACAGTATGATTTGTCGGGATTCGTTCAGCACAATATCGCCGCCGGTATAGGTAACGATGCGTGCTTTCACATCCTTGCCGGAGACTTCGGGACTGGTGTCCATATGAGCGATAAATCCGATTGTCGGCGCGTTCTCTCTCGGAGATACCGCCGGCAGGGTGGCCATAAGATAGCCGTTCGAGTCAAGCTCCACATCCTGTAGACCGATCTGGCGGAGTTCTCCGGCTAATGCTTCGGCTAAAAGCCGCTGGCCGGGCGTACTGGGTGTGGTACGTGCTTTTTCGCACGATTGCGTGTCGAATGTGACATAGGTCAAAAAACGTTCTATTGCTTTCATTTGCAATCAAAATTGGATCGTAAATACTGTTGGGCGTATATACACCGACTGCAAAAGTACATGATTTTTCCATATAAATGAAAAAAAAAAATTGAGCGCATGAAAAAAAGTACTATCTTTGCGCCCGGGTAAGTCCTATACGGTCAGCTCCCTCGGAACCCCCCAGGGCTTGACGGCAGCAAGGGTACTTGGTTGTAGCGGCGCGATATAGTAAGCTTACCCTTTTTTCTTTTCTTCAGTCGAGGCTCAGGTCAAATTCATCCTTTAACCGGACAAGCAACGGATTGAGTTGGGCAAAATGGACATACTTTTCACCGGCAGTATACGCCCGTTTTTTTTCATGGGTTTCTTCTATGCGGATGTGCATCTGAATCCGGTTGTTTTTTAATTGTATACGCAGTACATTTAATAATGCAAGGCTGTTCGTGATCAATTCATCCCTTTGTCCGGGATTAAGTACCGCGACTTCAAAATGCGCCTCTTCTTCCTGCAAAACCGGCTTGCAGGAAAGCATGGTATTTTTCAGATGTATTTTTTCTTTGAGGGTTTCGGCATAAGCGTCCCAGCAACGGATCAGGTCTCCGACATCCAACGAAACCACCTGCTGCGGACTTTCCGTCTCCGTCTCATCTTCCGTCTCGGCAGGCAATAACGGAGGCGTTTCTTCCGGCTTTGAGCGTACCAGGCCTTTTAGAGAAGTGCTCATCGACCGCCGGTTATCGGACGGAGAGGGCGTGGTTTCCGATTGTCCGTCTTCGCCCGGAGAGGAGGCGGTTTCTTTCGCTGCCGTTGTGTCGGCAGGGATATTTTCGGCGGGCGGAAGGTCAGTGAGGGGATGTATCAGCTTTTTTTTTTATCGTCCGGAGCGGATTGACCGGTTTCCGTTAACTGGCAGAGTTGAATCAGGGTCAGTTCGAGCAATAACCGTTTGTTACGGCTTTCCCGGTATTCCAGGTCGCAACGGTTAGCCAATTCGATCGCTTGGAAAAGCAACTTATCGGGACATTGTCCGGCGATGGCTTTGTAGCGCTCGCGGATAGAGGCGCCCACTTCAAAGAGGATCAGCGTGCTTTCGTCTTTACAGACCAGCAGGTCGCGGAAATGGGAAGCCAAACCGGTAATGATATGTTGGCCGTCAAAACCTTTTTCCAGGATTTCGTTCAGCAGCAACATGCACGGGCGTACTTCACCTTTCAGCATGGCCTCCGTCATCCGGAAATAATATTCGTAATCGAGCACATTCAGGTTTTCAATCACAGACCGGTACGTGATCTGTCCGTCGGTATAACTTACCATCTGGTCGAAGATGGATAATGCGTCGCGCATACCGCCATCGGCTTTTTGGGCGATGATATTCAACGCTTCGGGTTCGGTGGTAACGCCTTCGCCCGAAGCAACGAATTGCAGGTGAGCGACGACGTCGGCTACGGAAATCCGCGAGAAATCGTACACCTGGCAACGCGACAGGATGGTCGCCAGGATTTTATGCTTTTCGGTCGTGGCAAGAATGAACACGGCATGGTGGGGAGGCTCTTCCAGCGTCTTGAGGAAAGCATTGAAAGCGGCCTGGCTCAACATGTGTACTTCGTCGATGATATAGACCTTGTATTGGCCGATTTGCGGGGGGATGCGCACCTGGTCGATCAGGGAGCGGATGTCTTCGACCGAATTGTTGGATGCGGCGTCCAATTCGTGGATATTCAACGACCGTTGTTCGTTGAACGACAGGCATGATTCGCAGGCGTTGCAGGCTTCGCCTGCTGCCGTCAGGTTCATGCAGTTGATTGTCTTGGCAAAGATTCGCGCACACGAAGTTTTTCCTACGCCCCGGGGGCCGCAGAATAGATAGGCATGTGCTAACTTATGGCTTTGAATCGCGTTTTTCAGCGTAGTAGTCAATGATTTTTGTCCAACTACACTATTGAATGTCGTCGGGCGATACCTTCTGGCCGAAACAATATAATTTTCCATTTTATTCAAATTACGGGCAAAGGTATGAATTTTTTTTCTACTTTTGCACAAACTCTATACAGGATATATCACAAATGGGAGCTTTTTACCGGAAATGTTTTTCGCTGCTGGGCAGGTATAAATATGGGATCGTGATTCTCTTTTTCGCAATCATTACGTTTGTGACGGGAGACTACAATCTGTATAAACGCTATTCGTATGACGAGAAAATCCGCGATCTGGAGAGGGAAATCAAACAGTATCAGAAGGAGATAGAGGTGAATCAAAAAAAAATAAACGATCTTCGCATCAACAAGGAATGGTTGGAACGTTTTGCGCGTGAAGAATATTTCATGAAAAAAGAGAACGAAGATGTTTACATTATTGTCGAGAAATGAATCAGCAAACCAAAAGTATTGTATTCGCCGTTTCAGGGATACTGGTATTGGCCGGCTCGGTTTTGTACCTGAGCCGGTGGACTTGTGCGCCTTATCTTTTTGCGGTGGGGGCTGCCGGAATGACCGTATGTTATATGACGGCGTCATCCAAAGCGTCGAATCTCCGGTTGCGCCGCTTGAACCGGTTGAACGTATTGGCGGGGATCGCCATGATCATCGCGTCCGTGTTCATGTATAAACAGCGGATGGAATGGGTGGCCTGTTTGTTGATCGCCTCGCTGGTGCAAATCTATACGTCCTTCGTAAATTCCGGCGAACAGTGAGCGGGATTCACAATATTTCTACCTCATCCTCCACGACCCGCCGGCTCGGGGGATTCGCTTGTATACTCTTTTTGATCTGCGTAAATCTGCGTTTGAATTTGCGTCATCTGCGTGCAATACTGTAACTCCGTGTTCGATACAATTAATGTACTCATCACTCTTAACTCTTAACTCTTAATTCTTAATTCCTTTGCTTCACTGCGTTCGCAATGACGAGATTGATTACCCCTGTAATCGTTCCGCAGCGTGCGGCAAACCTTCTGCATACTGCAAGAACCTTCCCGCAGCGTGCGGCACATTATTAGTAGGAATTAAGAAGTAAGAATTAAAAATGATGACAATGAATACAATAATCATATCAATCAAAATAATCACTCTAAAATCACAGTTCAGACCATTTCGTTCCGTCCGGCCTACTCTGCCGGCTGGGAGACGAGTTTATACATGCGGTCGGAGGGGCGGATGCGTTGATTCGTGCGGATGGAAAAGCGCTCGCCTTTCCTTGTTTCGGAAACCGGCACAAGGTTGACACGGATTTCATCGACGTGATGGAACAGGGCGCCCGTTGTGGGGCCGGTGATAAGGATTTCGTCGCCGACATGCAGGACGCCGCTGTCCATTTCAAATTCGGCCACGCCGATCTTGCCGAAATAGCCGATGCCGCGGGCGATGTATTCTTTCCGCCGGGTGGCATGTGAGCCGTAGTGACTGCTCCATTCTCCCAGCCGCTGACCGAGGTAGTAGCCGTTCCAGAAACCCCGGTTGAAGACGGTCTTCAGTCGTTCGTCCCAAGCGGCGATGGCGGCTTCGTTGTATGTTCCCCGGCAACAGGCGCGAAGGGCTTCCTTGTAGCACTCGGTCACGAGGCGTACATATTCCGGCCCGCGGGCGCGGCCTTCGATCTTGAATACGCGCACGCCGGCGTCGATCATCTTGTTGAGAAAATGGATGGTCTTCAGGTCTTTGGGTGACATGATGTAAGGGTTTTCGACATCCAGTTCGATATTCGTTTCGCGGTCTTTCACGGTATATTCCCTCCGGCATAGCTGCATGCAGGCGCCGCGGTTGGCCGATGCGTTCATTTCGTGCAGACTGAGGTAGCATTTGCCCGATACGGCCATGCAGAGCGCTCCGTGACAGAACATTTCGATGCGGATTAACGCGCCTTTCGGGCCTTTGATTTGTTGTAACTCAATAGCCTGATGGATGGCCCTTACCTGTTCAAGATTCAGTTCGCGCGCCAGCACCGCCACGTCGGCAAAACGGGCATAGAATTTCAACGCCTCTACATTCGAGATATTTAACTGTGTGGAGAGATGCACCTCCTGTCCGATACGGTGGGCATAGTCCATCGCCGCCACGTCCGACGCGATAATAGCGGATATTCCATTGGCTTTTGCGGCGTCGATAATTTCACGCATTCGGGGCATGTCTTCGTCGTAGATCACGGTGTTGACGGTGAGATAGCTTTTGACGTCGTGTGTGCGGCAGATGGCCGCGATGCGTCGCAAGTCGTCGGTCGTGAAGTTGTTGGATGAGCGGGAGCGCATGTTCAGCCCCTCAATGCCGAAGTACACCGAGTCGGCGCCGCCCTGAATGGCCGCCATCAGGGATTCGTATGACCCGACCGGCGCCATGATTTCAAACAGTTGTTCGTTCGTTGGATTCATCAGGACGGTTTCCGTATGTTTCTTTTATGAAGAAAA
>JAITPV010000194.1 GCA_031289275.1 Tannerella sp.
AAAGCGGCAAGCAGTAATATGTCGCAGTTGCTTCTGGGACAGGCTGCCGGATTGCAGGCGACCGTGTCGAGCGCACAACCGGGCGGTAATGTGAATATTTCAATCCGTGGTGCAGGCGCGCCCATCTATGTGGTGGACGGAGTTGTCGTTCCGTCCAATGCACTTGATCCGGGCACTTCAAGTGTCTATACGCCAAATTCGGTTGACAGGGGAGGACTTGCGGGATTAAATCCGCAGGACATCGAATCCGTTGAAATCCTGAAAGACGCTTCCGCCGCTATTTACGGTATCGGCGCAGCCGACGGCGTGATTCTGATTACCACTAAAAAGGGAAAAGAAGGACGGCTAAAAGTCGGTTATGAGGGTAGCGTTTCAACCGTACATAATTATGATGTGCCTGAGCCGCTTAACTCACAACAGTATATGAATTATGTCAATCTTTTCAACAAGGAGCAGTATTTATACAATAATAAATTTGCGCCTTACGGTGATACGCCTTACACTTCCGGCTGGTCGCCCGTTTTCTCGGAAACGGAAATTGCAAATGCGCAAACTACCAAATGGAAAGATTATGTATTGCGCAACGGCAGCATCTCCAACCATACGCTTACCCTGAGCGGCGGAACGAAAAGTATCAATTATTATGTATCGGGTAATTATTTCAACCAAGAAGGTCAGATGATGAATTCCGGAATGGAGCGTTATTCGTTGAATAGCAATATCGGACTTCAGGTAGCGCCGTTTATCAAACTTTCGGTAGGAATCAACGCCTATTACAATAATTTCCTAAACTCCACCGTGGGAGAAAACGGCGGTGGTTCGGGAAGTACAATATCCGGTTCATTACGGGCGGCATTAGGTTTTCCGCCCTACCTGTCTGTAAGGGATGATGCAGGGCAATATACGTGGCATGGATCACTTTACCCCAATCCGGTAGCCCTTTTAGATATAAATGACAAGACTGCTATGAACGGAACTTTCTTGAATTTTGCAGCCGATGTGGACATTATCAAAAACAGGCTTTCCGCCCGCCTGATGTATGGAAATAATTCGGAACAATCCGAACGCTCTCTTTATATCCCGTCCGACGTCTATTTCTATCAAAAGTATAGTTCACGAGGAAATATAGTAGAAAGCAAGCGTATGAACCAGACAATGGAAGCTACGTTGATGTTCAACAAAAGGTTTTTCGATATGGTCAATCTGGATGCCATCCTGGGTGTTGGTCGGTATCTGAATCATACGAACGGCATGACTTATGCGTATGACGGACAGCAATACGACGCCATCGCTAATGACAATATCGGGTCGGCGTCAGGGGTAGCCTATCCGACTTCGTATCGTAGCGATGACGAAAAACGTTCGCAATTCGCCCGCCTCGGTCTCGATATTCTCGACCGTTATGTCGTGTCCGGCACTTTGCGGCGCGACGGCACCGACAAGTTTTTCCCCGGCAAGAAATATGCTTTGTTCCCGTCCGTTTCGGTGGCATGGAAACTCTCCAACGAATCGTTCCTGAAAGAGGTTGAATGGATTAGCCTTTTGAAAGTAAGGGCAAGTTATGGAAAAACAGGTAGCGATAATTTGGGTGCAACGTTGTATGGAGTATATGGACCCGCAACCGGTAATTATATCATATTCAATAATGCTACGACCAAATATATGCCGATAAAAATCAATGGCATGGATTATCCGGATGTAAGTTGGCAAAAAACAACCATGCTAAATGCCGGTGTGGATTTCTATCTTTTCAAAGACAGACTTTCCGGCAGTTTTGATTTGTTCAGGAATGATATTACGGATTTGTTAGGCTACGACGTAACGGCAGGACTTTCCATGTTCGGTTCCATGCCCATCAACGGAGGGCATACCCGGAGAGAAGGATGGGATGCCAGTGTCCGCTCGACCAACATTGCCGGGAAAGATTTTTCATGGACGACGCTGCTTACGCTGACCAAATACAAATACTTGTGGATAGAGCGTTTCCCCAATTACGACTATAAACCGTATGAAACGAAGCCTCCGGTAACCGGAAATGCGCAGTATATGTATGAAACAAATGGCCTCATTAACGCAGATAAGAGCAATATGCCCGCTTCGCAACCGGCTGCTGCTCAATTACCCGGATATCCTATAATTGTTGATAAGGACAACGACGGTACAATCACTAACAAAGACGTCGTTATGTTGGATACGACTCCGGACATTTATTGGGGATTGGGTAATACTTTTACGTATAAGAATTTCGACCTGAACATTTTCCTGTACTCGCTTCTGGGTGTACGAAAATCAAATCCCGTATTTTCATATGCGAGTGCAAGTGGTTTAGCTTCCCTTACAGCCCAGAACAGCAATATTTACACCGACAGGATATGGAATTCACAAACCAATCCTAACGGCACTATTCAGGGAATCGCGCGATTAGCGCCGGTTAGCTTGCCGGATGGTCTCGGAACGGATATTGGCGTTCAGGACGCTTCATTTGTCCGCGTCAGGAACATTACCTTCGGGTATAATATCGGTAGCGCCCAGTTAGGTGCATTGGGCAAGGTAATCAGCAACTTCAGAATTTATGTAGATGCTCAAAATCCCTTCACCTTTACCAAATTTGAAGGTTTAGACCCCGAAGTGACGATTGGACTCGGCTCATTACCACAATCCCGCACCTATTCACTCGGCATCAATCTTTCTTTTTAATTAATGATAATATTAAAGATATGAAAAAGATAACAATTATATTCAGTTCAGTTGTTTTGGCGCTGTGTTTATGCAGTTGCGAAGAAAATTTCGACCCCAAAATTTACGGAAGCCTTTTTACAAACAACTTCCCGCAATCGGAATCAGATTATGAAGCTTATATGATGGGGTGTTATATGCCATTCACCGGCAAGTGGTCGTATGATTGGTCCATTGGCCAACGCCCATTCTACAGTGTGGAAGGCGGAGTTACAAAACTATTTGATTGTCCTTCGGATGAATGTGCTCCGGCTCTTATTAAGAATTGGAGCGGGGCATGGCTGTATTGGTCAATGGATGATTTTACAAACAGTATGCTTTATCCGGCAGGGGGATTAAACGGGGGTAGTCCCAATCATTATGAAAAGATAAGGGACATCACGCGAATGACTGAGGTCATAAACGTATTGCAGAATGCAGAGAATTTGCAGGATGCCAAAAAGAAAAATTTCACAGGTGAAGCACGGTTGCTCAGAGGATTAGTAATGTATTACCTGTTGCATATTTACGGCCCGGTTCCTGTGATCATAGACCCTGCATTGGTGGGAAATGTCGAAGCGGAACAAAATCTGGTGCGCCCGACTTTGGAACAGATGGCGCAATGGATTTATGACGATTTTGATTATGCACAGCAGAACATGTCGAATACGGCGCCTAACGGACGCTATACTGCCGATTATGCCAAAGTCTGCCTGATGCGGCATTGCCTGAACGAAGGCAGTTATATGGCA
>JAITPV010000159.1 GCA_031289275.1 Tannerella sp.
GTGTTTATTATTGCATTTCTCAATTCTCAATTCTCAATTCTCCATTCATTTCAGGCGTTGCCATTTATTCCCTCTTCACCCAAGGCGTTGCCGTTGGGCTGGGATATGACAGGCTTTCAGCCTTACGGGGTTTGTGCGGTCACCGTGTTCATTATTGCATTACACCATTCTCCATTCTCCCTTCTCCATTCATTTCAGGCGTTGCCATTTATTCCCTCTTCACCCAAGGCGTTGCCGTTGGGCTGGGATATAACAGGCTTTCAGCCTTACGGGGACGACATTGATTCATAATTTATAATTCATATACTTTCCGCGGGAAGGTTTTGTGCATTGCATATAGAACTCCGTCAGGAGTTTCCTGTGAATAACCCCCGGATTTATCCGGGGGTGGGAGTATCGCCTCTATCCCCAACCCTGTAAGGGTTGCCCTTGAGAACGAGGGAAGAAGGCAACTCCTCCGGAGTTGGAATCTTCATTGCATCGCATCCCCCCAAATGAATTTGGGGGTTATTTACAGGCAACGCCTATGGCGTTTCATGCACAAAACCTTCCCGCGTGAAGTATATTTTTCTTGCGGGTACTGCCTGTAAGGATACAGAATTTGACGAGTCGAAAATACAAGATGCTCCGGACATGGTCATAGAGGACCGATCGGGATTTTTATTTTATTTGGATAACGTCAAAATGTGGGCTGTTCAGTATGGTTATCCCGGCACAATTGACAGTGTAGATACTTATCTGATAGCAAAATTCAAGAATGAAAAAAATCTTCCTGTGGATGTATCACAAAGGCCAAAAGTGTGAATAAGCGGCTCGTGTTATCGGACAGACGATTTATTTCCTATTCCTACAGGAAACTGTTATTTATCATTTCAAAGCGAATCAGACGGTGACTATTTATAATGGAGATACCGCGAATGAGTATGAATATAAATTCAGGTCATATCCGTTTTGTGCGATTAACCTGAAAAATTTGGAGGTTGATAAATTTTCATTTAATTTTAGGATTTACTGCCATATTAAAAGAAACCGTTATGATAAAGATAAGGATACGTTTATTATTGTTATTCGCACTTGCATTCATTGGATGTAAGGATGACGGAAAGATTGAGAATGCAGATGATGTGTTCACGGCAAAACTACAATCTGCTTCTCTTACAGAAAAAGATGATCTCCCTGAGTGGCTTTCGCTTAAAATTAAGGATATTGAAAAAAGTTGGGAGAAGGATAAAATTATTCTTAAAGTAAGAATATACCAAGGCGAATGGAAAAATCGAACTATTTATTTTATAAAAAATAACTTGAGTTCATGTTATTTCTGCGAAGTATATTACGAAGAGGGGGAACAAGAAGTGTTCAAAGAAAAGGACGCAAACGATTTTTGTATTAAAAGCGCAAACTGGAAGTTAATTTATGAATACGGCGATGCGATAATTTTTTGACATAGTAAACAGATTGAAAATAAAAAATGGAATGCGTCATTCATTTGAAATGTACCTCTGATCCCCTTTTCATTTTTAATTTATTTAGTACCTTTGCCGACATATTTCGATAAAGGATAGATGATTTTGGAAGAGAAAAAGAGGAGAAGGAGGCTCTGTGCGGTGTTGCTTTGCGTCCTTTCGTTTTGTGCGACGGCACAGGTGGAACCGGCCTTGCATGCAAATGCGGTGCAGGCGGAGATGAACCGTTGGGTGGACTCGGTTTTTAATTCGATGAGCGAAGACGAACGTATCGGACAACTGTTTATGGTGGTCGCCGACCCGAAATCCGACGTGAAGAACATGCAAACGTTGCATGAATACATTACGAAGGTGAAAATCGGCGGAGTGCTGTTTCAAAAGGGCGACCCCTTGACGCAGGCCGATGTGACGAATCGGCTTCAGAAAGATTCACGCATCCCGCTTTTCATCGCGCTGGACGGCGAATGGGGCTTGTCGATGCGTCTGAGCGAAACGACGCGCTTTCCTAAAAACATGATGCTTGGGGCAATCGGGGATAACCGTCTGATTGAGGAATATGCGGAAGAAGTAGGCCGCCAGTGCAAAGAAATGGGGATTCATATCAATTTCGCCCCGGCCATTGATGTAAATAGCAATCCCGATAATCCGGTTATCGGGTTGCGTTCGTTCGGGGAAAACCCGGATGTCGTGGCGGAAAAAGGGATTGCCTACGCTCGCGGACTGGAAAGCGCAGGCATTCTGTCCGTAGCGAAACATTTTCCGGGACATGGAGATACTTCGGAGGATTCGCACCGTACGTTGCCGGTGGTTCGCCGTTCGGCGGCGGGGTTGGACAGCATGGAGTTGTTACCGTTTCAAAAGTATATCGCCGGCGGATTTGCAGGCATCATGGTCACTCATTTATACGTACCGGCCATAGACAGTACGGAAAACCGGGCGACGTCCATGTCGAAAATCGTGGTGACGGATGTTCTGAAGAAGAAGATGGGATTTCAGGGGCTTTGTTTTACCGATGCCTTGGCGATGAAAGGAGCCACGCCCGGCAATTCGGAAAGCCAGTCGGTACAGGCTTTGTTGGCCGGCAATGACGTGATACTGGCGCCCAATGCGCTGATGAAGGAATTGGAGGCGGTGAAAAAAGCCGTCAAGGACAATCTTCTGGAGCAGGAAGAAATGCACCGGCGGTGCAGGAAAATCTTACAGTATAAATATATTGCCGGATTGAACCGGTATCGTCCCGTCGAACTAAAGGGTTTATCCGGGCGATTAAATTCATCCCACGCCGCTTGGTTAGTCGCAAAGTTGAATGCGGAAGCGATAACGGTCTTGAAAAACGACGACGGTTTTCTTCCGTTGAGACAATTGGATAAAAAGAAAATAGCTTCGCTTTCCATCGGCAGTGCTTCCGGCTACGAGTTTCAGGAGATGCTGAACAACTACGAACCGATGCCCTCCTATCGAATTACGCGCCAGACGAAAGATGTCGAAATACAGAAGATCGTAAAAGAACTGGAATCGTATGACGTCCTTATTTGCGGGATTTATTCGCCAACGAATGAACCCCCGGCGATACGGGAATGGGCGCAAAAGAAAAAGATAATCTATGTATTCTTCACGTCGCCCTACATCTGCATGGACTATCAGGCGCAGATTAGCCGCGCCAAGGCGGTAGTGATGGCTTACGAAGGCACGTCCCATGCACAGACGTATGCCGCTCAGGTTATTTTTGGAGGCATTCCGGCGAAAGGGAAACTGTCCGTTACGGTTCCGGATTTGTTTCAGGCGGGCGCCGGATTTGCAACGGAAAAGACACGCTTGGGCTATCATCAGCCCGAAGAAGTCGGGCTGGATGCAGCCGGGCTGGATACGATTGACCGGATTGTCAAAGAAGGTCTGGAACAAAATGCCTATCCGGGTTGTCAGGTGCTGGTCGCCAAGGAGGGTATGATTATTTATCACAAGTCATTCGGATATTACGATTATCAACGGAAAAAACGGGTGACGGAAAATTCCGTCTATGATTTGGCTTCGGTCTCCAAAGCGTCCGGGACGTTGCTTGCCGTGATGAAGGCATACGATGATAAACTGCTTACGCTGGACGCTCCTGTTTCGCTGTACATTCCGGCTTTGCAAGGTTCGGATAAGGGTGACTTGAGAGTGGAGGAACTTTTGTATCATCAAACAGGACTGCCCGCTACCATTGGTTTCTATCTGGACGCCATAGATAAGGACAGTTACAAGGGAAATTTATACAGCCGGAAGAAAACGCCTGCGCACACGGTACGATATGAAGCACGGACGTATGTGCGGACTGATTTCAAATTCCGTCCGGAACTGGTTTCGAATAGCAGGAAAAAAGGTTTTACGACAGAGGTGGCCGATGGTTTTTATCTGCACGATTCATTCAAAGATACCATTATGCAGGATATTCGTAATGCCGGATTGGGATCCCGCGGGAAATACCTGTATAGTTGCGTGAATTTTATCTTGTTGAAGATGATAGTAGAAAATCAGACACGTCAGCCTATGGATCGGTTGTTACAGACGTCCTTTTTCGACCGGCTGGGCGGAGAGACGCTCACGTATAATCCATTGAAAAAAATGGAAGCATCGCAGATTGTTCCTACGGAAGACGACCGGTTTCTCCGTCGCCAATTGCTGCAAGGTTACGTGCATGATGAAGCGGCGGCATTTCAGGGAGGCGTTTCCGGCAATGCCGGTCTGTTTTCCAGCGCCAATGATTTGGCCAAGGTATTACAGCTTTACCTGAATGATGGAACGTATGGCGGAGAGAGGTATCTGTCGGAGGCGACCTGTCGGTTGTTTACGGAAAGTAAAAGTCCGACGTGCCGTCGCGGACTGGGTTTTGACAAACCGGAAGCGGATACGTTAAAAACGTCCCCCTGCGGAGAACTGACGCCGCTCAGCGTGTACGGACACACCGGTTTTACGGGCGCCTGCTTTTGGGTGGATCCCGATAGCCGGTTGATATATATCTTCCTGAGTAACCGGGTGAATCCGACAAGGGCTAATAATAAATTATCCTCTCTGCATATACGTGGACGCATACAGGATGTCATCTATCAATCCATAAAAAAATAATGGAAAAGGAAACTTTCCCTGAATGCGTTTCAAAACAATCTCCGAGAGACCCTTTGAACCGGCATGAGCAACCGAAACGGGAATGAATCCCGTCCCGGCTGTTCACAAATCATTTACGATTCGATTTTTTTGGTCAGCACAATATGGCCGATATAGCCAACGACGATTAATAACAATCCGACTACAAGATTGTTATTAGTTACTCCCCCGGTAATAGCCGGAACAGCAAGTACTGCTACGCCGATAAGAAGTATTAATACACCCAGATATTTTAATGCACTCATGATTGAATATTTTTTGACAATTAAATTCTGCGTACAAATAACGTAATAATAACTCAATTTGAAAAATATTTTCTCGAAAAAATGATGAAAGGATTCAATTTAGCCTGTATATTTGTCCCCGGAAAGTATAAATAGTATGAGACGGTTACTTTTTTCATTGTATTTTTGGTTGATAGCCATGCCTGTGTTTTTTGTATCCACTATCATGACGGCGTTAATCGTAATGATTGGATGCATGTTGGGAGGCGAGAAGTTTTTCGCATATTATCCGGGGATGTATTGGTCGCGGTTCACATGCCTGCTGGCCTTGTGTCCGGTGAAAGTGCGGGGAAGGGAACATCTTCAACCCAAACAGTCGTATGTGTTTGTGGCCAATCACCAAGGCGCATTTGATATTTTTCTGATTTACGGATTCTTAGGGTATCCGATTAAATGGATGATGAAAATCGGGTTGGCTAAGATTCCTTTTGTCGGGGAGGCTTGCCGGGCTGCCGGTTTTATTTTTGTGGATCATTCTTCGCCACGCGCCGCCCTTCGCAGCATTGCCGAAGCGAAACACAAGTTACAAAACGGTGTTTCGCTGGTCGTTTTTCCCGAAGGTTCACGGACGAATAACGGTAAAATCTCACGTTTTCACAAAGGCGCCTTTCAGGTAGCGGTAGATCAGCGCCTCCCGTTGGTTCCCATTACGTTGAACGGGCCTTATAAGGTACTGCCGATCGGTTCAATCAATGTACGTCCTTACCGGATAGAAATGGTGATTCATCCGCCGATTCTGATGGACGAGCAGGCGCTTACCGAAAAAGAGAGTTTGCAATCATTGGCAGACCGGACACGGGAAATCATCGCTTCGGCTCTTTGGGATGAATTTAAGAAATGACCACCAACTCCCACTATCTTATCAATCCTCGTTTCACAACAGACAGGCTGAATCCTATGTGATTACCTAATAAAGAACCCCGGTCGGCGGCCAACGAGGCTGAAAAGATCCACGAATTACGGAAAAGATAGTGTAAATCCGTAGTAAAGGAGGAGTTTGTGAGTTTTTTTAAAGTCGGCGCATAAGGTGTTCCGAAACTCTCTATGGTAGAAGCCAGCAGCCGGTAGGAAAGGGCTTCCGTCAGATTTCCTTCCGTTCCCAGATGCCATGCACGGATACGGGAATGCTTGAAACCTGCCGAACCGTCCGCATTGTATTCGGGCGAAATCAGAAACGGGGAACCTAAACTGCGGTTAAAATAGGCATGTCCGGAAGTGTATTCTCCGTTGTTATAATAATCATCGCCGCCGCCGCCGTAGCCCGGATACTTCGTATGGTCGAACTCAATGAAATGGAAAGGCCCGCTTTGATTAACCGTCACGATTCGTTCAAGAACAATTTTGTCAAGATAGTTGAAATCAGGAAGATTAATCTGTATTCCCCTCAGGCCGTCCCCGATGTTCCTGAGCTCCATTCCGGAGGCATCGTCAAAAAAATGCTGATAGTAAGCGAAGATAGCCGCTTTTTCTTTTTCGTAACCGATGCGAAAATCATAGGAGCCGTAATGACTGCCAAGCACATTGATTTGGTCGGAGAGGGTAGCCTGTTCATTGCCGGATTCTCCAAAAACAATACGGATGAAATCCTTGAACGAATGAGGTTGTACACGAACATCTGCCGTCGGATCCGTAGAAACGCCTCCCCATTGGGCGACGTGGCGAATACCCAGTGTCATTGAGACAGGAAAATCGTTTCTTGCATCTTTCACTCTTAGGTAGAGCGATTTATGATGCCATAGCATGTTTTGGATATAGGGTTGGTCTGTATGTACGAACGAATGGAGGTAATCCGTGTCGTACGAACGTCCTGCGGCAAAATTACCCCTCCCCTGCAACCATCCGCCGGTTCCGGGAATAGTAACAAATTGAGGGACATACAGGTTTATCTCCGGAATTGGACGGGCGTTCGTTGACAGTACCATGTCGCCGCTGCTTAATGCGGGATTCGTAAGAGAGAGGTTGTAATCATAACCACTTCTGCTGCCTGCACTCAGGTTTATCCACCGGTAAGCGAGTGCAACAAAAATTTGCTGGGCATAGACCTTACGGTATCGCGGCGTACAGGCAACCATATCCAATCCGGCTCTCCACTCCCATCCGTAACCGAGTGGCTGACGGTGAAAGATACCGGCTTGCAGGTAGCCGGTATTGGCCTCAACCGGTACGATTCCGTATTGGTTGCCGGAAATCCAGAAAGGCGTCTGCCCGTTCGTGGACAGGGAACCAAAAGTCTTCATCCGGTAGATTGTATAATCCGTTTTTGCTTCACTTCCGACCGCCTCTCTTTCCTGTGCATATCCGGAAAAAACGCATGAAAAAAGAAACAGACTCGTTAAAACGGTTCGTATTTGTTCCATAGATAATTTGGTAGAAAAAAATCGACATTGTCCATGCATTTCATACAATATATTAATGTATATACTCCGGGAAAAAAATAACCACGGTATAATCGAATAACGTAAAAAATACCTGAAAATTATTGCAAATACAAAGAAAAAGACTACCTTTGCCCCCGCAAATTAAAAAATGAT
The DNA here is from genome assembly GCA_031289275.1 of Tannerella sp. Taxonomy (GTDB): domain Bacteria; phylum Bacteroidota; class Bacteroidia; order Bacteroidales; family Tannerellaceae; genus Tannerella. Next base: position 7,420 of record JAITPV010000159.1, read on the forward strand.
AGTGAATATATGAACAATTACGAAACCGTTTTCATTTTAACTCCCGTTTTGTCTGACGCCCAGATGAAGGAAGCGGTAGAAAAAATTAAAGGCATTCTCACGGCAGAGAGTGCGGAGATTGTGAATGAAGAGAACTGGGGCTTGCGCAAGTTGGCCTATCCTATTGAGAAGAAAACGACTGGTTTCTACCAGTTGATTGAATTTAAGGCAAATCCGGGAACGATAGCAGTCTTGGAGACTCAATTTCGTCGTGACGAACGTGTGATTCGCTTTTTGACATTCCGTCAAGACAAGTATGCGCTGGAATATGCAGAAAAGAGAAGACATTTAAAAGCATCCAAAGAATCAGGAAAGGAGAATTAAACAATGGCAATAACAAATAATCAGTCGGAAATCAGATACTTGACACCCATGTCGATGGATGTGAAGAAAAAAAAGTACTGCCGTTTCAAAAAGAGCGGAATCAAGTATATTGACTATAAGGATCCGGAATTTTTGAAGAAATTCCTGAATGAACAAGGTAAACTCCTTCCGCGTCGTATTACCGGGACTTCGTTGAAATTTCAACGTCGTATAGCCCAAGCCGTAAAAAGAGCCCGCCATCTGGCGTTACTTCCCTACGTAACCGATTTGATGAAATAATTAATAGAGAGGAGACAGAATATGCAAGTTATTTTGAAAGAAAACGTAGCGAATTTAGGCTACAAGGACGATGTCGTAACGGTCAAGGACGGTTACGGACGTAACTTTCTAATCCCGCAAGGTAAAGCAGTTATTGCTTCAGCATCTGCCGTGAAGATTCTGGCTGAAAACATGAAGCAGCGTACACATAAACTGGCGAAAATCAAGGAAGATGCCTTGGCTTTGGCTGCCAAATTGGAAAACGTGTCTTTAGTGATCGGAACAAAAACCAGTTCTACCGGTACGATTTTCGGTTCGGTTACGAATATCCAGATTGCCGAAGAATTAGCGAAAAAGGGCTTTGAGGTGGATCGCAAGTTGATTGTCATTAAAGAACCTGTAAAAGAAGTCGGCAGTTACAAGGCTCAGCTAAAATTTCACAAGGAAGTTTCGGTAGAAATTCCGTTTGAAGTAATTTCCGAACCCTTCTGATTCGACAAGTGAAAATAATAAAAAAAGGCCTCACAGAGGCCTTTTTTGTTTTTCTCAAAAAATATTCATTATCTTTGTCTCGAAACAAGAATAGCGCACAAATGAACAGAAATGGTTGTATAATTATCTATATATTAGCCCTTTTTCTTTTGTGGACTTCTATGCTTCATGCAAAGGAGAAAACCTTTACGGTGGTTATTGATGCCGGACACGGCGGCAAAGACCCCGGAGCAAAAGGAGCCCATGTCAATGAAAAAGTTATTAATCTTGCCGTAGCGCTTAAATTAGGCGGTTTGATAACTGCGGGCCATGAGGATGTAAATGTGGTCTATACGCGCAAGACGGATCGCTTTATTGAATTAAACGAGCGGGCGAATATTGCCAACCGGAACAAGGCCGACTTGTTTATTTCCATTCATGCAAATTCGTTGAAGAAAGGGCATACGAACATTAAAGGAACCGAAACCTATACGTTGGGGTTAGCCAAATCGGAAGAGAACCAGAATGTTGCCATGCTGGAAAATTCAGTTATTTTATTGGAGGACAACTACCTGCAACGATATGGAGGATTTAATCCCAATTCTTCGGAGTCGTACATTATTTTTGAATTTGTGCAGAATAAGCATATGGAACAGAGCATTTCGTTTGCTTCCGAGATACAAAAAGCCTTTTCTTCGGCCAAACGAACGAACCGGGGAGTCCGCCAAGCCGGATTTCTGGTGCTAAAAGCAACCAACATGCCGGGTGTCTTAGTGGAACTTGGTTTTATTTCCAATCCGGACGAAGAACGGTATATGCGTTCCAACGACGGGCAAAGCCAATTGGCCAGGTCTATTTACAAAGCGTTTGTGAAATATAAAAACGAGCATGACCGGAAACAAGGCGGGCATGCACAAGTGAAAGAACTGCCGGAACCGGAAGTGTCACGAACAGAATCGGAACGATTGACATCTCCCGAAAGTAAGCCGAACTCCAAAACTTCCGGCACAAAACCGCAGGCGGCGCCGAAAACCGCATCCGGTTCCAAGGACACGCAGGCAGGGATAGTATATAAGATACAGATACTTTCTTCCGATAAAAAACTGTCGGCCAATTCGCCTTTATTGAAAGGATACAAGGCCGACTACTATCAAGATGGTAAATTGTATAAATACACCTACGGGGAATCTGCGGATATGAAAACCATTCAGAAATTACTTAAGGAGGCATCCGGAGATTTCAAGGATGCATTCATTATCCGGATGAAAGATGGGAAAAGATTAAAATAAAGAGCAAAAATACATTTTTAGAAAATTGCGCAGATGAAAATAAAACTTACAAAAGAAATGATTATCGGTCTTGTGGTTATCATAAGCATTATCCTATTATATATAGGAATAAATTTTCTGAAAGGCATCAATTTATTTCAGCCGGTTAACCATTATTACATAACCTGTTCGAATGTAAAAGATGTGACGGTTTCCACTCCGGTCTATGTGGACGGATTCAAAGTCGGTCTGGTCAGGAGTCTTTCATACGACTATGCTACGACGGGCAAGATAATGATAGAAATCAGCCTTGAAAAAAGTATGAGGATTACCAAAGGCAGTTATGTGAGTATCGAAAAAACCCTGTTAAGCGGAGCGGAATTGCATATCCACCTGAATACTTATGTGGATGAATACGTAAATTCGGGTGCGACCCTCGAAGGACGAATGCCGGACGACCTGATGACGACGGTGCAGGAAAGAATACTTCCCCAGATTGCAGACCTGATCCCGGCGCTGGACTCCATTCTCTACGGATTGCAGGTGTTGGTGAATCATCCGGCCTTGTCGCAGTCGCTGGCTCACCTTGAGCAAACGACGGCTCATCTGGAAACCTCTTCCCGGCAACTGGACCGGTTATTGGGTAAGGACGTTCCCGTTATTGCCGGGAACCTGAAAACGACAACCGATAATTTCGTCCAATTGAGCGGGGAATTGAAAAATCTGAATCTGACCGGTAGCGTAAATTCCTTGAATGCAACGCTCTATAACCTGAATGCAACGACAACGAAATTAAATTCGACCGACAACTCATTGGGATTGTTGTTAAATGATACATTAGTATATAGAAATCTGAACCTGACGCTTGAAAACGCTTCCGGTTTGCTCATTGATTTGAAACAAAATCCCAAAAGATATGTTCATTTCTCTCTTTTTTAGAGATTTGGATATGAGTATGATACTAAAGCATGCCGCCTGTAACAACAAATAAAATCCATTATTGTTTGCCTCAGGCGTAATTTAGATTGATTCCATTTATGGGGAAAGAGGGCATTTTTTTTGAAGAATCACCAAGCATTTGATAATAGGTTTTTTGATGAAAAAGATAAACCGGAAGAAAAAAAAACGGCAATTATTCGGATTCACATGGAATGTCGAATTAGTAGAGTATCTGAAATTTTCTTCTTGCGTAAAAGAGGGTGCTTTAAGCAAATATAAATAATCTTCTGTTATCTAACACGATAGAGAAAATAAAAGTTTCCCGTTTGCTCCGCATTTTTTTCTTTTGAAATAAAATTCGATATTTGCAATGTAATTAGAAAGTCATATTTGTGAAATTTTTTTTAGAAAAAAGATGCAACCCAGTTATCAGTTATTGTGGAATAAATGTTTAGTAATTATTAAGGATATCGTTCCTGAAGCGGCCTTTAATACATGGTTTCAACCTATTGTCCCCTTATCTTACGAAGATAAGAAAATCACTATTCAGGTACCAAGTCAGTTCTTTTATGAATATTTGGAAGAGAAATACGTGAATGTGTTAAAAATGACACTGTATCGTATTTTTGGTGAAGGCACCATCCTGAATTACAGGGTCACGATGGGACATACACAAAACGGCGCTACCGTTGACTATCCCATGGAAAACGGTTCTCTGTTGGCGGTGCGGCCTGCCGCCCCCGTTAATGTTACCAAGGCGCCGATGACGCCTTTTACCCGGGTAGCTCCGCAGGATTTGGATTCCCAGTTGAATACGAGATGTACGTTCGATAATTTCTTCGAAGGAATAAGCAATAAATTGGCGCGTACGGCCGGAGAATCCATCGCGAACAATCCGGGAAAAACGCCGTTCAACCCCTTGTTCCTATACGGCCCCTCCGGCGTGGGGAAAACCCATTTGTGTAATGCCATCGGACTTCGTATCAGAGAATTGCATCCGGAAAAGAGGGTTTTGTATGTATCCGCCAACCTTTTCCAGATTCAATACACGGATGCCGTCCGGAAAAATACGTCAAACGACTTTTTGAATTTCTATCAAAGTTTGGATGTATTGATTCTGGATGATATTCATGAAATGATTGGGAAGCAACAAACGCAAAACACCTTTTTCCACATATTCAATAACCTGCATCAATTAGGGAAACAGTTGGTATTGACGTCGGATAAGGCGCCGGTCGCCATGCAAGGTATGGAAGAACGGTTAATCACCCGTTTGAAATGGGGACTGACGGCCGAAATCTCCCGGCCGGATATCGAATTGCGGAAGAAAATCCTGCGAAAGAAAATAGATCACGAAGGCCTTGTCTTCGGAGAGGATGTGTTCAATTACATTGCAGAACATGTGACGGAGAATGTCCGCGATCTGGAAGGCACCCTCGTTTCTCTGATTGCTCATTCTTTGATTAACAACAGGAAAATAGACATCGCCTTAGCCCGGCAGGTGATAAGCCAAACGGTGCGTATTGAAAACAAACAGTTGTCCATCGAAAAAATTCTGGAGATTGTATGCAGTTACTTCAATATAGAGAAAGACTTGCTTCAAACCGTTTCCCGGAAACGCGAAATCGTGCAGGCGCGCCAAATCACCATGTATCTGGCGAAAAAATACACGGCATCCTCTTTTTCCCATATCGGAAAAATAGTGGGAGGCAAAGACCATGCAACCGTTTTGCATGCTTGTAATACCGTGAAAGACCAGATTGAAATCAATAAAACGTTTCGTTCCGCAATAGAAATTATTGAAAATAATTTGAAGAGATAGCCGGAATGCGTATAGCGGAACACTTTTCAGCTGCGTTTTGTGTATGAAAACAGACTAATTACTCCGGTTCGCCCGGAGTTTTTTTTTGAAGAAACAGATTCCTGCACTTTTCCTTTTCGAATATTCATTCTATTGCCGTCTTGTTTTTTTGGAAAACTTTTTCATCCACTCAAAATAATAAACTGCATATTATAAACAAATTAATTTTCATTTCCGAAAAACTTTTCAACAACAGGCATTTTTCATTGAATAATTTGGATGGGGGAATAAAATATGGTTAACTTTGCAGTCTGAGAAAATACAGATACAAACAAAAATAAATATAGAGATGTACACATTTGATGAAGCCTATAAAGCGTCACTTGATTATTTTGTCGGCGACGGGTTGGCGGCAAAGGTTTGGGTTAATAAGTATGCACTGAAGGATACTTTAGGAAATATTTACGAAAAGACGCCGGCAGACATGCACGCGCGCCTGTCGAGCGAGATCGCCCGCGTGGAAAAAAAATATCCGAATCCTTTATCCGAAAGGGAATTGTTCGATCTGTTCGACCATTTCCGGTATATCGTTCCGCAAGGAAGCCCGATGACGGGTATCGGGAATAATTTCCAGATAGCGTCATTGTCAAACTGTTTTGTAATCGGAATGGAGGGCGATGCGGATTCGTACGGCGCCATTATTCGAATCGACGAGGAACAAGTGCAACTGATGAAACGCCGTGGAGGAGTAGGGCATGATGTGTCCCACATTCGCCCGAAAGGCTCGCCGGTTAAAAACTCGGCGCTCACGTCCACCGGATTGGTGCCCTTTATGGAACGATACTCCAATTCTACGCGGGAAGTGGCTCAGGACGGACGACGTGGAGCATTGATGTTGAGTGTGTCGATCAAGCATCCGGATGCGGAATCGTTCATTGATGCGAAGATGACGGAAGGGAAAGTCACAGGCGCCAATGTGTCCGTGAAAATAGACGATGACTTCATGAATGCGGTGGTGAATGGCAGTCTGTATCAGCAGCAATATCCGATCGAATCGTCCGCTCCGACAACGGTGAAAAGCATCAATGCCAAATCCCTGTGGAAAAATATTATTCACAATGCATGGAAATCGGCTGAGCCGGGCGTGCTCTTTTGGGATACGATTCTCCGGGAATCGGTGCCGGATTCGTATGCCGATCTGGGGTTCCGCACCGTATCCACCAATCCCTGCGGCGAGATTCCGTTGTGTCCCTATGACAGTTGCCGGTTGCTGGCCATCAATCTGTATTCGTATGTCGTGAATCCGTTTACGGAAAAAGCCTGCTTTGATTTCGATTTGTTTAAGAAACATGCCGCTTTAGCTCAACGAATCATGGACGATATTATCGATCTGGAAACGGAAAAAATCGATTATATCCAGAAAAAGATCGACGAAGACCCCGAATCGTTGGAAATCAAAAGGGCGGAACGGTTCCTGTGGGAGAAAATCCGGAAAAAAACCTTGCAGGGACGGCGTACCGGAGTGGGCATCACGGCGGAAGGCGATATGCTGGCCGCTCTGAACCTTCGTTACGGAACGGAAGAAGCTACCGATTTTGCCGAAAAGGTGCAAAAGACATTAGCGTTGGCGGCCTATGGAGCGTCTGTTTTGCTGGCCAAGGAACGGGGGGCATTCGAGATTTTCGATGCCAAACGGGAAGAAAATAATCCGTTTATCAACCGTCTGAGGCAGGAAGATGAAACGTTATATGCGAATATGATGAAATACGGCCGCCGGAACATCGCCTGTCTGACGATTGCCCCTACCGGCACGACGAGTCTGATGACCCAAACCACTTCCGGCATCGAACCGGTCTTCCTGCCGGTATATAAACGCCGCCGGAAAGTAAATCCGAATGATGTGTCGGCCAGGGTGGATTATGTCGATGAAACGGGGGATGCCTTTGAAGAATACGACGTCTTTCATCATAAGTTCGCGACGTGGATGTCGGCCAATGGATTCCCGGTTTCCAAAAAATACACGCCGGCGGAAATTGAAGAATTGGTCAAAAAATCTCCTTATTACAAGGCGACGTCCAACGACGTGGACTGGGTGCAAAAAGTGAAAATGCAGGGACGGATTCAAAAATGGGTGGATCATTCGATCAGCGTGACCATTAATCTACCCAATGACGCCACGGAGGAATTGGTTGATAAACTGTATATCGAAGCATGGAAATCCGGTTGTAAAGGGTGTACGGTGTATCGTGACGGGTCTCGTTCCGGCGTGTTGCTCTCGACGGATAAAAAGCAGAAAGACCCGGATTGTCTGGAGCCGCCCGTGATTGTGGCCACCCGCCCGCGCGAACTGGAGGCCGACGTCGTCAAATTCCAGAACAACCGGGAGAAATGGATTGCATTTGTCGGGCTGCTGAACAGCCGGCCGTATGAAATATTTACCGGACTGGCTGACGACGACGAAGGAATCATGTTGCCGAAAAACGTGGCGAAAGGCACCATCATTAAAAGCCGGGATGAAAACGGACATAAACACTACGACTTTCAATTTAAAAACAAACGCGGTTTTAAAATGACGCTGGAGGGATTGGATGGAAAGTTTGACCCCGAATTTTGGAATTATGCCAAACTGATTTCCGGCGTGCTGCGTTACGGGATGCCCATTGATCAGGTAATAAAACTGGTGCAGGGTCTGGAACTGGACAGTGAATCCATCAACACATGGAAAAACGGCGTGGAAAGGGCTTTGAAAAAATACCTCCCGAACGGAACCGAAGCTCACGGGCAGAAATGTCCCAACTGCGGCCTTGAAACGCTGGTCTATCAGGAAGGATGCCTGAGTTGTACGAACTGCGGCGCCTCAAGGTGCGGATAAAAGAGTCAATAAATCATTCATCGCTTGTATTGAATTTTTGACTACATTTGCAGTGAATTAATAATTAAAGAAAGGGAGATTCAGATGAAAACAATTGATTATAAGCAGCCGAAGAAAAGCGATGCAACTAAAAGAAAGAACAGCGCTTCTGTGAACGAAAAGAAGCCCTTGTCGGCTATTGCCAGATTTTGGGAAACCATAGACAGTAAAGATGGCGAAATCATAGATATGCGGGCTGTTTTAAAATAAAAGATAATGAGATATTACTTAGACACTAATATCCTGATTTTTATCCTCCAAAAAAAATACGATGACCTAAGCGCATTAGTTTTAGAAATATTAAAAGACTATAGCAATCTGTTCTATACCAGTTCTGTCGCTGTTAAGGAATTAATCTTGTTGCATAGAATAGGAAAGGTTAAAAACCGACGCTACAAAACCGAATCGAAGATTTTGTCGGAGCTAAAAAAATCGGAGATTGAAATCAGATTCTTTAATGAACGCCATTTTTCCCAATATGCGGAATTAGCGATTGTTGAGGGGCACAAGGATATGAATGACCATGCTATTATTGCTCAAGCCATGTCCGACAAGATACCGCTTATCTCATCCGACCAAGTCTTTAAGCATTACATTTCGCAGGGCTTGGATTTTGTTTTCAACAAGCGATGAAAGGAGCTATGTTAACCAACCTTTGTTGCGCTACGGAAAGCCTTCGCGATTGTTGAAACTTTGATTTGATTGATTCTTGCGTAAAACATGACGACCGTATGTAATGCACAGGAGGTTTTATGAAATCAGGAATCAATGTCGTTTTAATGGGCAATCGCCTTCATGTTTCCGGCAACCATCTTTCAGTGCCTGTTTATTGTTTTAAAGGTTGCATTTCATAATGTTTCTTTCACTGCATCCTGTTTCGCCTTTCGCGCATTTGCTCAAACCATTTTTCCGGCTGGAATTGTCTTTCGAGCGTTCGCCACAGCCGTTTTTCCGGCTGGAATTGTCCTTCGAGCAAATATTCCAGGCACAAAGATATATTTTTCTTTTCAAATATATCCGTGAAAGAAGAATTAAATGAAAGTTTTTCCGGGAATTGTTGGGTCAATCTCAATGAGAAGTGTACATTTGCAGTTTCATTGTAAATTTATGTTAGTCTCCATTCTATGGCAAAGAACAAGAAAAGAAAAAAAGTGTCGTCTCCGCATGTAAAACCGTTATCGGTTTGGGACTCGAAAAGTCATTTCGACTATTGCTGTGCAATGGCGCGAAAGTTTTTCCAAGCGCTTGGGGAAGCGCCGGAGTCGTTTGATACATTTACCAAAAGACAAAAGCAGTCGCTATTCCGCGTCGAAATGGCGTTACCGCGTATCTCTGCTGCGCCGGGACATGCGGTGCCAAGGCAATATATCCGGTACATCCAAAGCAGTTTGATCTATGCCCTGCGGGCGGAGCATTTCGACAAATCCCTCGGACTGACGTGGATGGATATGGTTATATGCGGGCACACATTGATGTTGACCTTCCGTACCCAAAATTTCTTGCTGAATTTACCCGAAAAACAACGGGAAATTGTGGACAGAATGAATGTCGTTATCGAAAAAAAGCAACTGCTCATCGAGGTCTACAACTGCGTGATGGCGCATGTAAAAACCACGCTGATGTTGCTTTCACAGCCCAACTTCCGCATCTATGGTCTGCATACGGATATAAAGCTTGTTACGTCGGGGAAAGGCGTGGCGTTTGTCGTGTTGATCAGCTCGCAGGAAGGCCAGTCTCTGAAGTTCAAATACCGGAACCGGGAACGTACCGGATACCGTGTGGCGACCGGAAAATTCATGGATACCGAATATGTCGGCGCGACGATCGCTTTCAACAAGATTTACCCGTCGGTCAAGCAGGACAGAACACTGAATATTTACGTACAATCACATGCCCTGCACCGCTTCAAGGAGCGTATCGACACGCTGCATCCCATCTTGCGAAATCAGGTACTTCTCATGTCCCTCATGTACGTCCAGCGGACGGTGACAGGCACCAGCGGATCGCAACTGATCGCTTGCGTGGTGCCTACCGAACAAAACATCGGTTATTTTACCTTTACCATTGATGGCAACAATCTGCTTGTGCTCACGTTACTGCCCCTGTTAAGCCCGGATGTCCCCGAAGGCCGTATCCTGTGCGAACGCCTGAACCTCAGTAAAACCGATCTGCAATACCTCGGAATGGATAAACTGAGTTTTTTCTACGATGTGGATCTTGAACAAATCCCCGTATTGAAGAAGATTCTGATTGAAGAACTGGATTTGGGCTACGTAAAAGACCTGTACAACAGCTATCGGGCGGAATCAGGGAACGAGGCTTTCGACGAAAAGAAAACGCACTTTGTGAAGCATTTCTTTCGCGACATCGAAAAACAGTCACCCGGTCACGCCGAGATATTGAACGAAATAGCAGAGGCGGAAACAAACCGTGCAACACTCATTCCCGAAATTCTTCCGTCAACTTGAACCGCAGCCGCAATCGTCCGTCGGCATAGTCATGGTTGAGCAGTTTGAAATGTCCTGTTTCGGAGGTATTGCCGACATGTTGCCCGATGCAGGCGCAGGCGTCGTAATCGCCCACGCGGACAATGCGTAACGTCTCCGAGACATTTTCCGGGAGTTTGCTCAAATCAACGTATGACTCCGCTTCGAGGCGGGTCATGAAATCGCATGTGACGGACAGATGAAGGTCTATCACTTCGTTGACTTTCCGTTCCACTTCGGCCAGTTGTTCCGCCGTCGGAGCTTCCGGAAGCAAATAATCGCATTTCGATTTTTTCCGTTCGATATGCGCATTTTGTGAGCGTGGACAGCCAAACATCCGCACCATCGTTTGATTCAGTATATGCTCAGCCGTGTGCATCGGCGGATATTCCGCTTTATGATGCGCGTTTAATTCCATTGTTTCCATATAAACCAAGTTTTATTTAACAGGTTTTATAACCGGTGCAAACTTAGATGAAAAATCCAAGTTATACAAGCGATTTGAAAAGAAAGGGAGAAATGACGGGTTCGCAGTACCATGTTGCAAAATATTTTTTTCGATTATATAGTAGGTTGCTAACAGTAAAGAACGCCAAGCGTCACCGATTTTTATTTCTCGTACTTGTGAATCCGAATATTTTCATGTAAGTTTGCTTCCCCTAAACCCAAAAGCAAATTTTATGTTAGATATTCAGTCCATACGTTCGGATTTTCCAATTCTGCAAAATAAGGTGTACGGCAAGCCTCTGGTCTATCTTGATAATGCGGCGACGACACAAAAGCCACGCTGCGTTGTCGAAAAATTAACGGAAGGTTATTACCACGCCAATGCCAATATACACCGCGGCGTGCACTTCCTCAGCCAGCAAGCCACCGAAGCGCACGAAGACGCCCGCCGTTCGGTGCAACAGTTCCTGCATGTGCGTTCCGCGACGGAAATCATCTTTACGCGCGGCACCACCGAAGCCATCAACATGCTTGCATCAAGCTACGGCAAAGCCTATATGCAACCGGGCGACGAAGTGATCGTTTCCGCAATGGAACATCATTCGAACATCGTCCCCTGGCAGTTGCAGGGGATGACCCTGAAGGTGATCCCGCTCAACGAACGCGGCGAACCGGATATGGAGGCCTTCGCCCGGTTGTTTTCCGGACGGACGCGCTTAGTCGCTGTCGCGCATGTATCCAACGTGCTGGGAACCATCAATCCCGTAGCCGAAATCATCCGGATTGCCCATCAGCACGAGACGCCGGTACTGATCGACGGAGCGCAGGCCGTAGCGCATATGCGGGTCGACGTGCAGGCATTGGATGCCGACTTTTATGCGTTCTCCGGACATAAAATCTACGCGCCTGCCGGCATCGGCGTCCTCTACGGCAAGGAATCCTGGCTGGAACGCCTCCCTCCCTATCAGGGCGGCGGGGAGATGATCGCTTCCGTTTCGTTCGAGAAGACGACGTTCAACGAACTGCCCTACAAATTTGAAGCCGGCACGCCTGATTTTATCGGAAGCACCGCCCTGGCCGAAGCCCTGCGTTATGTGACGGCGTTTGGCTGGGATGCCGTCGCCGCGCATGAGGATTCCCTGCTGGCCTGCGCCACACAACGGCTCGGCGCCATCGAAGGGATGCGCTTCTTCGGACAGGCGGCGCAGAAAAGCAGCGTGCTTTCTTTTGCCTTGGGGCATATCCATCATTACGATACGGGCATGTTGTTAGACCGGCTGGGGATTGCCGTGCGTACGGGTCATCACTGCGCAGAGCCGTTGATGCGGACGCTGGGCGTGGAAGGAACGGTGCGTGCCTCGTTTGCCCTGTATAATACTACGGAAGAGGTGGAGGCGCTGGCGGCAGGTATTGAACGTGTAAAAAGCATGTTTTGAATGTCTCTCTTGCCCTATCTCGAAGCAGACCGTGTGGAAGCCGGTTGTGACGAAGCCGGTAGTGGCTGTCTGGCCGGAGCCGTATTTGCTGCCGCGGTGATTTTGCCGCCGGATTTTTATAACTGCAAATTGAATGACAGCAAACAGTTGAACGAGAAACTGCGTTACGCCTTGCGCTTCATCATCGAGCGCGAAGCCACCGCCTGGGCGGTCGGCATGGTTGAGCCGGAAGAAATCGACCGGATCAACATCCAGCGGGCGTCTTTTCTGGCGATGCACCGCGCCATCGGACAACTGAACATTCGCCCCGAGCATCTCCTGATCGACGGCAACTGCTTCACGCCTTATCCTGAAATATGCCATACGACGGTGGTCAAGGGCGACGGTATATATGCCGCAATCGCGGCCGCCTCGGTGTTGGCCAAGACCTATCGCGACGATTATATGCAACAGCTGCACAAGGAATATCCGGTGTACTGTTGGGCAAAAAACAAAGGCTATCCCACGCCGGCACACCGCGAGGCCATCCGCAGAAACGGCGTCACGCCTTATCACCGGATAAGTTTCAGGCTCCTTCCGACCGAACAGCTACTCCAGTGCAGGAACAAGGCACGCCGGGCGAAAACGCCATTCGGTTAACATTCATGATACGGATGACTAACAACTAATAGTGATCCGGTTCGTAAATATCCCCATATGTGGGTATTTTACAGATGTAAAACCGGTATTACTTTTGTCATCAAATTGCAATGCGTACCATTTTTTAGAAAAAAGCGAAGATTGCGTAACCACAAAACAAATAAATTTCAGCTTAGTCGTTGCTTTCAAGGCCGGATGGATCTCCGGCTTTGTTTTTGGTGCGCCGTGCATAAGGAAGACGGTGTTATCGTCAGGGCTACCCGGTTTAATCTTTTGTAAATCATTATCAACATGGAAAGGAGCAAGGTCAATACTCCGATGGGTTATCGTTAGGGTATCAGATGGGGAACGCTCCTTTCCTCGCGGTAAACCTGTCCCCTGTAAAAGAAAAAACCTGTCTGAAAGTCTTTGGGACTTTCAGACAGGTTTAGGATGAAATGACCAACCGGTTATTTTTTCTGCCACCAAGTGGCTACGGTTGGATCATCTTCGCCTCTTGCAGCTTGCCAGTTGTCGAAATTATCGGAAATCTCGGTTGATTGCATGGGCAATCGTTTGAAATTTCTGAAATAAGCGGGCAAGCCTTCGAAGGCTTCGGGTATCAGGTACGGAAGAGCGGCGTCTCCTTTCTCTAAACGCAGGAAGAAGGCATCGTGAGGACGGAGTACATATTCTATCCAGCGTTGCGTGTAAATCAGCCCCAATTTGTTGGGATTTTTGTCCCAGTCTACTTTGGGGTTACTCAAGAACCGTTCGATGTCTGCCGTATTCGGTTTCGTGGGCAAATCCACCCACGGGCTTTGATGACCGCTCGGCGCCTGCTGTGTATAAGCAAGGTCATACCAGAATTTTACGGAAGTGATCAATCCTGTGACATAATGCTCTTTTGCCTTTGTCAAATCCTGGAAACCGAGGTCTTCCCTGGCGTATATTTCGGCCAGCATGAACTGTACTTCGGCTGCACTGTACCATATTTGCGGATGAGAGGTCACATTGCCTTTTACGATATTATAATTCAAGGGTGAAGACGTAACACCGGGGTTCATCAACCCATAGTAACCGGCATCTCCGTTTTCTTCCCTGTTATTATGATAGGCTCTGACACCTCTGTCGCTCCAGTCGAGTTCAAAATTCTCCGTAGCGCTTCTTTGGCCGAATCCCTGGGTAAGGGGAATGTATCGTGTTCCCAGGTCGGCTTTGTCCATAAAGATTACGGCGCGGGGGTCAAAGAAATCGCTTCCGTCTACACTGGTGGGTGCATCCGACAACTGATTCCACAAGGCCGTACCGATACGAAGCGTGTTGTTGTAATAAACCATCAGCCCCGGCTCGCCATTTACGCCGTCCATTTCGCCGCGTCCGAAATTCACTCCGGCGGTAAACGCATCCAGGTCGAAATTCGCGAGGTCATAGCCTTTGGCCGGCGCCGGCAGGGTAGCCGAACTGTTGAGCACTTTTCCGATAATGGTTTTCGCCGCCGCCGGATCGACATTCGACATCCTCAAAGCATGTTTCAGACGGATGGTGTTCGCAAAACTTTTCCACCTTTCGGTATTGCTCTTAAAGAGAATATCGTTGTTGCCATACGCGCCGTCATTGGGACTGAGATTGTCAATCGCCTCGTCCAAGTCTGCCAGCAGGCTTTTGTAGATAGATTCCTGCGTGTCGTATTTGGGACGATAGATGGGACTCGTACCGAAAGCCCTGCCGGCTTCCGAGTAGGGCATATCTCCAAAAAGATCCGTAATATCAAAGACCAACTTGGCTCTCAATATTCTGAGAATGGCCAACTGATTTTTTTTCTGCCCTTCGCTTGTGGCGGAAGAAAGAATCATGTTTTCCAGATAATTCGCATTCGCCATGAAGTTTTTGAAACTGTCCCATGACGTATCGGTAGCGCGTGCAACCGACATTTGGGTAAAGCTACCCGTTGGCGCACCGTCGCTGGTAATCGTTCCTACCTGCGACAGATAATACAAGTACCCAAAACCGTAATCATAGGAAAAATTCCCATTAAACGGATTCATAAAATCCAATAATCCGGTAAACATATACGGTTCGTTGGTTTGCGTCGGATTCTTAGGGTCGGTATTCAATTCTTCAAACCCTTCGGTGCAGGCGGAAGAAAACATCAAACAAGTTGCTATTAAACAACTGGATATATTATATATTAACTTTTTCATATGCCTTATTTTTAGAATGATAAATTAAGAGTAAAGCCATAACTTCTGGAGACGGGGTTAGCCCCAAATTCGATTCCCTGCGAGTTGCCCGCTCCGTTAGAACCTCCCGGATTCAAGCCCAGGGGCGCATTATCGTATATATAGAAAAGGTTTCGCCCTACCAATGACAGGGTGGCGCCTTGAATGAATTTCACTTTGCTGAGCAGTTTCGAATCCAGTTGATAACTCAATATCAACTCGCGAAAGTTCACCCACGTATTATCATATACACTTGGCGTGGCAGCCAGTCTTCCCCACGATCCGTAATGTTTATAAAAGTCGGTATAATGCGTTACAATATCATTTTTCACATACGCTCCATTCACTTCACGCACACCGTCGAGAATGACTCCGATATTGGCTGTATGGCCTACGCCATCCGGGTCTGTCCAGGAGTAAGGTAAACCGCCGCCGTTACGTTCTTTTACGGTGTTGGCGCCTCCTCCGAAACCGGTCATGGTAGCATACGAGCCGTACCACATATCACCGCCTATGCTCATGTCGATGAAAGCGCTTAACGAGATGTTTTTGTAACGGAATGAATTCATAATACCTCCCGTCAGATCGGGAGTGGCATTGCCTATCGCCACTTTCGAGGCGGTTATTTGCCACGACTTTCCATCGGCGTTCACGATCCGGTTTCCGTTGTCATCGTAAAGGAAATCATAGCCGTAGATGACGCCGTAATTCTGTCCCGGTACTAATTCGATGGAAGGGCCATCGTTACCGAAGATACCGCCCAGGTTTACTTTTTCAGCCCCTTCGACCAAGCGAAGCAATTTATTCCTCGAACGGGTGCCCGTGAGCGTGAGGTCCCAACGGAAATCCTTCGTTCTGACGGGAATCAGGTTCACCATAAATTCAAATCCTTTCGTCTGCAACTGTCCTTCATTAATACGCATTCCGCTGGCTCCCGACGAGAGTGGAAGCGGAGAATCAAGTATCTGGTTGGTCGAATTGGTATCAAAATAGGTGAACTCAAGCGTAAGCCGGTCGTTGAAGAAGCCCAGATTACCACCAAACTCCCAGGTATTGGTCTTCTGCGGCTTCAAATTTGTTGAGGGCACCGCGCCCGGCAATTTGTTCCAGGTAGCCGTCCCTAACGTTCCGGATGCAAAAGTAGGATCCAACAGGAAGGGGGTTTCATCGGAGGCAGAATAGGCGTGTGCGATCCTGACTTTACCATAGCTGAAGGCATCCGATTTCCAATCGAAGGCATCGGTAAACACAAAACTGCCGTTTACCGACGGATAGAAATAGGAGTTGTTGCCCTGGGGCAAAGTAGATGACCAGTCGTTACGTCCGGTAACATCCAGGAAGGCATAATTCTTATAGGACAAGTTCAGGTATGCGTAAACAGACTGGACTTCCTTGCGGAAAAAGTCTTCTTCGGGAATATTATTTTTGAAATTGGTATTCGCCGGATCGTAGTTCCTTAAAAGATAGATGTAGGGTGAACTCATATTGGTATCCGTTCCACCCCTCATTAAATAGTAATCGCGCTTGTAATACACGCCGCCCAGTCCGCCGGTCACGTTGATGTCGGGAAAGATGTTTTCCTTGGTCGCTATTAAAGAGGCTTCATGGTTGTATTCTATATTACGCCCCACCTGCCTTCCATAACGGCCGTCCAGCGTCCCCGTAACATCGCGGGGAGGTTGATACCTTATGTTATCAATGTTTTCGTTATCCATACCCAACTGCACTTTGGCTTTCAGCCAGGAAGCAATATCATAATTCACGGCGATAGAGCCTAACAGTCTTTTTTTGTAATGGCTGTCGTCCAGGGTATTCAACCTCCAGTAGTAATATCTTTCCATGGATTTACCACCGGGGCCGCCGTTATCGTTACGGGTGCCGTCCGGATTTTTCCAGATGTCTTTTTCGAGATCCAGGTTATAGGAACGGGGCAAAAGATAGTTCCATATTTTCCCGCCACCGGTGTTATCGTGTCCAAACGGCACAAAATTTTTCTGGTGATTATCGAAGTATGATATATTCACATCGGCTGAAATCTTTTCGGAAACCATCAAATGACCTCCCAGGTTCAACGTTGTACGTTGCTGGCCGCTATTGATTCGGAACCCGCTGTTATCATAATGCGTGGCAGACAGGCGGATGGTTCCTTTTTCGCTCCCACCCGAAAAAGCCACGTTATAGGTCTGGCTTAAGCCCGACTCCCAGATACTTTTTATGTTGTCCGGCAGAGGTGAATAAGGACGCAATTCGCCGTCCCACCAACGCACCATCGTGCCGTCCATTCTCGGCCCCCAACTGTTGGCGCCGTTCCATTCGTCAAAAGGCGCCATGGTAAAATCTCCCGCCGCATTTTTCTGGAAAGGAGGTATTCCCCATTGAGACGCATATCCCAAAGAACCCTGACCGTATTCATTCTGATAATCGCCATAACGATAAAAATCGGTCGATATGATGCTGGCATTAAAATCAATCCCGATTCCCGAATGTTTGGCTCCTTTTTTCGTCGTGATCAGGATCACTCCGTTCGCGCCGCGTGCGCCATACAAGGCTGCCGCCGCCGGGCCTTTGAGGATTGACATGTCTTCGATGTCAAACGCATTAAGGTCATTGGCGCTGCTTCCCCAGTCCGTACCGCTTTCATTGCTGGTTGTACCGGGGTCGTTCGTAATAGGCACACCGTCGACAATAAACAAAGGTTGGTTGTTCTTGTTTTTGTCGATACTGTTGTTACCACGGATAACGATTCTGGTGGAACCGCCTTCCAAAGTATTCGTCGCTGGAATGATTACTCCCGCAACCTTACCGCTTAACGCACTGATTACGTTAGGCGCTGCCGCCTTCACAAAGGCTTCTCCTTTTACGGTTTCCTGGGCAAATCCGATGGATCGTTTTTCTCTTTTGATACCCAAGGCAGTAACTACCACTTCGGCCAAAGTCTGTGCATCTTCAACCAGTTTGACCTGAAGATTCGACTGTCCGGTGTAAGTAACTTCCTGTGTCACATATCCGATAAAGGATATCTGGATTACAGCGCCTCGGCTTACTTGCAGGGAAAAGTCTCCATTCACATCTGTAATGGTACCGTTTGTGGTTCCTTTCACAATAACGGATGCTCCTGCCACAGGGCCAAGGTCATCCTGCACATTTCCTCTCAACGTTGTACTTTGTTGAGCAATTCCCGTATTTTCTGCTACCCTATTGTCTTCTGCCCGGACGTTTCCGCCGATACATAAACTCAGAGCTGACAGCAATACACTTAAACACATCAACTTAATTCTCTTACGCATAATAAATCATTTTTTTAATTTAACAATAAACACTATTCTCAAGTCCATTCAATAATTCCAAAACTTTACAATTCAAAGATTTCATTTTCAATTTACAGAAAAGGCGGGTCAGGCCGGACGTAATTCTCCCGTAGCGATATAGCATAAGTCGATCGGCGACCGGAAAAATCCGTATCACCCGGCTGTATCCGCAAATAATTGGTGAAATAAGAAAATCCTTTGCCATCGCTTTCTTGATAAAAAACGACGACAGGGGTATATGATTTAAATGAATTATTTTTTGTATCTTTTGCGCGTGTATACCTCTCTCTCTCTCTCTCTCTAAAAAATAATCCGACCTAACCAACGCTAAGGCGTTAATTAAACCAAATGAGGAGAAAATATATCGGACAAGCGCTTTCATTTACTTTTTTACTTTTCGTTGTATAATTAGATTGCAAAGATAATCTATTATTTCATCCACGATGCAAAAAAATACATGTTATAGAACATAAAATTTGAAAACGGATACGGCCATGCGGAGGTAATCCGTCAGTATGACGGAGTTATCGGCCATGCGGACGATTATTTTTTTTGTGTTTGTTCTAATTCTTGTTTATTATTCGCCCTCAAAGTTAGCGCTTTCTGCGAAAAAAAAGCCCTGAACTCCCTGAATGGTTTTTGGGAATCAGTGAATTTTATTACTTTTGCTGCTCAAAAACCAGAATGTATATGACACAAGTATCTGAACGTATAGCGAGCCTGTCTCCTTCGGAAACGCTGGCAATGTCGCAAAAGAGCAGTGAGTTGCAAGCACAGGGGATCGACATCATCAACCTTAGCGTGGGCGAACCCGATTTCTTTACCCCCGATCACATCAAAGCGGCTGCAAAAAAAGCCATTGATGATAACTTTTCATTCTATTCGCCCGTGCCGGGTTACATGGATCTGCGAAAAGCTATTGTCGCCAAGTTGAAAAACGAAAATGGGCTGGATTATACGCCCGATCAGATCGTTGTTTCCAACGGCGCAAAGCAATCGGTGTGTAACGTCCTGTTGAGTATCATCAATCCGGGCGACGAGGTGATTGTTCCCGCACCGTACTGGGTGAGCTATGTCGAGATGGTGAAATTGGCCGGAGGTACGAACGTGGTCATTACCGCCGGTATTGATCGGGATTTTAAAATCACGCCGGCTCAACTTGAGGCTGCCGTCACGCCAAAGACGAAAGCCCTGATTCTCTGTTCGCCCTCCAATCCCACCGGAAGCGTATACACGAAGGAGGAGCTGCAAGGATTGGCGCAGGTGATTGCCGAATATCCCGAAATCATTGTATTGTCCGACGAAATATACGAACATATTATTTATGCGGGCAAACACGAAAGCATCGCTCAATTTGCCGGAATCAAAGACCGTGTGGTCGTTATCAACGGCGTGTCCAAGGCCTATGCGATGACCGGATGGCGTATCGGCTTCATTGCCGCGCCGCTGTGGATTGCCAAGGCGACCAACAAATTGCAGGGACAATATACGTCCGGCGCCGGTTCGATTGCCCAGAAAGCGGCCGTGGCAGCCTTCGCCGGAGATCAGCAGTGCGTGGAGGAAATGCGCCGGACTTTTCTCCGCCGCCGTGACCTGGGCGTCCGCCTGCTCAAGGAAATACCGGGGGTAAAGGTGAACGTGCCCCAGGGTGCGTTTTATCTCTTTCCCGAAGTAGATGCTTACTTTGGCAAAAGCGCCGGGAATTATCAGGTGAATAATGTAGTAGATCTGGCCATGTATCTGCTGGAAGCCGGCCATGTGGCCACCGTGGGAGGCGCCGCATTCGGAGCGCCGACGTGTATCCGGCTGTCTTACGCCACGTCGGACGAGAAGCTCGCCGAAGCAATCCGCCGAATCGGGGAGGCATTGGCAAAACTGTGTTAGGGGAGGTTCAAAGATTCAAAATTCAAAGATTAAAAACACGGGGATGGCGGGATTGTTTCCCGTATCTCCGTGTTTGTTATTACTCATCCGCGTAAATCCGTTTCATCCGCGTTCCGATCAGATTGTGTAATAATCTTCCCATCCTTTGCGAGGCGGCGCACCGGCCAGCAGGGCGTTGGCAAAGGGATTGTCGGTGATCTTTTTGGTGACGGTGTCAAATTCCAGTTTCCGATTCAATCGCTGTGCAATCACTCCCAGACAGAATACTTGACTCAGCGGCCCGGCCACCTCGAACGGCGAGCGTGTCTTTTCCTTACCCAGACAGGCCAGCAGGAAGTTTGCATAATGATTGGAAGGCGACGGGGGGACTTCCGGCAGTTTGGAAGCTATATCTTTCGCTTTTTCCTCCGGAATGACGGAAAGCGTACTTCCGTGCGAACTGCCTTTGAAGGTCAAATCCTTTCCGTAGATGATTTTCCCCGGATTCAGCTTGGTCGGTTGCAGTTTCCCGCCGGCTACGGGCGGCACGTTCGGATCAATGTCCGATGTTCCGTAACCGGCCGGTACGACGGGCACGTTGTCTATCCCGTCAAACCAGTTGATGTCCAGCGCCGGCATGTTCTTGCGCGCGGCAAAGCGGAACTGAAGCGTCGACGACATCGGATAAAAATAATCATTGTGTTCCTTCAGCATGACCGGAGTGACTTCGTAGGGCAATCCCAGTTCCAGAAACTGATGTACGGTATCAATGAGATGCGCTCCCCAGTCGCCCAGAGCGCCCATGCCCAGATCATACCAGCATCGCCAGTTACCGAGGTGGTACTTGTCGTTAAATTCATGATACGGAACGGCCATGTTCCAGATGTCCCAGTCCAGCCCGTCCGGAATCGGCTCTGCCGCCGGATATTTGTATATCCGCGAGTTCCATCCGTGCCAGCGTCGCGCGGCATTCATGTGCGCCGTCACTTCCGTCACATCCTTGATGATACCGGCGTCTTTCCATGCCTTGAACTGGAAATAATTGGCCTCGGAATGTCCCTGATTACCCATTTGCGTCACCACATTCGGATATTTCTTAGCGGCCTCGATCATCCATTCGCCTTCGAGGAACGTCCGGCACATCGGTTTTTCCACATAAATGTGTTTTCCCGACTTGATGGCCTGAATACAGACCGGAAAATGGGCGAAATCGGGAATACCGGCCGTTACGGCGTCAAATTCGTTCCCGATCTTGTCGAACATTACCCTGAAATCCTTGAATAATTTGGCTTTCGGAAACAGGGACATGATCTCCTGCGTATGCTTTGCGCCCATATCGACGTCGCACAGCGCTACGATATTGGCCAGTCCTGTTTTTGCAAACTCCTTGATAATCCCGCCGCCCTGGTTTCCAATTCCGATACAGGCCAAATTCACTTTTCCGTTAGCGCCGACTACTTGGCGGTAACTTGCCGCATTTAATTCCAAGCCACCCATAGCCAATCCGGCAGAAGCTACGGTTGCTGTTTTTAAAAAGTTTCTACGTGTATACATGTGCACCTCAATTTTATTTAATTAGTATAGGAAATATTTGTTTCGATAAATTCTCTTTCATCACTGTTCAGATCATACATTTCATATATATATTGATCGATTTTTTGATCTATCGGTGCGTTTTCATTGTTATGCGTATCCGAAGTCCGCTTATTCACCAACGAAATCAATTCCGATTCTATTTTAATGTTCGGCATCGGAATGTTCAACGTTTCCAATGCCTGGATGCTGATTTGATCTTTATTAAACAGCTGTGGCGAGTCGCGCAACATGTAACGCCCCAGTTTGGAATTTAGCACGCCAAGCAGGTATTTTATATGTTGTCCGGTGATGAAACACAGCGTGTCCAAAATGGCACACCCGCGGTAATCCATGCAAAAATCCGGCATGGCCGCTTCGCGCGTCCACACAATTTTCTGGCTCATAAAATCATCCCATGCTTCATGCATGCCGTAATGTTGCAGAGCATACCATTCAAAAGTCACGCCTACTTCTTTTGTGTCCCGGCTAAACAGACATTCTTTGTATTTCGACAGATGTTCATAGATCACCGGATATTGTTGCCGGAAGCGCAATTCAGCCCTTTCGGAAGCGGTCTTAATCGTGGTATCGTACAACAGGGGGAAATGCCAGGGGATGCAAATCAGCCAGCGGTCCGATTCTTCCGGCATATAACGCCGGATATCTTCGGCCTGAAGCAGGGGGCGGATAATATCACTGTTTTTGTAATCGGCTACGATAAATTCATCTTTGGTCTTCCCGTCAATAATGAAAGCCTCGTCATAGCCGGTGTTAATACCTGAATACATGCGGATATCCCATGTCTCAAGCGGCATTCCGGTTTGTTCGATTTTGGCTCTGATATTTTTCTCCATGTCGGAAAGAATAGAGAAGGCGGTCGGAGCAACGGTCGCCAGGCCATTGAAATCTACTGAGAAAAGCGTTGCATAGTGCGACACGTAATTTTCCAGGGTCGTTTTTTGGGGATCAAAATCATCTTTAATCAGGCAATTCATCATTCGGTATTGGTTTCGCGCTTTTTGCAGGAGAATGATTCCCTGTTCCGAAAGCGAATTTTCCAACGTGTCCGCACCTTCAAATTCAATCATTAACAGCGGATTTGTGTTTTCCATCAAATATTGACGCATCTTGCCGGCCGATGCGGATTTCATCCAGCCGTTGGATGTTATATACGATAAGAAACAATCCGGTTTCAACAATTTGTTTCCCAATTCATAAAAGAGACTGAATACATCGCCGGTATGCTTGTAGGCTCTGTAATTCATTCGCTTGTACCGGTCGGCCGATTCGCCCGTCAGTTGACGTTGCATATAAGGTGGGTTCCCGATGATAACATCGAATCCGATATAATCGCCCGTCTCATTCCATAATTCCGGAAATTCATAACGCCATTCGATCGCCTCTTCAAAGACCGGATTATTCTTTATTTCTTCGATTTTCTGTTTACATTTATCCACCATCGCCTGCACATCAAGAATCTTGATTCTTACGGCTTTCATCTCCTGTTCGTCCAAAGCGAAAAGACCGGGAGCTTTGAGCGTCTCCAATTCCCTTTGCCACTTTAACAGGTCTTCATTATTCCGGTCGTCCCGTACAATTTCCAACTGCATTTTCACTTTGAGCATGGTAATCAGTTGGTGCAGGCTGCGTTTTTCTTCCTTTGTACGCGCCCGTTTATAGTCGTTCACGATCTTTTTATAATCGTCTATGCCGTATCCGATGCGCTTGAATACCTTCCGCAGGTCTTCTTGCAGGGAAAACCTGCTGACGAGCGCGTCTCCACAACGGACATTACACGCTACTACCGACGAAACAAAGGAAGGTTTATCTTCCCAACCGGCATGTTTCAGCAGTTCCAGCCATAAACGCAACCGGCATATCGAGACCGCTGTGGGGTCTATATCGACACCGAACAGACAATGTTCGATGAGGGTTCGTTTTTCTTGCAGTAAAGCGATCTGAATCCGCCGGCTTTCGGGGTTTGACGCCATGAACGGGTAGGTATCGAAACGCTTTTTATCAAACACCGCCAAATCCTTTCCGTTCACTGCCACTTGATACTGAAACAACGGATTGCCCTCCTTATCGGCCAGGATGCCCAGTTGTGATTTGACGGCAATCATTTCATTCAGCAGGGTAATCAGGAAATAACCTGTGCGCATGGCCGGGTCACAAAAACGGAGCGTATTAAACGTCTCATTCGCCTCGGCAATATTATCGCTGATTTTATACGATAATTCCATCAAGTTGGTACAATCACATCCAATGGCTTCGTTGAAACAGTGTAACACGGCTCGCATGACCGCATCCCCGCACATATAGGAACCTGCGTAGGACGGAATGGTTTCGCTCCGGTCCAACTTTTCCGTCACAAAGGACAGGACAGAAACTATTTGCCTGAAATCCACCTCTTCCTCATACTGAATCTCCTGCATGGCCTCTGCCGCATCTTCCATTTGCAGCGCCCAGGAATTTCCGTCCGCAGGGATCAGGAAATAATTTCCGCTCTCTTTTACTTCCATCAAACCTAACCGTTTGAGAAAAGCGGCATACCAAGGTTTTTCCAGAAAAGGAAATTCTTCGGACGGGCGCTCGGTAAATGGCTGAAATGATGGAATATCCGGTATTATATCGTCGTCTATAAACATGCTTACATATAAATAACTCTACAAAAATAGATAAAATTTCGTACCTTTGCTTCACTTCTTACTAAAAAACGCGCTTATGTTCAATAAAAAAACATATATACAACGACGGTCAACGTTGAAAAAATCAATCGGCTCCGGTCTGTTACTCTTTTTCGGGAATGACGAGAGCGGGTGTAATTATGCGGATAATACCTATCCGTTCCGGCAGGATTCCACGTTTTTGTATTTCTTCGGATTGCCGTATGCCGGATTATCGGCCGTGATGGATATAGATAATGATAAAGAGATTATCTTCGGAGATGAATTGACGATGGATGCCATCGTATGGATGGGTGCACAGCCGGCTCTGCGCGAAAAATGTGATGGGGCGGGAATTTCCGACGTGCAACCGTCCAAAGAGTTGGAAAATTACCTGAAAACAGCCCTTTGCAAAGGACAAACCATTCATTATTTGCCGGTCTATCGCCCCGAACATCAAATGAAACTGTGGACGCTGCTGCATGTCATGCCGGGTAACGAAACGCCTTCGGTGGACTTTGTCAAAGGCGTTGTTAACCTGCGAAATTACAAGACGGCAGAAGAAATTGTCGAAATTGAAAAAGCCTGTGTCGTTACGGCAGATATGCACCTGACAATGATGCAAACCGTGCGGCCGGGGCTTCGGGAATATGAAGTAGCGGCTGCCGTTGAGGCCGTAGCCGGTACGCATAACTGCCGGCTTTCGTTTCCAACAATCGCCACAATTAACGGGCAGACATTGCATAATCATTTTCACGGAAACAGCATTAAAAGCGGCGACCTGTTTCTGTTGGATGCCGGCGCCGAAACGGAAATGGGCTATGCCGGTGACATGTCGTCCACCGTTCCGGCAGATCCTGTGTTTACCGCTCGTCAGCGGGACATCCATGATATTCAACTGGCATGTCACGAAGCATCGGTAGCCGCCTTGCGACCGGGAATCCGCTTTGAAGATGTGTACGACATTTCCGCGCAGGTGATCGTCGAAGGCCTGAAGAGTCTCGGACTGATGCGCGGGGATGTGACGGAAGCGGTGGCGGCCGGCGCACATGCCCTGTTTTATCCGCATGGATTGGGGCATATGATGGGATTGGATGTGCACGATATGGAAAACCTCGGCGAAATCCATGTCGGATACAACGGCCAACCTAAAAGCAAACAGTTCGGACGCAAATCGCTGCGGTTGGCTCGCATACTGGAACCGGGCTTTGTACACACCATCGAACCGGGTATCTATTTCATTCCCGAACTGATTGACCAATGGCACGCAGAAAAGCGGTTGGAGGCATTTATCAACTACGATAAAGTGATTACATACAAAAATTTCGGCGGCATCCGTAACGAAGAAGATTATTTGATTACGGAAACAGGCGCACGCCTGTTAGGAAAAAAAATATCGAAAAAAGCAGAAGACATGGAAGAATTGAGAATGGAGAATGGAGAATGAAATTTTTGAATGTAGGGGCGCACACACAAGTGCGCCCCTACGTTCTTACACAGGCATTACCTGTATTTCTCAATTCATAATTCTAATTATTCTTCGTTTTATTGCGGGCGGTCTTGAGACCTTTTGAAGGGCCTTCCGGCCGGAGGGGTTTACCCGTCACGTCGAAGAAATTGCCGGTTATCGACAGGTCGGTGCATCCGCTGAAGGTG
>JAITPV010000026.1 GCA_031289275.1 Tannerella sp.
GCTTTCGACAAAACGCCTGTTCGCGAACTGCTAACAGATTTTCAAGTCAATCAAAATGTCAAAGAACTACAATATGATTTGTTTATCAACAACTGTTAAAACTTAACGCAACAGCACTAATGATGTATTATCAGTGTTTTGCTGTTCATAGCTCGGTTAATTTGAAATGCTCCCGTGCACAGTATAAATATCATAAACAGCCATATTATTTCGTGGCAACTCCCTAATTCTTATTCTCCATCTCCTATTGCTCCGGCCGGAGCGTAAAACGGCTCAGGATGATTCTGCTCCGCGTATCACTGATGATTTTGTCCGACGTGCGAAGCGTCTGAAACGCATATTTCCCGGCATACCGTTGCGTGATGGCGGGAAAATCTTTTTCGGCGGCCAGAAAATAACCGGTTTGCGGCTGAGACGTTTCAAAATTCCGGAAACGGTTGCCCAGATAGAAATTCATCCCATACATATTATAATATTTGCGAAGGTCGTTCATGACGTATACATTCGTCCCGTCCAGTGCAAAATCCTGTCGAATGGCTTCGGCAAAAGGACGCGCAGAGCCTTCGTTACGGATCGACCGCATCAGGACGCCGTCGACGAACAGATTCGCGCAAAACACCAAAAAGAGGGAGGCATACAGTATCTTGATGTTGATTTTCTTTTTCATGTGATAACAGACCGTCAGCAGCGAGCATGCCAGCAGGGCGAGAATCAGGAGCGCCGGCACGTTGCCCGGCGAAAGCGCCTTTGCCACGGCATTCAGCGTATCGGACTGCGAGCCGGAAACAAGCCGGCAGAGATCTACCGCCCCCGTCATCTGAAGGATGGACACCGCCGCCACGAGGGTCACGATTGCGGCCAATACGCCGGCAAACAGACGGATCACCCCGGCGCGATACTCG
Organism: Tannerella sp.; assembly: GCA_031289275.1. Taxonomy (GTDB): domain Bacteria; phylum Bacteroidota; class Bacteroidia; order Bacteroidales; family Tannerellaceae; genus Tannerella. The sequence continues at coordinate 903 of JAITPV010000026.1, forward strand.
GCCAGATAGAGAAAGAACCGCGATATGAACACGGCGATAAACGGATAGGCGGGCATCAGGTAAACGCTCCGCTTGCTGCCGGGTATCGAATAGAAGAAGACGATACACACGGCCGCCGTCAGGCTGAACAGTTGGATTTTGTCCATCGCCGCCATGCTGCGTCGGCCCTTCTGCAACCAGACTTTCAACGTACCGGCCGGCCGACGGAGTTTCAATCCGAACAGGGAGAAAAAAAGCAATAAAGTCCAGGGCACAAAACCGGCGATCAGGGTGACGAGGTTATACCATGCGCCGTTTTCGTGCCCCAGGTCATAGCGGATATTCTCCGGATTGAGGTGGAAAAAGCGCCCGAAATTTTCGGCCAGTATCACATCCAAAAACTCGCTCCCCCCCTGCAACCAGGCCTCTATGTACCACAGGGACGGAATGAAAAGCGAGGACAGGCTGATATACACCAGCGATTTGACGATCCTGGGAAGACGATACTTGCGGAGTAGCCATAGATAAACGCCGAAAACAAACACCGGCAGGATCAAACCGACCGGCCCCTTGGTCAGCACGGCGCCGCTCAGCAGGACGGGAATCAGCAGAGGCAGCCCTTTCAATTCCAGATCATCTTCCCACCGGAACAGTTGCATCAACCCGGCGACGGTGAAGCATGTCAGCAGCATGTCTACACGCGCCGTCATCCCCGCCCGGTGGATTTCCACGCAGGTAAGCAACAGCAGGGTGGCGATAAACGCCTCCTGGAAACGTATTTTTCGGCCGAAAAAGAGCAGCGTCAAAGCCATCAGCGCCGTATATGCCAGGGCAGACGGAAGACGTGCCGTAAACGGAGACACATGTCCCTGCGGCAAGGAAAAGAGCGCCATCAGCCAGTGCGTCATTGGCGGTTTATACGCAAACTCGTCCGCATACACCCTGGGCAGCATCCAGTTGCCGCTTTCCAGCATGGACACGGCTACCGCAGCCTCGCGCGGTTCGCCTTTGGTGGAAAAATCGCCAAGGGCAATCCAGGGAATGACAGAAAGGAGACAAACAAGGATGATTGTACTCATCGGTTTCTGTAAATAAAGATATTGAAGCGCTGTCGTACGCATGTTTTTTACTTTTTAATTTGCTTAGTGAGCTACAAAAGAACCATTTTTTGCGGATATATCCAAATAAAACATGAACAAAACCCTTTTTTTATTGTTATATTTATACATTCGTGATGAAATATTTGAGATAATATAATTGTATGATAAATTTGGATAAAACACTTCATGATAAATTTTTGGAAGCAATTAAAGATAAAATCCCGGAGAAATCCAGTATTGCCAATGTACTTGCGGACATACTATCCATCAAGAAAGAAGCTTTGTACAGACGCTTACGCGGAGAGGTCTTTTTTACTTTTGCCGAAATAGTAACCATTTCCCAGCAGTTAAACATATCGCTGGACCGTGTGGCCGGTTCGGTTTCACCGTACCGGAGCCACCTTTTTCAACTGCACGTGCAGGATTATTTCGACACGAACGAAGTGGACTACAAAATGACGGCTGATTATATAGCCGTTATTAAAGCGGCGGGACAGGAGCCGTTTTCCGAATATGGTTTCGCCACAACCACCATTCCGTTACATTTTTCGCTGTTTCACAAGTCGATCTATTGTCTATATATACTGAAGTGGATGTATCAGTTCGGAGACATCGGGAAAATACGGCCTTATTCCGAAATCGTTTTCACCGAACGGCAGAAAAAACTGAATCATCAATATCTGCAGGAAGTCATGTCGATTAAGTATACCTATTATATCTGGGGCGAATATTTCCTGGTGTACCTGATTAACGACATTAAATATTTCCACTGTATCCGTTTGATATCGACGGATGAAGTTTTACTCTTGAGAAAAGAGATTGCGTATTTCCTGGATCATATGGAAAAAATGGCCATTCAGGGCGCTTATGCCAATGGAAATAAAGTGGAGATATTTGTTTCCAGCCTGAATTTTGAAACGACCTATCATTACCTGTCATCCGAAAATATCCACATATCCATGATCAGTTCATTCGCTATCGGTGCGGTGACGTCGTTGGAAAAAGAGGTCTGCGACAAACTGAAAATATGGATGCAGGCGCTGAAAAGAACATCGACCCTGATCTCATGCAGCGCAGAGAAAGAAAGGATTTTGTTTTTTGAAAAACAACGGAATATTCTGAAAGAAAGTTTTGATTGCTGAGGAGGTTAATCATGCGTGCAGGGCTGTCTCCGTGTAATAGTTACACCACGGCGTCAGACCACATTCGCTGCATTTCGGACTCCGCGCCAGGCAAATATACCGTCCGTGCAGGATCAGCCAGTGATGCGCTTTTCCAAGAATCGCTTCGGGGATGTACCTGACCAGCTCTTTCTCGGTCGCTAAGGGCGTCGTGCTGCCGGTTGTCAAACCGATCCGGTTGGACACACGGAACACATGCGTATCTACGGCCATCGCCGGCTTTTTATACACCACCGAAACAATCACATTCGCCGTCTTGCGTCCCACGCCCGGCAGCTTTTGCAGTTCTTCCACCTCCGACGGCACCTTTCCGCCAAATTCGGAAAGCAGCGTCCGCGCCATACCGACCAGGTGTTTGGCTTTGTTGTTGGGATAAGACACGCTTTTGATGTATTCATAAACGGCTTCGGGCGAAGCGGCCGCCATGACTTCTACCGCAGGAAAAGCCTCGAACAGCGCCGGCGTGATCATATTGACCCGTTTATCCGTACATTGCGCCGACAAGATGACGGCAATCAGTAATTGAAACGGATCGGTATAACGCAATTCGGTTTCAGCTTCCGGCACATGCCGGCCAAACCATTCAAGGACGCCCTTGTATCGCTCTTCTTTATTCAATTATGAATGATGAATGAAATCATTGAATCTTTGAATGATTTTAATTCGCCGCCTCAAATTGTTGCAGGAAACGAATATCATTTTCCGAGAACATACGCAAGTCTTTGACCAGGTATTTCAGGTTGGTGATCCGTTCGATCCCCATTCCCAGCGCGTAGCCCGAATAGATTTGGCTGTCGATTCCGCAATTATCAAGCACGTTCGGATCCACCATGCCGCACCCGAGGATTTCCACCCAACCCGTGTGTTTGCAAAACGGACAGCCTTTGCCTCCGCAGAGGACGCAGGATATATCCATTTCGGCCGACGGCTCCGTGAACGGAAAGTAAGACGGACGCAAGCGGATGTCCGTATTCGCCCCGAACATTTCCTTGGCGAAAAACAATAATACCTGTTTCAGGTCGGCAAACGACACGTTCGTGTCCACATACAAGGCTTCCACCTGATGGAAAAAGCAGTGTGCACGATAGGAAATGGCTTCGTTCCGGTAGACGCGCCCCGGACAAATGATGCGGATCGGCGGCTGTTGCCGTTCCATCACGCGCGTCTGCACGGAAGACGTATGCGTACGCAGCACCACATCCGGATGATGGCGGATGAAAAAAGTGTCCTGCATGTCACGTGCCGGATGATCTTCCGCAAAATTGAGCGCCGAAAAGACGTGCCAGTCGTCTTCAATCTCAGGCCCTTCCGCAATGCTGAATCCGAGACGCCCGAAAATGTCGCAAATCTCTTTTTTGACAATCGACAGCGGGTGGCGCGTGCCGGAGGGCGCCGGATAAGCGGTACGTGTCAGGTCGAACGTGCGGTTGCCCGTCTGTCCCTGTTCAAAACGCTCTTTTAATTCATTGATCCTGTCTTGTGTTTTTTCTTTCAGTTCATTCAAAAACTTTCCGACTTCCCGCTTTTGTTCCGCCGCAACGTCCCGAAAGTCATTTATCAGGGAGGGTATCTCTCCTTTCTTACTTAAATATTTAATTCTTAGCGCCTCCAATTCTTCTGCGCTGTGAGCCTCCAGCGTTTCCACTTGCCGGAGCAGGGCTTTGATTCTATCAATCATCTTTATATTCATTTATTTCAGCAGACAAATGTACAAAAAAATAAGAAACTCCTTATCTTTGTCTCGAAAAAATAAGAATTGCTTCCAGATGGAAATACTAATTGTTGCCGGATTGATATTACTGAACGGACTTCTTTCGATGACGGAGATCGCCCTGGTTTCCTCGCGAAAAGCCCGCTTGGAGATTGAATTGAAAAAAGGAAAAAAGTTAGCCGGTGCGGCGCTGAAACTTACCGGAAATCCGGACAAGTTTCTTTCTACCGTACAAATCGGCATCACGCTGATCGGTATCCTGACCGGTTTGTTTTCGGGCGAAGCGTTCGCCGGAAAACTCGCCGGTGTGCTTGCGCAAGTGGCGATACTTCAGCCATACGCTTTACTGGTATCCAAATCGTTGATTGTGGTGGCGGTGACATACCTCACCTTAGTCGTCGGTGAATTGGTGCCGAAACGTATCGGGATGGGGTTTGCCGAAAAAGTGGCCATGCTGACGGCCAAGCCGATGAATATACTCTCGGCGGTGGCCTCTCCCTTTGTCTGGGTATTGTCCAAAAGCACCTCGCTCATGATGATCCTGCTGGGATTGAACAAGATCGAAGAAAGCAAAGTGACGGAAGAGGAAATAAAAGCGATCGTACAGGAAGGCTTTGACGGCGGCGAGGTGCAGGAAATGGAACAGGATATTGTGGAACGTGTGTTCACGTTGGGCGACCGCGATGTCGGTTCCATCATGACACACCGCAACGAGGTGGTCTGGATGGACATCCATGATACGCCGGAAACGCTGCGCGAAAGGGTACAAACGAACCTGTTCAATGTGTATCCGGTCGCTGCGGAAAAATTTGATAATATCATCGGGGTTGTTTATCTGAAGGATTTGTTCGGGCGGATTGATTCGCCGGACTTTACGTTGTCGCAAGCGCTCCGGCCGGCACAGTTCGTGCCCGAAAACCAAAGCGTATACAAAGCCCTGGAACAATTCAAGAAAGCGCGGGTGAAATATGGACTTGTGACAGACGAATTTGGCGGCATTCAAGGCATTGTAACCCTGAAAGATATTATGGAAGCCCTGATTGGCCAGGTGCTTGACGTGGACGAAGAACTGGAAATCAAAGAACGTTCCGACGGCAGTTGGCTGGTGGACGGGCAATATTCATTTTATAATTTCCTCGAACATTTCGATCTGGAAGATTTATATGCCGAATATGACTACAACACCTTGAGCGGCCTGATTCTTGAAATATTGGAACGTGTTCCGAAAACAGGCGATACACTTACCTGGAAAAATTTTGAGTTTGAAATTGTAGATATGGATAAGGCACGGATAGATAAAGTGCTGGTCAAAAGAATTAAGAATTAAGAATGAAAAGAAACGATTTATCTGTTGAACGAAGAAGATTCCTGAAACAGGCAAGCATGGCAACCGCCGCGATTGCCGTCGGCGGGCCATCCGCCCTGGCCGGCCATACGCCACAACCGGCGTCTCGAAAAACCGTTTTTAAAACCGGTGAAACAGGTCATGCCGCGCCTGAAGACCACGGCAAGGCGCTCATTAACCCCGGCATGGGATGGACCATGCATTTCTATTCCAATGTGCCGCAGAATTATGGTTCCAAATTGGCACCATCCGATGCGGTGGATTATTTTCCCGGATTGAGTACGGTATACCTCCGCCTTCCCTGGGCTTTCCTTGAACCCGAAGAAGGCCGCTTCAACTGGGAAATGCTGGATACGCCTGCTCAACGGTGGATCGAGAAGGGTAAAAAAGTAGCTTTCCGCATCACCTCAACCGAAAACTGGATGCCCTCCGGCACGCCGGAATGGGTGTACAGGGCCGGGGCGAAAAGCTATCAAGTGGACAAGTATCTTGAACCCGACTACGACGATCCGGTTTTTCTTGAAAAAGTGGAAAACTTTGTCCGCGCCATGGCCGAACGGTATGACGGCAACCCTGATACGGCCTTTGTTGACATTGGACATTACGGCATGTGGGGCGAAGGACATACGGTGATGACCACACCCAAACACGGGCGGTCGTGGGGACTGGAAGTTATGAAAAAACATATAGACCTCTACTGTCGCCACTTCAAGAAAACATTGCTTTGCATTTCCGACGACTTTGCAGGGCATGACCTGCGCGGAGAACGTTTTCCCATTACCGACTACGCCTTTTCGCGCGGCGTGAGTCTCCGCGACGACAGCATCCTGGTCAACCGGAAGCCGAACAGTTGGTATCACAGCGAAATGGCGCAACTTTTCTGGCCTGCGATGCCGGTCATCCTCGAACACGAACACTATGGCAGTTCCGTGCAGCGAGGCGCATGGCACAAGGAATTGCTTTTACAGTCGGTGGAGGAATACCATGCTTCGTACATGTCGATTCACTGGTGGCCGGAGGTCTTGCTGGAAGAAAACCGGGAAGTCATCGACCGTATCAACCGCCGGATGGGGTATCGCTTGCAGATGACCGAACTGCAATGGCCGGACAAGGTACGGATCGGCGAACCCTTTCCCCTCCGGAGCCAATGGCGCAATGCGGGCGTGGCGCCCTGTTACGGCGGAGGGTATCCGTGTTTCACGCTCAAAGACGCACAGGGCGGCATCGTATCGGTATTGACGGACAGCTCTTTCAACCTGAAAACCTTGCCTGTCGCTCAGCCCGGCCAAACGACAGCCACGGCATTGTCGTCGTCATTCGCCATTGCACCGGCCTTCGGGGATTATTCCCGTGCCTGTCAACCGGGCACATACGACTTGTTTTTCTCGGCAGGCAAACCGGACGGCACGCCCCTTTACGAATTGCCGTACTCCGACAGCGACGGACACAAACGATACCATGCCGGTAAAATCACATTGACGGAAAGGAGTTAAAGAATAGAGAAGGAAGAATGTATACAAACAAAAGATACGCCTCCGGACAACTGCCGAAAAACGTCCGTTCGGAACGAAATTCTCCCGACGCTCGCCGGCGACTTCCCGTTCCGAACGAAAAACAGAACGGAGCGCCGGGCGACTTCCCGTTTGATACAAAATCCTCCCGACGCTTGCCGGCGACTTCCCGTTCCGAACGAAAAACAGAACGGAACGCCGGGCGACTTCCCGTTTGATACAAAATTCTCCCGACGCTTGCCGGCGGCTTCCCGTTCCGAACGACAAACAGAACGGAACGCCGGGTGGCTTCCCGTTTGATACGAAACTCTCCCGACGCTTGCCGGCGGCTTTTCGTTTGAAACTGTAATGATTATTAAAAAGACGTAAGGATAAGGCTGCTTTCAAAATAAAAATTTACCTTAGACGCCGAAATAGATGGAGGATTATCTTTCTGCAAGAAAACATTCATACTCTATTGAGAATATTTTGTTGTTACTAAAATTTACGTGTATCTAAATGAAAACAAACAGATTTCAGGGAGAATGGCCGAAAATCGGTATTCGCCCGACTATTGACGGCCGGATGGGTGGCGTTCGCGAATCGCTCGAAGAACAGACCATGAACATGGCCAAAAGTGTAGTATCCTTGCTGACTTCCACGCTGAAGTATCCGGACGGAACGCCGGTAGAATGTGTGATCGCCGATTCGACGATCGGGCGTGTGGCGGAAAGTGCGGCATGTGCGGAAAAATTCAAGAAAGAAGGAGTGGGAGTGACGATTTCGGTTACTCCGTGCTGGTGTTACGGAAGTGAAACCATGGATATGGATCCGCACACCGTGAAAGCCGTATGGGGATTTAACGGTACGGAGCGTCCGGGAGCTGTTTATCTGGCTGCCGTATTGGCCGCTCATGCGCAAAAGGGATTGCCGGCTTTCGGCATCTACGGCCATGAAGTGCAGGATGCCGGAACAAAAGACATTCCGGCGGATGTGACCGAAAAACTGTTGCGTTTCGCACGCGCGGCGTTGACGGTTGCCGCCCTGCGCGGAAAGTCGTATCTGTCGATCGGCGCCGTCTGCATGGGAATCGCCGGCTCGATTGTCAATACCGACTTCTTTGAAGATTATCTGGGGATGCGCTGCGAAGGCATTGACGAAGTGGAAATTATTCGCCGGATGAACGAAGAAATCTACGACAAGGACGAATATGCCAAAGCGCTCGGCTGGGTAAAGAAAAATTGCAAACAGGGCGCGGATACGATTAACCGGGCAAACTTGGTGAAAACCCCCGAAGAAGCCGAAAGAGACTGGGAATTTATCGTAAAAATGACGTTGATAGTCCGTGACCTGATGATCGGCAATCCGAAACTGAAAGCCTTGGGCTTCGGGGAAGAAGCCTTGGGACACAACGCCATTGCAGCCGGATTCCAGGGACAGCGTCAGTGGACGGATTATTTCCCGAACGGAGACTTTACGGAAGCCATCCTTAACTCGTCGTACGACTGGAACGGCATCCGTGAAGCGTTTGTTGTGGCAACCGAGAATGACGCACTGAACGGAACGGCCATGCTGTTCGGCCATTTACTGACCGGAACGGCGCAAATATTTGCCGACGTACGTACCTACTGGAGTCCCGAATCCGTAGAGCGGGTAACCGGGAAAAAACTTACCGGCCAAGCGGCAAACGGAATTATTCACCTGATAAATTCCGGTGCGGCCTCGTTAGACGGTTCCGGCCAACAAAGCGATTCGAACGGCCATCCGGTGATGAAATCTTTCTGGGAAATTTCCGCCGAAGAAGCCCAGGCCTGTCTGAATGCCACAACCTGGATGCCTGCCAACCGGGAATATTTCCGCGGCGGCGGTTTCTCGTCCAAATTCCTTTCCAAAGGAGGAATGCCTTGCACGATGATACGCCTGAACTTGGTGAAAGGCTTAGGCCCGGTATTACAACTGGCCGAAGGCTGGACGGTAGATGTCGATCCCGAAATATACCGGATACTGGACGAACGCACCGACAGGGGATGGCCAACCACCTGGTTTGCGCCGCGCCTGACGAACGATGATAATTTCAAGGACGTATACTCGGTCATGAACAGTTGGGGAGCCAACCACGGAGCCATCAGTTTCGGACATATCGGAGCCGATCTGATCACCCTGGCCGCCATGCTGCGTATTCCTGTCTGCATGCACAATGTGGAAGAAACGGATATTTTCCGTCCGGCCTCATGGAACGCCTTCGGCATGGATAAAGAAAGCGCGGATTACAGAGCGTGTCAGACCTACGGGCCTTTGTACAGATGAATGAATGACAACCGTTGTGGAGACGTAGTCATGGCTACGTCTCCATTACAAATGCGGAACCACATCACATCATGAAGAAGACGCCTGACGGCGCTTCCGTGTAATTCCATGCATCATTTCCTTTTCGCCAGTTCCAGTGCGTGCGTCGTTACGTAATACTTTGCAATCATATTGGGCGCTTCCCATTCCGGCAGAGCGCCTTCCTGTACGTACCGCAGGAAGTTTTCGGTCACTTGTCCGAAATGTGCTTCATGTCCGTTATGATATGCTGCCGGAACGTTCACCTGCCACACATCGTCCGGCAACTTGCGGAGACCGATCCCCGGATACTTGTCCGTGATCAGCTTCAGCGAAGCGGACAACGTCTGTTCGTAGACCTCCGGGTCTGTTCCGGGCACGGGTTTTATGTACAGCACAGGTTTATAGTGCTGTTCCTCGCCCTGTTCGATGATCAGGTGCGCCTTGCTGCCTTTCATGACGGAATAGTGCGTATCGCCGCCGCCTTCGGGATAGGTGTAGTTCCAAATCACCGACACACCGGCATGTACACCCTTGATCCGGTACGTGATGTTTCCGTTGGCGTAGACGTGCAACGTATCCTTGCGGACATCCTTCCGCAGATCCTCCGGATAGGACTCCAGGCCGGTGACTTCACGGAACTGCGCGAGCGAAAGGGCGGTTGTCCAGCGGTTGGCGTCTATGAGGGCAATGTCCGTCCGGTAGTCTATGATTTGATTAGGAAAGCAAGCCCACTGCACCAAATCGACCAGATGGGTGGTGACATCCACAATGCCTTCGCCCTGCTGTTCCGTATCGAAAAACCAGGCCGGACGTTTCAACGGATTGCCCGAAACGGTTTTGAAGAAGTGATGCACACTCGCCTTGGTGATGGCCGGGTCGTCCGGCGTTCCCGGCTGCTGCACGCCGTAGACGGCCGGAATCAATGAAAACTCTTTTTGCAGCAGGGTCGTTATTTCGAATCGCTCGGTCATAATGTCGTATAACAGCACGCCGTTTTGGCGGGCGGTCTCGAAACAGGCCTTTAATTGCTCGAAGTCAGCCACACGGATCGCCATCGGTTTGTCGGCCAACACATGCAAGCCGGCTGCGACGGCGCGTTGGATATAGGCTGTCTTCTTGCCGTTGTTCCCGGCCGTGACTACGACGTTGCCCCTTTTCTCCTCTAACATTCTCTCCAAATAATCGGGGCCGGCGTAGATGACTTCGAACCACTGGGTAGGCGATTCGGCGCGGGCATTGTAGGCGTTGATCTTTTTCAGATGTTCTTCCACGTCGTCTCCTTTGGGGGCATAGACATAGACATCGTTACTTACCTGCGGGTAGGAGACTTTTTGTACCAGGGCGGCATGGAAATGTCCCGGATCGAGCGTGATCAGCTTGATCTCGCCCTGTGGGGCGGCGGTTTGTCCCGTCCTGGTTGTGCACGAGGCGCCCAACAGGAACAGGCCGGCTATTGAAAGATAATTGTATCTCATTGTTGTTGTTTTATTATTACTGTTTCGTTAATTTCTATTCTAAAAGACGGTCGGCAAGTCACCGGGCAACAGCATACAAGACCGTGTCGATGGCCAGTTTCTTGTGCACCCTGAAATAAAACGCATACTCCGGAGCCAGCGTTTTCAGGTAGACGGGAATATCAATCAAATCCTGCTTCTTATGATAAATGCTGATACCGAGTATGGGACGGTTCGCCCGGATGGTATTTTCGGCGCCTTGCAACGCCATCCATTCCGCGCCTTCGACATCCATCTTAATGTATGTTACCGGCCGGCCGGCGACGATATGATCTATGGTATCCACCTCGATGTAGTTTGATGAATCTTCCGTAATCATCGACAGCATACTGCCCTCCGCCTGAAAGGGCAACCGCCCCGTAAAACCGTAAATACCCTTATTGATCGCTTCTACGCCGGAGAGTTGGCGCTCCCGGATATAACCGGTCAGTTGGCGGTAATTGGACGGATCCGGCTCGGCGACCCAGATATGGCGGTAGGCGCCGCGGGTAGCTTGCAGGAAATCCGCCAGCGTGTCGCCGGTGTAGGCGCCGCAATCGAAGTACGATTCCTGATCCGTCAGGTTGAACAATCCGGCGGGAAAGTATTGATGCTTGTCAAACACCGGCGGGAGATAACACATGTCCTGATGGATTTTGCTCATCAGATACGCGACAAAAGAATCCTTGGACAGCGGGTCGGAAAGGCTTTCGTAAAGCGCCTTCAGTACGTCCCGGTTTTTCCGTACAAACGAAGGCGGAATCTCTTCCATGTCGAATATTTCGGACAGGTAGCCCACGCCACGGGCATGTGTGAATTTCCGGGCAACCTCCGCCTGCCGGCCATATCCTTTCACAAACCCGATGATGACGTGATACGTCCGGAAGTCCCGGTCGATATTCTCCACACTATCCACCTCTACGCCCGACAATGCCGGTGCGGAAGTATCTACGGCGGGACAGTCCCCGTCGAACGCAATCCGGTCTATCCGTATCCCGTGTCGCTGCAATTTCACCGCAATCCGGCCGGCCACGTCAACGGTCGCGCCATATAAAATCACCGGAACGTGCGAGTAACTGCGAAGCGCTTCAATCACCGCCGTATCCGCTCTCTTGACATTCGGTTTCAGCAACTCTGCAAATTCATAATTCATAATTCATCACTCATAATTATACTTCAATACTTGTTTTCCGTTTTTCCGCCTTTGCAAGCGCTTTGTCATAGGCAGTTTCGTAGCAGGCGATAAAGTGTTTCCATTCGGCTTTGGCGGCCAGATCGAAACAGGTCTGTCGAATGGTTTCCCTTTCCGCAGGGTCTTTTTTACTCAAGGCAAGCAGGAGGCCGGAGATCTGTTCTACAACTTCGGCATAATTGTCGTCAGTCCTTCGGACAACGGCGACGCCGTCCGCTACGCTGTCCCCCGGAACCAGGGTTTTCGCCCAGGCGCCGAAGCCGGCCAAGTCGGTGGTAACCGTCGGAATACCAAAAGCAATGCTTTCCAGCGGCGTATATCCCCAAGGCTCGTAGTAGGAGGGGAAAACGGTAGCATCCATCCCGATCAGCAGGTCGTAGTAAGGCAGATTGAAAATACCGTCTGCGCCGTCCATATAACAGGGGATAAAGATGATTTTCACCTTCTCGGACGGGTGATTGGTGAATCCGGCGCCGGAAATAAAATTCATTACACGGTCATCCTCCATCTGCCGGAGCCAGTGCGTGAGGAAAGGCGTCTGCATCGGCTCGTCAACCGGAATGTCTTTTTCCAGGACGGCTTTCAGGTCTGCCCGCGGGGCGTACACCCATGCCGGCACCATGATAAAGGCGATCGTTTCCCGTTCCGGGTTGCCCGACTGACGGAGGCGGTTCATTACGTCGATAAAGACATCAATGCCTTTGTTGCGATATTCGTACCGTCCGCTGATTGCGACAAGAAAGGCGTCCGGATCGACCGTTTCGCCCAGCAGTTTCCCCACTACGCGAAGCAGTGTTTGCCGGGCATTTTCCCGTTTGACGGCGTAGGCTTCGCCCGTCGGCACAAAATCCGGCTCAAAGCCGTTCGGCGTAACCACGTCCGGCGCTTTGGCCAGCAGTTGGGTACATTCGAGAGCCGTAATGTCGCTGACCGTCGTAAAGCAATCGGCATAATGCGCCGCCTGCTTTTCAACGGAATGTTTGGCATCCATATGGAGTTCTTTTGCCATCTGATCGCCGTTATAACCATTCATATAACTGTAAAGCAACTTGCCGTTTCCGGCAATGGAACGTCCGATGGAGGTGGCGTGCGTAGTGAAAACAGTTGCCACGGCGGGCAGGTGTTTCTGCAAGTACAAAACGCCCATCCCCAGCATCCATTCGTTGAAGTGCGCAATGACTTTGCTGTTTTCCAACCGATAATAGTGATAAAAACTCCGTATCACCAAGGCCACGGCATACGCAAAGAGGCACGACTCGTCGTAATCGCCGTATGCGAGGGACGAATCAACGCCGAAAGTCTCCCACATGGAGAAGTACAGCGTGTCGCGTTGCGGAAGGAAGGGGCGGAAATCAACCAGGATAACGGGCGGTTTTCCGGAGATATTCCATCGCCCGACCCGGACACGCAGTGTCTCGTCCGCCTTAACGGCGCTTTGCCAACCGGCAAACAGCGCTTCGTCGGCTATAAAATCCGGATGCGGCTGACCGGCATCCGGGCCAATGAAGACCACCCGGTCGGGAAACAGTTGTTGCAGGGTACGCGCTTTGGTGGAGAGCACCGTATAGATGCCGCCCACTTTATTGCATACCTCCCAACTGCTTTCAAACAGCCGGTCGGGCGTCATGGATTCATTTTCTTTTTTCATATTCGAGCGGGTATATTATGATTAAGCAGTCGTTGCACAGCCCATTGCTCATAGTTGGCGCCGGGGCGTCCGTAGTTGCAATACGGATGGATGCTGATTCCGCCGCGAGGGGTGAAAAGGCCGGTCACTTCGATGTATTTCGGATCCATTACACGGATCAGGTCTTTCATAATCAGATTGACGCAATCTTCATGAAACGCGCCGTGATTACGGAAACTAAACAGATATAGCTTCAGGCTCTTGCTTTCCACCATCTCTTGGTCGGGGACGTAGTCGATCAGTATCGTTGCAAAGTCGGGTTGCCCCGTGATCGGGCACAAGCTCGTGAACTCCGGGCACTGGAAGCGTACCCAATAATCGTAATCCGGATGTTTATTTGTAAACGTTTCCAACACTTCGGGCGTATAGTCCGACCGGTATACCGCCTTATGCCCCAACGCATGTAATTCACCATTCATAATTCTTAACTCTTAATTCTTAACTCTTAATTCCTCCCGTATTTCTCCAGTCCTTCCCGTCGCAGCCTGCAGGCCGGACAATGCCCGCAGCCGTCCGCCGGGATGCCGTTGTAGCAAGTCAGCGTCTGCGTGCGCACCAGTTCAAACACGCCCAGTTCGTCCGCCAGTTGCCATACTTCGCTTTTGTCGCGGTTCATCAAGGGAGTGTGAATGACGAACTGCTCGTCCATAGCAAGGTTCAGCGTCACATTGAGCGAGCGGACAAAGGTGTCACGGCAGTCGGGATACCCGCTGAAATCGGCTTCCGAGACGCCTGTTACCAAATGAAAAATCTGTTTGCTGCGAGCCATGATAGCGGCGAAGGTGAGAAAAAGCAGGTTGCGACCCGGCACGAACGTATTCGGATAGCCGCCTTCGGGCTTTTCCTGATCCATCGGGATGGAACTGTCCGTAAGCGAGTTCGGAGACAGTTGCGCCAAAAGGGATATATCCATCTGATGAAACGGCACATGCGCATGAGCAGCGATTTCACGCGCCACTTCTACTTCGAGCACATGTTTCTGCCCATACGTAAAACACAGGGTTTCCACTCTTGCGAAATGTTTCTTTGCCCAAAAGAGGCACGTTGTCGAATCCTGTCCGCCCGAAAAGCAGACCATTGCAGCATTTGGATGTTTCATCTTATTCTTGTTTTTAACGTGGTTACACAAGCACACGGCGCAAAGATAGAAAAAAAAATGCACAACATGTACTTTTAGTAAGATCAGACTTCCCATACTATCGTAAAATAAAATACAGACAGGGATTAACCCTCGACCCCTAAATCCCTTAAAGGGGAGTTCCGCCGGATCACCAAAGTCCCCTTTAAGGGATTTAGGGGCAGTGTATCATTTTACGATACGGATGCGATTTTATCGGTATTTCAGAGGCTTAGTATTGGAAAAAAATAAGTCGCGACGTTTTACCCAGCACAAATCTATACTTCACTCTAAATTTCGAGTATTTTTAAAAGCGTATAGACTTGTATAGACCGGTTATTTTGGAAAAATCAATACTTTTGCCAAAATTTTTAACTAAAAAGATATGAAAAAATATATTGCTGAAATGGTTGGAACTATGGTATTGGTTCTTATGGGGTGCGGAAGCGCTATTTTTAATTTTGGTGTAGGAACGACGGCTCAAGTACTTACTGTAGCCTTCGGATTCGGTTTATCGGTCGTAGCTATGGCGTATGCTATCGGGGGTGTATCGGGGTGTCATATTAATCCCGCAATAACGTTCGGCGCTCTGCTTTCGGGTCGTATTAGCGGTAAAGACGCGGGGTTGTATGTATTCTTTCAAGTAATTGGAGCGATTTTCGGCTCGGTCATTCTTTTTTTTATTGTAGTAAACATAGATGCTTCAGGGGCGTCTTATATTGCGGAAGGTGGTGATTTTGCCACGAAAACGGGAGCTAACGGCACACAACCGGGCGTAAGCCTTTGGGGTGGATTAATCGCAGAAATTGT
>JAITPV010000058.1 GCA_031289275.1 Tannerella sp.
ATGTTTCGCTACTAATACGGCAGTCGCGCCTAATTTCTGCGCCGTCTCCAACCATTGGTCTGTATTCAGGGCGGTCGGGTTGAATGTTACCGCATCGGGGGGTGTTCCCAATTTGCTGAAGCTATAATCCGGTGCAAATGTTATTATATCCAAATCGATCAATACGCCGATTTCGGCGTCTGCCCACACCGTTTGCTCCTGCGTGGGTTTGACAATACCCGGATGACTGCAAGACCCTGCAATAAAAATAGCGATTGCTGTCTATAATGCCCTTACGCGCGGGTTAGATTTATGTGGAAACCGGAGCAGCTAAATATCAGGAACAGTTTATTCAAAGAGAACTCAAAGCGCTCCAAAAATTAGCTGTGAAATATAATTACAATCTTGTTGAATATGAATGCGTTACATGAAAAACGTCATTGGTAACGCAGTGAAGCAATCGCCTATACAACCGATAGATTTAGTGCATCGGCGACTGTTTCGTACCTCGCAGTGACGACATTAGAGGAATTGAGAATTGAGAATTAGGAAATGTAATCATAACTCTTAATTCTTAACTCTTAATTCTTACTTTCTTCGGCGACAGCTTCGTACCTGCCAATGACGGGTGGGCTAATCAGGGAAAGTTTGGTATGTCGGGAAAAGACCGGAGGTCTTAATGTGAATAACCCCCAATGAAGCGCAGCGATTGGGGGCTGAAGGAAAGGAATACCCGCCCACATCACAACCCGAAGGAATCCGAAGGATTCACATATTTATAGCACAATCCGTCGCGACAGGCGTTCGACTCCTTCGGAGTCGCATCTCTCCGGTCATGGCGGATGCTATAAATATGCGACCCGTTGGGTCGGGGGATTCGCTTGCATACTCTTTTTGATCTGCGTAAATCTGCGTTTAAATCTGCGTCATCTGCGTGCAATACTGTAACTCCCGTATCGGTTGTATAGGCGAGTTCGCAATGACGTGGTGGAGCGGATACCGCTGCGCTGCGTTCGCGATAGCGGGATACGCCCAGGGGGTTATTTATCTTTTCCGTTCATGATAAACCGTGTGAAAAACGGTAAATACTACAAACAGTACGCCGGCAAGCACATTGCGGATTTTTCATTTCAGCTTGTTTATAAAATTCATGAAGTTCTCAACACATTCCCTGTCTCCGAATACTCCGTGCGGACAGGTCTTCAGACACGCCTTGCAGCCGGAACAATTTTCCGGATTCCGGATGACGATGTGTTTGTGCCACAGGAAACCGACCTTACCGATTACCTGTTTCGGACAGGCATCGACACATTTCCAACAGGCTACGCACTTACGCGGGTTTATCCATACATGCGCCGTATGGATTCTTTTCAGTCGGTCAATGCTTCTTTTCATCTTGTTTTACTGTTAAAATTACGGTGCAAAGTAACAGTAAAACAGGGAAGCCGGAAATGGACAATGGCAGGTAAATGTTGGACTATTTGGCGTGATAAGTTGCGTAATAAAGGCGTTCGGCCAATTCGTCATCGGTCTTGTATTGCCGGATGGTTTCGGGAGTAACCGGTTCGCCGATGTACACATCCAGCGTGGTGCCCCGTTTATTGAATGCTTCGACCGCTACGCGAAAAATGCGTATTTTCCAGTTAATCTTGCCTAACCAGTAGAAAAAACGGGAGTTTCGGCAATCGAAATACACGGGATACACCGGCGTGCGGGCCTTTCGTATCAGGCGAATGACGTTGTGTGTCCAGGGCAAATCCCGTATCTGTTTCTCCTTATTTATGAAAGACATGGCGCCGGCCGGGAAAAACCCCATCGGATGCCCTTCTTTCAACCGGCCGAGCGAAACCCGTACGCCATTGACATTGGAAGGCCTGGTGGCATCTTCGCGATGATCCGTTCGGGGTATCACCGGGATAAAATTATCCCTCATCGCTCCGATTTTCGTCAGCACGCCATTGACCATCACGCAAAAATCTTGTCTCCGCGAAGCGAAAATATCAATGAGAATGATTCCGTCCAACGAACCGATCGGATGGTTGGATACCGTAATAAATGCCCCTTTGGGCAATGTGTCAAGCCGTTCGGCGTGATGTATCGTATACTTCACATCAATCAACGGGTCGGACAATAAGGCCGAAGTAAATTCCGCTCCTCTTAAATGGCAGTGACTGGCATGAATCCGATTGACTTTATCTATGCTAATCCATTTAAGCAGTTTTTTGCCTAAAAAAGCCATTAGTTTGTTTTTGAAAACAGGCGCTAATTCCTGCAAATCCCGTAGGTCTATAACTGTTTTTTTCATCTTCTCCCAAACACAACCGGCGCCAACTTATGTATTTTCTGCGATCGCTTCACTTATTTTCCCACACATTTTTTCGTGCTTCCCGATAGACAACAGCAAGACAAAATTAAGCACAACGGTTTCGTAAATAAAATAAATCCATACATGACCGCTTAAAACTACGAGAAATAAGATGATGGTTCGTCCGTTAAACGTCATGTAATTAATATATCGCTTCATCAGCCGGCAACTCTGCCGGCGAAAATCCAACCGGATCGCGTCCGGAATATCTTCGCCGAAACGGGCATGAATTTTTTTCAACAAGCGTTGTAAAACCGGCGTCAACCGTTCCTGCAATCCCGTATAGGCTTCGTATAGCAGATAAAACAATTTGTACAGGCCGGTTTTCATCGTTTTTTGCTGCGCCCTGACTTTCTCCAGGTTCTGAAATTCACGCCCTTTTTCCTTACTCTCAAAATACAGATGCAACGTTTTATAGTAGTCTGTGATATTCGCCTGCACCAGATGGGATACACCGGATATGACTGCCGGAACAAAAAACCATGCCGTACCGTAAGCATGGGACAGTTGCAAGGCCAGAGCCACATAAATCAATATAAACCAAATATCCCCGGCTACTCCGTCCAAAATACGGCCAATCTCCGATTTCCGGTCGGTTAAACGCGCCAGTTGTCCGTCCACACAGTCCAGGATATTCGCCAGTATCATCAGCAAAATCCCCATCAGACTATACGTTAACGTATTGAAATAAAACAAATATCCACTGCCGGCGCCTACGAAAACCGATAAAATAGTTACCATGTTCGGGGTAATTCCCGTGTGTCGTATGGTACGCGCCACCTGATAGCCGATCGGACGGTAGAAATACAAATCAAGCGCGTTTTCTGTTTCTACGGACTTTAACGAGGATTCAAATTCTTTCTTCATCACTTTTTACTTATAGGAATAACCACCGTCGACAACAACAATTTCTCCCTCAAAATAACTGTTTTCTATCAACAT
Organism: Tannerella sp.; assembly: GCA_031289275.1. Taxonomy (GTDB): domain Bacteria; phylum Bacteroidota; class Bacteroidia; order Bacteroidales; family Tannerellaceae; genus Tannerella. Next base: position 3,287 of record JAITPV010000058.1, read on the forward strand.
CTTATATACTTCTGCTATTTCGTCCGGATCGCAAAAACGACCCAGCGCCAATTTTTTTTCAATATTCCGGCGTATTTCTTTCGGTTTGTCCTTTTGCCATCCGGTATCGACAAATCCGGGCGCTACCGCATTCACACGAATCCGGTAGGGCGACAGAAACTTAACCAGATTTTTCGTCAACGCATGTACCGCCGCTTTGGTTACGCCATAGGCAAGCGACGCCGCGTGAGGTTCGATGCCCATCAACGAGCCGGTGAAAACGACGCTGCCTTCCGGACGAATCCGCCCGGCAATCTGTTGCAGCAGGAATACCGGAAAATGCACGTTGGCGAAGAAGATACGCTCCCATTCTTCCAGCGTCATTCGTTCAAACGATTCCCGATAAGTCAATCCGGCATTGAGCACAACGGCGTCTACCGTCAACGAATGATTCGTCAGGTATTGCGCAATCGCGTCAATAGATTGCCTGTCGGAAATGTCCGCCTGTATCACGGACACTTCAACATGATTCTGTTGCCGGATGGCATCCGCCGTAACAGCTGCCTCCACACGATCCGAACCGTACGTCAGCAACAGATCGTATCCCGACTTGGCCAGGCAGGAAGCAACCGATTTTCCGATGCCCTTGGTTCCTCCCGTAATTAAAGCATATTTTGCCATACTTTCGTCTTATTCCTGCACTTTTACGGATACCGGTTTGGCTTTCCGTTCCTGCAATAAATGTTTTTCGTAAGAATCGTGGATAGTCTTTTTCAAAGACGACGACGAGACGCCTGTCCCGTAAGGAAAATAGAACACCTGTACGTTGAGGTCTTTCAGGTAATCATATTTTCCAAACCAGTCGTCTCCCACGACAAAGGCGTCGATATTCAGTTTCTTGACAATCTCCGCATGATCCAGGGTATGCTGGGGAATCACAATATCGGGCGTTTTCAGCGCTTCGATGATCTGAAGGCGTTCATTAAACGGAATAATCGGGGGCGCCTTGTAAGACGATACTAATTCATCCGTGCTTACGCCGACAATCAGAATATCCGCCAGGCTACGGGCATAATTTATCATTCGCAAATGATTGTAATGAAACATATCAAACGTTCCTGAAGTATATACAATGGTCTTGTCTTTAAACATTCTTTCTGAGTTTTGAAATCGTTGAATTTTCGAGTTTTGGAATCTTTGAGTTTTTATCATTCGTTCGGTTCTTCTTTGGTCAGATCAAGTTTGACGTTGTCTCCGCCCTTGTCCACATATTGTTTTTGCAATGGATTGGCGGTTATTTTACGATGCGTCCGCCGGTTCCGGTAAATATCCATCGAAACGAACAGCGCCCGCCGGAACGATTCTTCCGAAGCCAGGTTCCGACCGGCAATATCGTATGCCGTTCCATGTGCCGGCGAGGTACGTACAACCGGCAACCCGGCCGTATAATTGACGCCGTTTTCCATTGCCAGAATCTTGAACGGGATTAATCCCTGGTCATGATACATGGCTAATATGCCGTCAAATTTCCGATAGGTTGACGAGCCGAAAAAACCATCGGCCGCATACGGGCCGAAAGTCATCACTCCGTGCTTTTCAGCCTCGGATATAGCGGGGATAATCAGTTCTTCTTCTTCCGAACCCAACAAACCCCTGTCTCCGGCATGGGGATTTAAGGCCAATACGGCAATACGCGGCTTGATCAACGCAAAATCCTGCTTCAATGAAGCATTGAATATTTGCAGCTTGTTTACAATTAATTGCTTCGACAGTTGCGTTTTCACTTCGCCCAAAGGGATATGTCCCGTGACCAGGGCCACACGCAGTTGATCCTCCATCAGGATCATCAACGACTTATCCGCCTCGTTTTTGCTGAAATGTTTTTCCAGGTATTCGGTATGACCGGGAAAATGAAACGCTTCGCTCCGGATATTGTATTTGTTAATCGGAGCAGTCAGCAAGGTATCAATGACGCCTTTTTTGATGTCGGCAACAGCCGCTTCCAGCGCTTTGTATGCTGCGATACCCGCCTCGGCGGCAGGCAGCGCCAGTTCTACTTTCACATTATCATCCACACAGTTGATCAGGTTTACTTTTCCTTCTATGGCCTCTTCCGCCCGGTTGATCACTTTGAAACTTACCGGTGGCAAATTCATCGCCCGCTGATGAAAAAGAGCGATCTTCAATGAACCGTATATTACCGGCGTACACAATTCCACCACCCGTTCATCCGCAAAAGTCTTTATTATCACCTCATATCCGACACCATTAATGTCTCCCTGGGTAATCCCTACCTTAATCAATCTTCTTTCCATGTAGCTGTTTTATCGTTTTTATTTCTATAATGTTTCCTGCGGCAAACCGGATTCTCCGGGCAGGCACAGCGTGTACAATACCGCTTCCAGTCGCCGGATATAATTCCGTTTGTCCGTTTCCGGCGAAAAGACGAATCCTTCCGTCACGACAATACGGTTACGGGTTTCATCCAAACGGGCATGACTGACAAACGGGCCTCCCATCATATCGCCTTCCATCTGCCACAATCCGCGCAGCACGCCGCAGTATTTACCGCGCAGCGTCACCGGCGTGTACATGGTCATTAGCGTATCCGTCGCCATGTAGGAATGGGGAAATGCGCCCGGAATATTGGCTCCCAGAATCGAATCGCGCATGGCGATCAGGTATTTTTTCGTGAACGTATTTGCATCCGTATAGGGGAACGTATACACGACTATATCCATCCGGCCTGTATTCGCATTGTTGGATGTCCATAAGAAACCGGTCGTATCCTTGTACGAATCAAAACTCTCGGGGACGTATAATGCAATGTCGAACTTTTCCTTCAGTTTATCCAGAAGCGGGGTGTTATACGTTTTTCGATAAACGTTGGCCATCCGTCCCAATTCCTTTTTTGTAAAATAGTCTACCAGTTGTCCCTGATGCTGATCCAGATAATCGATCAGCGCCGGTTTGTCGGGCGCCGTGAAGTAAACAACGGCCTGCCCGTTGGCCCATTTGTCTCTTTCGGTATTGAAAGAGGCTTTGGTATACTTTGACTCGTCGACCGTCACGACCAGAATATTGCGGACATAGGTCATCATTCCGTTAAAGTCGGCCGGCGATACATACGTAATCCTCATGGACGGTTCGATCTGCGGAAGCCCCGGTATGGCCATCAGCAACTCATCTTTCATCTTGCTCCCTGCGGCATCATTCCATACGGTCTGATCGGCGACAACCACTATTTCATAGGGCATGCCGGTCGCATTTGTTCCCATCGAAGCCGCACCGGAACCGGATGAGAAAAACTGACAGGATCCGAATGTCGCCAACAAAAGAAATCCTATAATAGGTGTTAAAGTCGGTGTTTTCATATCAACATTTTTTGTTGACAAAAGTACGGCTTTCTATGGAAATAAATAGTGTTTCGGCTAATTATTTTTGAAGACGGGCGGCTTCTTTTCCGGATTCGGGTTTACCCTCGTAACCGGTCGTGATGAAATTCTTACTGCACAAACACAGTAAAACCCTTTGTGTTATTTATCACACAAAGGGTATTTAATTCGGACGACAAAGCCAATTCCCGTTTATTATTTATTCCTCCACCGGTGCGGCATCGGGTTGAGCGGTTCCGAAATCAGGACTCATAAGATTCGGATCAACGGTTACCGCCTCATTCACCTGCTGCTGAATTTCGGACTGTTGCGGAGCGTTCAACTCATGACGGGGAATAAATGTCGTAATAACAACACATAATACTACGACGGCTGCGGCTAATCCCCAAGTGGCTTTCTCCAGAAAGTCGGTTGTTTTGCGAACGCCCATAATCTGATTGGAGGAAGAAAAACCGGATGCTAAGCCGCCTCCTTTGGAGTTTTGTACCAGTACAATCAATATCAATAATATTGATGCAATCAAAATAAAAATAGAAAGAAATACGTACATATCTTATGATTTAGTATGAATAATCAATTTTTCAATAAACCGAATTTGGTCTGCAAAGTAAATGTTTTTTTCCGGATATTTCAAACTTAAAGTTTTAATTATTTCCAATGCCTTGTCATAACGCTTTTGCTTCATGTAGACATGTGACAGCGTTTCAGTGAAATATGATTCGTTCAACGAAATCATATGCGTGCTTTCCGAATCAGTTAAATCTGCCTCTTCTTCTCTTTTTTCGCTTTCGCGGGAAGATTTGTCGGGCAAACGCATCTCTATACGCTCGTCGCCTTTTTCGAGAAACGAATCAATCAGGTCTTGGCGCTGCAATTTTACATCCGGCGCACCGGCAGGAACATTTCCGGTCAGCAACCAATACGTATAATCGGAGGCGGGGGCGGGGGTAAAGGCCAACGTGGCGTCGGAATGCGGCGCTGCCGTATGGCCGGTTTTCAACAGAAACCGCTCGACCAAATCAAATGTGCCGTCTTTCTTTTTGTGTTCCGGGTCTGCCGCGGGCTTGTAGCGGTCGCTTTCGAGCAGCAGGAACAATTTCAGCCTGTCCGGGACATGGATAGCCATTTTTCTCAGATCCGTCTTCAGTTGAATGTCTTCTACTACGGCCAGATTTTTCAGATAAAGCATCCGTACGGCATGGAAACAAGGGGCGTCGGCCATAAGTTGTTTCAGATCGGGAAGGGTCTTTTCCGAGAGCATCGCCGGATTTTCCATCAACCGGTATAGTTCTGTGCGCGTCATAATTACCAGTTTGCCACGGTTGCATTGTAAATCAAGTCGACCAACTCCTTCACGATTTCTTCACAAAGGTCGTCCTGTACTTGTTGAATCGTGTTTTGGTTGGAAAATTCCCGATAGGCGGAAAAGTTTTGCTCAAAGTCATCGTCCTGATTCACTTTATTCGTATAACGTACCCGTATGGTAATGGTTAAACGGGTCATGGAGGCATAGGCATCTTCCTTGACGGCCTGCGGCGTGAAGTCGTATCCCGTAATTTCGCCTTCCATATCAAGCGTTCCGTTCTCGCGAAGCACCTGCAGGCGCGTCTGACGAATATATTTGTCTTTCAACTCTTCCGTAAACTTTTGCGCCAGGGGTGGGTATACCAACGGCGCCATATTCGGAAAATCACTGATTGAGATGGATTTTACCTGCGTATAATCAATCGAAGCGCCGTTGAATTTATAGGAGATGGAGCAGGAAACCCATCCGGCCAGCAATAACAGTCCCAAGCACCACCGTTTTTGTCCTTGCAGCTTACTCCAGATCATATTCTTTGATTTTTCGATACAGCGTGCGTTCCGATATTTTCAATTCAATAGCCGCATTTTTCCGGCGTCCATTGTGTCTTTCCAATGCTTTCCGGATCATTTCCTTTTCCACATCGGCCAAGGCCAGCGACTCTTCCACCGTTTCTATCTCCTGAATCGGCGATACCGAGCGGAGCGGGTGGGCATAGTCTTCTTCTTCTCCGTCTACCTCAACAGGCACTTGCATCTGGCCGCCCATGATTTCATGTACTAATTTTTTCAGTTCATTCACGTCCTTCTTCATGTCAAAAAGCACCTGATAGAGAATTTCCCGTTCGCTGCTGAATATTTTCTGTTCATTTTCTTTATTTATCAAGGCAGGCAGTTTTTCCATATCCAGATTGGGAAGATACATGCGCAGTTCGTCGGCTGTGATGGTACGGTCGCGCTCGATGACGGAAATCCGTTCGGTCACGTTTTTCAATTCGCGTACATTTCCCGGCCATCGGTAACTAAGCAATAACTGACGGGCGTCATCGTCCAGATAGATGGACGGCATGTGATATTTCTCGGCACAATCGCTCGCAAATTTCCGGAACAGGAGTTGCACGTCTTCCTGGCGTTCCCGCAAGGGCGGGATTTGAATCGGCACCGTACTCAAGCGGTAATACAGGTCTTCACGAAATTTCCCCCGCATAATGGCGTCTCGCATGTTCACATTGGTTGCCGCCACAATGCGCACATTGGTTTTCTGTACTTTGGACGAGCCGACTTTGATAAATTCGCCGCTTTCCAGTACGCGCAGCAAACGCGCCTGGGTCGGAGAGGGCAATTCGCCGACTTCGTCCAAAAAAATAGTGCCGTTGTCCGCCACTTCAAAATACCCTTTCCGGTCGGCCAAAGCACCGGTAAACGATCCTTTCTCATGACCAAACAGTTCGGAATCAATCGTGCCTTCGGGAATAGCGCCGCAATTTACCGCAATATATTGCCCGTGTTTACGCAGGCTGTTTTGATGGATGATTTGAGGAAATACTTCTTTCCCGACACCGCTTTCACCTGTGATGAGAACGGATAAATCGGTGGGGGCAACCTGGAGGGCTACATCAATCGCCCGGGCTAATCCGGGATTCGTCCCAATAATCCCAAAGCGCTGCTTAACTTGTTGTATATCTTTTGTCATCATCTTTTGCGTCTGCAATTTTTACAGTTCACCTGACAAAATTACAATGATTATTGCATAATCGCAAATAAAGTTTCAACGTTTGCCGGATAAGCACAACCTAATTTATTCAAAAACAAAATCAGACAGCTATTATTTAACGAAGTAACTATTTTCATACGGCAGGTATCCACAGCCGGTGGCGGGAATATCCGGCCGGGAAATCGTTTTTCAATCTTAAAAAGTACTTTCCCATATTGGGGAAACCGTTTTTCAGCCCTGAAAAGTACTTTCTCATATCGGAGAAAGCGTATTTCAGCCCTGAAAAGTACTTTCTCATACCGGAGAAAGCGTATTTCAGCCCTGAAAAGTACTTTCTCATATCGGAGAAAGCGTATTTCAGCCCTGAAAAGTACTTTCTCATATCGGAGAAAGTGTTTTTAAGCTCTTAAAAGTACTTTCTCCGTTCGTTTTTGAGCCTTCAACGGAATATTCACACCCGCAATAGGTTTGGTTATAGAAGCGGTATTGTTTGATCAGCTCGTTTCGCCGGTCGCTAAGTCCGCCTTTCCGCCAGTTTTGTTCCCAGAAAGTAAGGCCGGGAAAAAGGGCTGCGGCCTGACATCCGGCGTCGTTGATTTGGTGGAGGTTTTTCCATCGGGATGCGGCTAAGGTGGTGGTGAAGACGGTAAACTCGTGTTCGTCGGCATAGCGTGCCGTTACGGACAGCCTCCCTTTGAAGCAGGCCAGGCAACGGCTGCCCCGTTCCGGCTCCGCTTCCAATCCCTGCACTTGCCGCAACCATCCGGCATGGTCGTAATCGCCGTCGACGAAGGGCACATGCAGGGATTCGGCATAGCGGATGCTTTCGGCTTTCCGGCGTTCATATTCCGTTCGCGGATAGATATTCGGGTTAAAGTAGAATACGGTCGGATGCAATCCATTAGCCAGCATACATTCGAGAATGGCGCCGGAACAGGGGGCGCAACAGGCATGTAACAGTACGTCCGTCGCTCCTCCGGGAACAGCGAGGGCGATCATGCGCGGGGATTCCTCTGCCACCTGTTTCATCGTATTCCCAAGCGGTTTAGCGCCGCCCGGTAACGGTCGGCATTCCGGTTGTGTTCGGCGAGCGTCACGGCAAAGTTGTGCCGTCCGGAGAAATCTTCTTTGGCGCACATGTAGAGATAGTTGTGTTTCCTGTAATTCAATACGGCATTGATCCCCGTGATGGAAGGAATCCGTATCGGGCCGGGAGGCAACCCTCCATGCAGGTAGGTATTGTATGGCGAATCCACGTGCAGATGCTCATATAAAATGCGTGTCAGGGCGAAGTTTCCGGTCGCATATTTGACGGTCGGATCGGCTTGTAAGGGAATCCCCCGGTGCAGCCGGTTGATGTAAAGGCCTGCAATCACCGGATATTCTTCCGGAACAGCCGATTCTTCTTCCACAATCGATGCCAATGTCGCTACTTCAACGGGCGTTATCCCGATTATTCCGGCTTTGTCGCGGCGTGCGTCCGTCCAGAACAAACTATATTCACGTTGCATGCGCTGCATCAGTTTTGCGACGGAAATGTTCCAATAGATTTCATAGGTGTTGGGAATGAACATCGCCTGAATCGTTTGGGGAGTGAATCCCATCGAGTCGCAAAAAGCGTCGTCGTCCAGCAAAGCCATCAGGTCTTCGTCGTTCAGCATTAATTGGTCACCCAGACATTCGGCCAGTTCCTTTTTTATCCGGATATTATTAAATGTGACCCGAACCAGCTCTTGATGTCCCCGGCGCAGATTATTCAATAAGTCGTAATTATTCATCTTCGGATGAATGGTATAACGTCCGGTTTTCATGTTCTCCGGATATTTCAGCCGCTCGGCCAACCATATGAACCGCCCGATATTCCGGCAATGCGCCGAGTCTTCCAACTGTTGACATAAGGCCCGGAAATCTTTCTCCGGATAGATATGGATATAACACGTCTTTTCAGGCATGAAATTGGGGGAAAAAAGAAGTCCGGCACCGGCGCCGACACCGGTCAACAGTATTACCACACCGACAATAAGGGTGATAAATACCGTATACATTCGTTTCGACTTGTTCATATCATGTATATTTTTATTGAGACGCAAAAGTACGATATTTTTTTTATTATATGGAGGCATGTTCCTGAAATTGTAAAATGATACTGCTAAGGGGATTATTTTTTTCATCTTCGGTAAAGTGCGGAAATGGACGCAAAAATCTTCACACATTGTTCCTTCAATCTCATTTTTTTATTACTTTTGCACCGCCAAAAAGATGGCGAGATAGCTCAGCCGGTTAGAGCGCATGATTCATAATCATGAGGTCGGGGGTTCAATCCCCCCTCTCGCTACTTGAAAACAGAGGGGCTTGTAATGAAATTGCGAGCGTTTCTGTTTTTTATTTGTGCACAATTCGGGGAATGATGGCTTATCTGTGTTACTCCTCATTTCGGATTATATCTTCCGCCAACATTTTGGCTTGCGTGATAACGGTGTCCACGGCTTTTTCCTGCAAGTCGGGCGGATAACCGTGCAGGCGTAAGATTCTGCGAATGTTGCGTCTCAAGGCTGATTGTACGCTTTCTTTTATTGTCCAGTCGATGGTTGTGCTATTGCGGACGGTTTGTAAAAGTTCCTGCGCGATATGTTTCAGCATGTTGTCGCCAAGGATTGCTACTGCACTGTTGTTGACTTCCAAAGCCGTGTAAAAAGCATATTCACGGTAATCCAAACCCGATTTTTCGCCCCGCCGGTCGGCTTCTTTCATTTGTTGGGCAAAGGGAATCAGTACTTTTTCCAAAAACTCAACTGTGTCAATCATGCCATTGTGATAGCGCTGGATGGCCTCTTCCAACATTTCGGAAAACTTTTTGCTTTCTACTAAATTTATTTTCGTCCGCTTTTTTATTTCGTCTTTGAGCAGCTTTTTCAATAATTCAACTGCCAGATTTTTTTGTGGCAAGTTTTTTATTTCCTGCAAAAAACGTTCGTCCAAAATTTCAATATCCGGCTTTTTCAGACCTGCGGCGTCAAAAATGTCAATGACATTATCGGCGGTAATGGCTTCGGAAATGATTTGTTTGATGGCAGTTTCAATTTCCCCATCCGTTTTCCCGCCTTCGTTTCTGTCGGATATTTTTACCAATCGCGATTTTATGGCTTGAAACAACGCCACGTCGTCACGAATGGCCATTGCTTTGTCGTGCGGCACGGAAATGGCAAATGCTTTCAACAGATTTTTGGTGTTTTCGGTAAATTGTACAGACGTTGCATGCAGCGTCTCTACCGTATCCTGACTGAAAATGTAATCGACAATGACAGGGATAAATTTCAGCTTTTCTCCCGGCGTTAAAGTGTAAAATTTCCGCCAGTCGAAATGCCTTAACCGGTATTCTATCGCCTCATAAAATTCCAACATTTTGGCAACCGCCAATTCCTGATCGAGCGTTGGTTTGCCTTCGCCGCCACTTGCCGTATATTCGGCTAATGCCGCTTTCAGTTCCTGCGCAATACCCAAATAATCGACCACCAAACCGCCTTCTTTGCCTTCGGTAAATACGCGGTTTACCCGTGCTATGGCTTGCATTAAGCTATGTCCGCGCATGGGTTTATCCACATACAAAGTATGCAAACAGGGCGCATCAAAACCGGTGAGCCACATGTCGCGGACAATGACCATTTTCAGGCTGTCGGCAGGATTTTTCAGCCGGTCGCCAATCGCTTTTCGC
>JAITPV010000083.1 GCA_031289275.1 Tannerella sp.
GCGAAATTTTTTCTCTGATGTATGATACGGTTACTAATCTTCCGACTTCATGGGAACACCGCATTCAGAATCATGCAATGGCGGCGGCTTTGTATGCCCAACGATACAGGGCGACGAAAGAGTTGAACGACCTGCGGTCGGCGGCGCGATTAGCGGATTTTATACTGCAATCTCAAACTCCCGACGGCGCCTATCGCAATGGGAAGGTACATTACACCAGCGTGGTCTATATTGCAAAAGCAATTATGGAAGTGATGGCGGAAGAAAAGAAATTGGCCGACCAGTCCGAAGAATGGAAAGAAAATTACAGTCGCCATTATGCGTCCGTCAAAAGAGCAATGGACGAGTTGGCGAAAAACCGGGACAATATAGAAACCGAGGGGGAATTGACCTTTGAAGACGGGATGATCAGTTGCAGTTACGCCCAGCTTGCCATGTTCGGACTGTTGCAGCCCAAGGGTTCCACCGAACGGAAAAAATACATGGATGCGGCGGAATATTTGTATCAAAGTCACCGTTGTCTGTCGCAACACCTGATTCCCGACTCCCGTGTTCACGGGGCTTCGATCCGGTTTTGGGAATCACAGTACGACGTTCTGACCCATCCCAATTTTGTCAATTCACCGCATGGCTGGTCGGCGTGGCGAATTTACGGCGTCAAATATCTGTATGAAGAAACCGGCAAGGAAGAATATCTGATAGATATGATGAATGCGCTGGGGAGTTGCGCACAATTGTTAGACCCTTCGTCCGACCGGTTGAACTGGGCATTTGTGTGCGATCCGTATGTAAAGGTAAAACAGTTTGTTGAAGACGAAAATCAGAAAGGCAAAGGAATACACAAAGACGCTGTTATCGGACGGCAATACCTGCCGATGATCAGCGACTGGTACCGGGCGCCAAAGGATACTTGGGTGACAGGTTACTGGGGATACGACGGCGGTTGTTGTGATAATGACGTACACGAAATTTTCAAATGTATGGGAGAGGTCGTTTTAGCGTCGGCTTATTTCCATCTTCGTCCCGACGGAACGTATATCGCATGGAACTGTTCCGCCCGAAAAGAGGGAAACCTGTGGAATATAACGCCGTCGGAATCTTGCGTGCAAAAGATTTACACAAATACGGATGTAATTGCAGAAAGTCATACGTTTGTAGAACTGATCCATTGTATATCAGATTAAAAAATACATTCTCCGGATATTTTTTGAATGTTTTCAAACATGTTTCGTAAAAAGGATGTATCTTTGCAGCGTGTTAAATATTTCTGCACATATAGAGCGATTATTGTGGGACAACGACTGCGTAATTATCCCGGATTTGGGGGGTTTTATCCTTCAGAATCAACCGGCTGTTTACGCAGAGGGGGTGCATACTTTCTATCCGCCCCGCAAGGAAATTGTATTTAATCCGGCTTTGCGCCACGACGACGGACTGCTGTCCGAATCCTACATGCAAACTTGTGGAATGACGTTCAGGGAAGCACGGTTGGCGTTGAAAAAAGATATTGACGATCTGAAGACCGGATTGGATGAACAAAAGCATGTTGCGCTGGGAAAAATCGGCTCTTTCCGGAAAGGAGAAGAAGGCGGGTATATCTTTCTGCCCGGCATAGACACACCACTGTTCTGCGTAAATTCCTATGGATTGGACATGTTCCATCTCTCCCCGGTTCCGGATCTAACCGGACAAACGGCAGAACTCCCGCAACCGGCGAAGCCGGATCGTAAAACCGGACGTGTACGCTATCTGCCGGTTTACCACATGGTGTTTCGCTCCATCGGGATCACGGCGGCTGCCACAGCACTGTTTTTATGGCTGTCGCCGCCGGTAAACGAGGTAAACCCAACGTCCTACACGGCAGGATTCCTGTTGCCGGAAATACTGTCAAAGCCGCTGATTTCCTCGGAACAACCCGATTCGACCTGTCAATTTCCGGAAAAACAAACCGCTGCATCCGAGCCGGTCGCTACGGATACGGTTACGCAGCCCGTTGTGACGGTAGCCCAACAGCCGCCGGCAGTTCCGGACCGGGCAACGACCTATTATATCATTATCGCAAGTTTTCTTACGGAAAAACAAGCGGAAAAATATCTCGTTGAGATCAATCCGTCCGAATGTAAGGAAACCGGCATCGTGAAACAGAATGAAAATATCCGGGTGTATGCTGCCAGATACACGAACCGGAAAGAGGCGGAAACATATATGCACCAACTGAGAGCGAACGACAAATTCAAAAACGCATGGTTGTTCATCCACCGGGAGATAGAATGAATACATATTGATGATTAGGATAATAGATTTATAAAATAACGATTTAAGTTTTTAATTTTATGACAGTAGTAAAAGAACCGCTTTTTTCGGAATTTCCATCCGTTTCTACGGAAGCCTGGATGGCAAAGATCACGGCAGACCTTAAGGGGGCGCCGTTCGAGAAAAAGCTCATTTGGAAAACCGGAGAAGGATTCAATGTCAATCCTTTCTATCGGGCGGAAGATTTGGAAGACTTGAAAACAACAACCTCTCTTCCGGGTGAATTCCCTTATGTTCGCGGAACAAAAAAAGAAAATGACTGGAAAATACGCCAAAACCTGGATGTGACGGACTTTAAAGCCGCCAATCAAAAAGCGCTTGACTTACTGCAAAAAGGCGTTAACTCGTTGGGGTTTCATTTCGGTGGCGACCAGGTAAATGCGGAAAATATCGCTACCCTGCTGGAAGGTATTTATCCCGAACATGTAGAATTGAATTTCAAAACATGTAACGCCAAAAGCGAAACGCTGATTGGTCTTCTGGCGGATTACTTCCGGGCAAAAAGCGTTGATTCGGACAAGTGTTACGGCTCCATCAATTACAATCCGTTCAAGGCGCCTTTAGTAAAGGGCGAGGAGGCCGGCCAATGGGTCGAACATGCCGCCGCCGTGCTGAAAGCAAGCAAGGCGCTGCCCAACTACCGGACGCTGGCCGTCGACGCTTGCCTGCTGAACAATGCCGGCGCCTGCATCTCGCAAGAGTTGGGTTATGCGTTGGCCTGGGGAAACGAAATCATTGCGAAACTCGTCGAAGCCGGTTTTACGGTAGACGAAGTCGCTCCACGCATCACATTTAATTTCGGTATCAGCGCAAACTACTTTATGGAAATTGCCAAGTTCCGCACCGCCCGTTGGCTGTGGGCTGAAATCGTAGCCGCTTATCAACCGGAATGTAAATGCGCCGCTAAAATGGTCGCCCACGCGCAAACCTCAGACTGGAACCAGACAATCTACGACGCGCACGTCAACCTGCTCCGCACGCAGACCGAAACCATGTCGGCCGCCATCGGAGGCGTCGATTCCATCACGGTCACGCCGTTCGACAGCGCCTATCGAACGCCCGACGACTTCTCCGCACGCATCGCACGCAACCAGCAACTGCTGCTCAAGGAAGAATGTCACTTCGACAAAGTGGTCGACCCCTCTGCCGGCTCGTACTACATCGAGACGCTGACAAACTCGCTGGCCGACGTGGCGTGGACGCTTTTCCTCGAAACGGAAGACAAGGGCGGTTTCCATGCCGCCGTCAAGTCCGGCGAGGTACAGAACGCCGTCAACGCCTCCGCTGCCGCCCGCCGGAAAGCCGTCGCCACGCGCCGCGAAATCCTGCTCGGCACCAACCAGTATCCGAACTTCACCGAAACGGCAACTGCAAAGATAGAAGATACGTGCGACGCCTCTTGCTGCTGCACAGGCGGAACAGACACGCCGGCGCTCGACTTCAGCCGCGGCGCATCCGAATTTGAGGCCTTGCGACTTGCGACTGAACGGAGCGGCAAGACGCCGAAAGCGTTCATGCTCACCATCGGCAACCTCGCGATGCGGCTGGCGCGTTCGCAGTTCTCCTGCAACTTCTTCGCCTGCGCCGGATACAGGGTGATCGA
>JAITPV010000101.1 GCA_031289275.1 Tannerella sp.
ACACGGACACAGAGCTAAAAGCCTGTTTAAATATGGATTACAAACTATTGCCGCTGCATTGCTGAATCCTTTTGCCAAATTCGATTTTAATGTCTTTGATTTTTTGTCATGTACTTAGAGTATTTCCAGATAATTCATATTGGATTTTTTTTTCGGCAAAGATAATACTTCTTCTTGAATTATGCAACACTACTATTAACTATAGCCATCTACAAAAAACAACAAAAACAACTCATTTCTTGTCAGATTTTGATCCCTATTCAGTCTTTAGGGAACACTTTGCTTGATACTGTCACTGATTCTAACACCCACTTTCCACCATGTTTTTCACTAAATCATCACGTTTTCTATCCCTTTATTGGCGTTTCAAAAAAACGCTGTCATTCAATCAAATATGCCGCATCAGATGACAAAAAAAGAAGGCGGAGTGATAAAAAAAGCATTCCGGAGAGGTGTAATCAGGAATTAAATTGTATCTTTGCCGCGCCGATAGGCCATATATTCGGGGTGTAGCGCAGTCCGGTTAGCGCACCTGCTTTGGGAGCAGGGGGTCCCAAGTTCGAATCTTGGTACCCCGACGGAGAAGACTCAAGTATTTACATTAATCTGTTTATACTTGAGTTTTTTCATGATTGTTTTACGTGAATTGGATGATGAGCAGGCCTAAGGAAACCGAGACGCTTGTTGCGATCAATCCGGGGATCATGAAGGAGTGGTTCAGGATATATTTTCCGATATGCGTTGTGCCGGTGCGGTCGAAGCTGATGGCGGCAACGACCGATCGGATAGTTGGGGATGAAAAAATAGCCGTTCACCGCCGGAAACAGGGCGATCAGCATCCAGGGCGAAAGCCCCAGCGGCAGGAGGGCGCGTACCGTTGCTGCCTGGCTAAAGAGCAGGATCGACATCACGAACAGCGCCAGTCCGAACAGCCACGGCATGGCCGTCACATACTGTTCGATACCGCTTTTGAGTTCCGCCATGTTACCGGAAATAAACGTATCTCCCATCCATGCAATCCAGAAGATCGCGACCATGGCTTGCATCCCGGCCGAAAAGACAGACCCTTGCACGGCTTTGACGCCATCGGTTTTCGTGGCCAGCAGAATCAATGCCGCGGCAGACAGCATCAAAACTTCGATGATGTGCGCCATCGGCATCCGCACCGCTACGTCGTTTACCGTAAACGTGGGGCGTAGCGTCTCCATCGAGCCGAACAGGACAACGCCTGCCGTAGCGAACACGAAGATGAGGATGGCCAGCAGAGCATTTCGCCTGTTGCCGACTTCCTGCGACTGATAGCGGCGCTCCCGGATGGCGCCTTCGGCCAGACGCCGCCGGTATTCCGGATCCTCGGCCAGTTCCTTGCCTGTATGCATCGAATACAAGGCGCCCGCCAACACGCCGATCAGCGTACAGGGAACGGAAATCATCAAGATATGCAACAGTGAGACCGGATAGCCGGCCAGCATGCTGAGTAGCGCCACGGTAGCCGCCGAAATCGGACTGGCCGTAATGGCCTGCTGCGAAGCAATGACGGCAATCGCCATCGGGCGTTCCGGGCGGATGTTCGTCTCGGTTGCCACTTCGGCGATCACAGGCAAGACGGCGTAGGCCACATGTCCCGTACCGGCCATGAAGGTGAAAAGGTACGTTACCGCCGGACTAAGCAGCGTAATATGTTGCGGATGGTTGCGCAGCAGCCTCTCCGCCCATTTGACCATCAGGTCCAGGCCGCCTGCGGCCTGCATGCAACTGGCTGCCGCAATGACGGCAACGATCATCAGTATGACGTCAATCGGCGGCGTGGTCGGCTGCAGGCCAAACACAAACGTCAGCGCCGCCAGCCCCGCCGCCCGTCACACCCAGTCCGATACCGCCCCGGCGTGCGCCAATAATGATGGCAACCAAAACAATGATTAATTGTACAAGCATGTTTCAACTCTATTTTTCCGCAAAGATAACGAAACAATTATGAATTATGGATTATGAATGACTTTGTTGCAACGATAGTAAAAAGAAAGGGTTATTGACGTATCTTTGTATTGTAAAACCAAAAGAAAGAGTGCCGCCGGGGTGATGTCGCCTTTTTTTTGGTATCGCCATAAAAAATAACAGAATAAAAGCCCTTATCTTCTTATGCCCCCTTAGTAGCGCACAAGATCAGATATGTACCTCCCTCGTACCTTTGCACTCGGAAAGAAAAAGGGCCGATAGTTCACAAATGTTGTATTTTTGTAGACGAATCGGGAAAGGGCAGGCAATAATTCTTCCCTGGATACGCATCAGCGATATCGTGAATAAGTTCATTATGCTGCCCTTTATTTTCCAACGAGCTTGAACAAAGTACTTTGAGATACAAATTATGAATTGTAATCCCGCGTAAAACAGACGGGACAAAGCTGTGTGGAGAGTCCGGAAAGATTAATAATTAAAAAAGAAACAGCGATGAAAAAAGCAGTGATAAAAAAAACAGTAATGAAGCAAAATGTGGGCATTGACGTCTCCAAAGACGATTTTAAGGTATCGTTCGCCGTATTAACGGAAGAATTGAGCATAGCGGTGAAAGGTTCTCGAACCTTTCCCAATACCGCGAAAGGATTTGAAAGTTTCGAAGCATGGGCCGGGAACAAAATGCTTTCGGGAATGGAACTGCATTTTACGATGGAAGCCACCGGCGTTTATTATGAAGGATTGGTATATTATTTGCAGGAGCGTCATTACCCTGTTCATGTGGTTCTGCCCAACCGGTCCAAAAAATACGGTCAAAGTTTGGGAATGGAAAGCAAAACAGACAAGATAGATGCAAAGCTCCTGTCACAGATGGGCCTGGAAAGAAAATTAAGGAAATGGGAACCTTTTTCGCCTCATTTCCGCATTTTAAAGCAATTGACAAGAGAGCGGGATGCTCTCGTTCAAAACCGCACGTCCGCATTGAATCACCGGCACGCATATCAGCAAGGTAAAACATTGCAGGCTTCGGTTCAACGAATAGAAGAACAGATTGATTTTACAGACAAACAGATTGAAGAAATCGAAAAGGAAATCGAATCCATCATCCCAAAAGATACGAAATTGAAAGACAGATTGAATTATATATTGAGTATCAAGGGTGTCGGATTATTGACGGCGGTTTGTATTCTTATTCCCTAATTACAGGACAACCTTCATCTATTTTTACTATCCACATTTTCCGTAATAATCAATTGACAGCCTTTTCCGCGACGAATATTGATGGAAAGTTCCGGAGCGATGGAAAGGATTTCCCGCAAACGCCGGATATTTTTATTGATCGTATTCAGCGAAACCTGACTGTCCGCCCAAATTTCATCCCTTATTTCCGTATATGACTGGAAATACTCCGAAGCATTCAGCAGAAAGATGAAGAGCCTGAGTGGGTATCCATTACATTCGATGTGTATTCCTTTATAAATCAGAAGACCCTGCCTTTCATTAAAATTCAGGTTTTTGGATATGGTGCGTAAAGGAGATTTTCGGCGAAAAACTGGCGCTTTCTTGGAAATGACAAAAACTAACGCTATGCTCAACAACCATGCGAACAATAGGATAGAACATGTTTTTGCGTTTTTCCATACCCAATGGGCGAACGGGAGATGGACAAAAGCCTGTAAAATGATTTCATCGCTTGGCCCGATCCGGACTTCGTCCAATGCGACGGCAGAAGGACAAAATAACGCCGTATCCGTCCGGCTGGATTGCCGCTTCCCTGCCGCCGAATAAATAACGGCTGTTTGAACTTGTGGAACAAGCGTTCGCAGAGTGTCTGCAAACAAACGGTCTAATTGAGTTGCGTCAATTGGATTTTTGTAAAGCAAAAAAAGTTGTTCGGCAATATATTTTTTTCTTCAAATGAAATTTGGCTTTGTTGGTAAGCATTATTTTTAGGAATGATCCAAATATAATTCTCTAATGTTTCGCACTTCTCCTTAATCAATTGACAAAGAATTAATAACGAGAAGTGTTAATTTGTTAATTCTTTGTATGTAAATAAAATACCATTTCCATTTTCATCAACCGGCCTCTTGGAGTTGACTTTCGAGCATATTGGCTATCAATTGTTCAACAGCAGGATTCGTTACTATTTTTTCAAGTAATTCGTCCGCATCCATTTCCGGAATTGTCACTATGGTCTGTATTATCTCAACAAACAGCCACCAAAGCCGTTCGTCAAGTGTTTGGCGAAGCCTGTCTGCGTTCATTGCCCGGTATAATGCACCCATTGATTCATAATGA
>JAITPV010000218.1 GCA_031289275.1 Tannerella sp.
CGATTCAGACCTGTGCCGGCCTCCTGGACAGGCAAACACGTAAACACCCGAACGAATCACAACTGTATCAGAATAACGTCACATTTTCGTTTGGATACTGGTTTGAGTAAAAATGGGAGAATGTGAGGAATTAAGGCTGTTGAGCAATCAATTCATTTATTTTGTTTTCCAAATCGTGACCTCTCAAATTTTTTGCGATGATAATGCCTTCCGAGTTAATCAGTAAAGTTGTCGGATAACTGCTTATTCCGTATTTTTCTTTAATCGTGTTAGCCTCGTCCGACAAGATTTGTGGCCACTTGATAGCGAATTGTTCCATAGATTCATCCAGTTTCTCGGGCGAACTGTCCCCCACAATGCCTAAAATCTCAAATTTGGATGTATCCGCATGATCATACAACGCAGTGAGATTCGGAAATTCCTGAATACACGGGCCGCACCATACCGCCCAGAAGTCAATCAATACATACTTGCCCTTAAAAGTATCCAGCGTGATAATTTCTTTTGTTTTGAAGTTCCGACCTTCAAACGGAATCGCCCGAAATCCTATTTGTGTAGAATATAACTGTTCTTTCGGCAGGTTTGTTTTTTCCAGCGTCATCACATTTTTATTTGTATTCACGCCTTTGTATTTATATATTTTCCCCTTCACGGAAAGGTATTCATTTTCCGAAATCACATGCTCCGTATCGGCTTTTTTTCCGTTTTTTAAACTGTCGTCCATCAAGACAAGATAGGTTTTATGGTAAGATAAATCCGTAAAGTTCTTTGAATTTACGGCCAATTCCACCCCCTTGAATCCGGCGACCGCATGTTGTGGAAAATTGTACATAAACAAGTTGTAAGAAGACGCATGAATAATGAATAAAGGCACATTTTCCCGAACGATTCGATTATCGGCCAAGCGTTCATAAGTTACCCTGATGGAATGATGTTGCATAAACGAATCCATACGGTTGAAAAAAACATCCATTAAGTCGGTTTCTACCGGAATAAATATCGGGTCATCGCTAAAATCAAGATTATTATTCGTGTCGACGACCGTTTGAGTCTTACCCGAAGCCTCTATTCCGAAAGCAAAAGCGACTTTGTTTTTCAGCGGAATCGTAGACAGATTCAATGTATCGGGCGTCCAATCCCATGACTTTTGTAATTTGTCGAACCAATCCTGTGTAATATTTCCCTGCAAATAATTCTGATACGCCGTTTGATAAATATTTATGTCGATAGCGCCTTTTTTCGTATCCGTCCAATGCTCGGGTATTCCCGAAACCTGGAGCCGGGTTTTTCCCCACGGATCAGTTTCGTTTTCCGAATCGGGAGAAATTCCGCCCAACCCCGCTTTAAAAGGTCCGTATCCGTTTTGCACGGAAAGCGGTATTTCAATGATATTTTTCTGCGTGCAACATAAAATACCCAAACTCACACAAGTAATGAAAAAGAATTTCGTTGATTTCATAGATGTCAATACATAAATTTCATGTCGAATACGGATTTACTTTGTTGCCGTCAAAATGCGGGGATGGTCAAAATATCTGTCGGCATCTATTTTACGGTCAATGTGATCCATCCGGCGTTCGACAAAGGCTCGTGTTGCCTCTATTTTATCTTCTACTCTGTCCAGCCGGACTTCTATTCTCTCCATCCGGTCACTCAAATCCTCTCTGACCGTACGGATTTGTGTTTCCAAATCTGTTTTTACCGTACGGATTTGACTGCTCAAATCTTCTTTTAATGTACGGATTTGACTGTCCGAATCCTCTTTCGCCATACGGATTTGTATTTCCAAATCTGTCTTTACCGTATAGATTTGTGTTTCCAAATCTGTCTTTACCGTATAGATTTGTGTTTCCAAATCTGTTTTTACCGAATGGATTTGTGTTTCCAAATCTGTTTTTACCGAATGGATTTGTGTTTCCAAATCTGTTTTTACCGAATCAATCTTGATATCCAGTCTCTCGATCTTGTCTACAAGTACCTCCTGAAGTTTCTGCATACCGCCGAGAACTCCCGCCTTTCGGAAAAGAAACCATACCCCGCCCAATACGGCGGCGACGATCGTTACGACTCCGGTCAAAATGCTTATTATGTCTATTGTTTCCATGTGCACGTGAGTGTTTGAAATTATGCCCCGAAGATAGCGGATTCATTTTATACCACCAAATTTTTTTGAACAGAATTTTCCGGCCGTTTATTACAGCCTTCAAATGTATAAGAGAAAGATTCCCTTGTTCGGACGGGGTTTTACCTTGGCCGGATTATCTCCGGCAGCGAACAAAACGCATTTTTTATGCGTTCGCCCTGATTTAGGATACGATAAAGTCACGGTTTCAACAAAAAAAGAGTATCTTTGCGGCAATTTTTTAGATAGCGGCAATTATTTTTTAAGCGAGTTATAGAAAATACACTATGAGTAATCGGTTTGCTGAATATAATGTGTTCGACTTGTCGGATGTAAATAAAAAAGTGTTGAAAGCATGGCAGGATGGCGACATCTTCCGGAAAAGTATGGATATCCGTGAAGGGTGTCCTCCGTATGTATTTTATGAAGGCCCCCCTTCCGCCAACGGTATGCCGGGCATTCATCACGTGATAGCGCGTTCAATTAAAGATATTTTTTGTCGTTATAAAACCATGAAAGGCTTTCAGGTCAAACGGAAAGCCGGATGGGATACGCACGGATTGCCGGTAGAACTTGGCGTGGAAAAGGCGCTGGGTATTACCAAAGAAGACATCGGGAAAAAGATTTCGGTAGCCGACTATAATGCCGCATGTCGGAAAGACGTGATGAAATATACCAAAGAATGGGAAGAACTGACCCAGCAAATGGGTTATTGGGTAGATATGGATCATCCGTATGTTACCTGCGAAAGCCAATACATCGAAACCCTGTGGTATTTACTGAAAGAACTGTATAAAAAAGGACTGCTGTATAAAGGATATACGATTCAGCCTTATTCTCCGGCCGCCGGGACGGGGCTGAGTACGCATGAATTGAATCAGCCGGGTTGCTACCGCGATGTGAAAGATACAACGGTCGTGGCCATGTTCGGCATCAAAAACCCGAAACCGGAAATGATGGGATGGGGGACTGCCGGCTTTCTCGCATGGACAACAACGCCCTGGACATTGTCCTCTAACACGGCGCTCTGCGTCGGGCCGAAAATCCGCTACGTCGCCGTTCAATCCTACAATCCCTACACCTATGAACCTGTTACGGTCGTATTGGCCAAAGACCTGGTGAAAAATTATTTTCATCCGCAAGCCGGCGAATTGCCTCTGGCGGATTACAAACCCGGCGACAAACTGATTCCCTATAAAATAGTCGAGACGGAATACGCCGGCGCCGAATTGGCGGGGATGACATACGAACAGTTGATTCCCTGGTTTAATCCCGGAGAAGGCGCTTTCCGGGTCATCTCCGACGACTTTGTGACGACGGAAGACGGTACCGGAATTGTGCACATCGCCCCGACTTTCGGCGCAGACGATGCCCGCGTGGCCAAGAGTTTCGGCGTACCGCCGCTGCTGCTGACCGACAAACAGGGGAATCTTCGTCCGGCCGTTGATTTGCAGGGGCGTTATTACCGGTTGGCGGATTTGGATCAAGCGTATGTGGCATCCCGGACGAACGTTGCCTTATACGAATCCTACGCTGGGCGTTATGTGAAAAACGAATACGACGCGACCTTGACGGACAAGGATGCCACACTGGATATTGACCTCTGTGTCATGCTGAAGCAACAGGGTCTGGCATTTAAGATAGAAAAGCATGTACACACATACCCGCATTGCTGGCGAACGGACAAACCGGTGTTGTATTATCCGCTGGACAGTTGGTTTATCCGGACAACCGCTTGCCGTGAACGGATGATGGCATTAAACGATACCATCCACTGGAAACCGCAGAGTACCGGAACCGGTCGTTTCGGGAAATGGCTGGAAAACCTGCAGGACTGGAACCTGAGCCGTAGCCGGTATTGGGGTACGCCGTTACCGATCTGGCGAACGGAAGACGGTTCGGATGAAAAATGCGTCGGCTCTATCGCCGAGTTGTACGACGAAATCGAAAAAGCGGTCGCCGCCGGATATATGAAAAGCAACCCTTACCGGGAAAAAAGTTTCCGGCCGGGAGAATATACGTCCGAAAATTATAACCGGATAGATTTACACCGTCCCTATGTGGATGAGATTGTGCTTGTTTCCGACAGCGGTAAACCGATGAAACGCGAAGCCGACCTGATTGATGTCTGGTTTGATTCGGGCTCCATGCCCTATGCGCAGATACATTACCCGTTCGGTACGACAAGTCTCGGTACGGGTTTCCCCGCTGACTTCATCGCGGAAGGGGTCGACCAGACGCGAGGCTGGTTCTTTACATTACACGCGATAGCGGCGATGATTTTTGATGGCGTATCCTTCAAAACGGTGGTATCGAACGGGCTGGTGCTGGATAAGAACGGAAACAAAATGTCCAAACGCCTCGGTAACGCCGTAGATCCGTTCAAGACAATCGAACAATACGGCTCGGACGCCTTGCGCTGGTACATGATTACCAATGCGTCGCCGTGGGACAATATCAAGTTTGATGTCGATGGCATCGAAGAAGTACGCCGCAAATTTTTCGGCACCTTATATAACACCTATTCCTTTTTTGCACTGTATGCCAACGTCGACGGATTTACCTGTCGCGAAGCAGAGACTGCAATGGAAAACCGGCCGGAGATCGACCGGTGGATACTGTCTCTGCTGCACACGCTGGTGAAGGAGGTCGACGGGTTTTACGAAACGTATGAACCAACCCGCGCCGGTCGCGCCATATCCGATTTCGTGAACGACAACCTGAGTAATTGGTATGTACGGTTGAATCGCCGTCGTTTCTGGGGCGGAGGCATGACACAGGATAAATTGTCCGCCTACCAAACGCTGTATACTTGTCTGGAAACAGTGAGCAAGTTGATGGCGCCGATAGCGCCGTTTTATGCCGACCGGCTTTATCTGGATTTGACGACGGTAACCGGACGTGAAAAGGCGGAATCCGTACATCTGGCTGACTTTCCGGTCTATCGGGAGGCGTTTGTCGATTCGTTGCTGGAGGAACGGATGCAGATGGCACAGACCATTTCGTCTATGGCGCTGGCGCTTCGCCGGAAAGTAAATATCAAAGTCCGCCAGCCGCTTCAAGCCATTATGGTGCCGGCGGTAGACGCCCGGCAGAAGGAAAATATCGAAGCCATCAAGAATTTAGTATTAAACGAAGTGAACGTGAAATCACTGCATTTTGTTGAAAACACCGGTGATATGCTGGTAAAAAAAATCAAACCGGACTTCAAAAAATTAGGCCCTCGATACGGGAAGATTATGAAGCAATTAGCGGCATCCATCCAGTCAATGACCCGGCAGGAGATCACTTCGTTTGAAACATCCGGCGCTTTTTCTTTCAACATTGAGGGGCATAAAACGGTTATAGAGCTGTCTGATGTGGAAATTATTTCCGAAGATATTCCCGGATGGCTGGTTGCCAACGAAGGTGCGTTGACCATCGCACTGGATATTACGGTGACGGATGAACTGAACAGGGAAGGACTGGCGCGCGAGTTGGTGAACCGGATTCAAAACCTGCGCAAGAGCAGCGGTTTTGAAATTACGGATAAAATCCGCGTAACCATCCGTTCGTCCCGGGAGATGGACGCCGTCCTTGAGGTGCACAAGGCTTACATCGCCAATCAGGTACTGGCGACAGCGATTGAAGTAACCGACCGGTTGGAAGAAGGGACGGTTTTCGATATGGACGATTTTCAACTGTATCTGAAAATTGAAAAAGCAGAATAATAGTATATTCAAAGACATAAAACAGGATTATAACATTATAAAAAGTAGCATTATGGCAGAAAAAACAAAATATTCGGATGTCGAATTGGAAGAATTTCGGGCAATCATACTGGAGAAATTGGACATTGCAAAAAAAGATTATGATATATTGAGAGCCGGCCTGACCAATTCGGACGGAAATGACGTTTCCGACACGTCGCCCACGTTTAAAGTGCTGGAAGAAGGCGCGGCGACGTTATCGAAAGAAGAAGCCGGCCGTTTGGCGCAACGTCAGATGAAATTTATCCAGAGCCTGCAAGCGGCTTTGATTCGTATCGAAAACAAAACCTATGGCATCTGCCGCGAAACAGGGAAACTGATTTCCAAAGACCGGTTGCGGGCAGTGCCTCATGCCACATTGAGCATCGAAGCCAAACAAAGTGGAGTCAAGTAAGAAGGATGCAAACAAAATATCAAAAAACAGGAGGAGCGATAGCCATCGTGATATTGCTCCTTATTCTTGATCAGACGCTGAAAATCTGGGTCAAGACGCATATGCAACTGCATGAAAGCATCCACATTTTCTCGTGGTTCCAACTCTATTTCACGGAAAATCCGGGAATGGCGTTCGGGATGGAAATCATAAGTAAATGGCTACTTTCAGTCTGCCGGATTGTCGCTGTTATTGCGATTGCCTGGTATATCTTCCGGTTGTTGAAACAGAATACCGCCCCGTTCGGATACATCGCCTGCATTGCCATGATTTTTGCCGGCGCCGTCGGAAACATCATTGACTGTGTGTGCTACGGCGTCTTCTTTGACCACAGTTACGGACAGATTGCAACCTTCCTGTCGGGAGGAGGAGGCTATGCGCCGATGTTGCACGGGAAAGTAGTGGATATGTTATATTTTCCGCTGATACAGACCACGTATCCCAGTTGGTTCCCGGTCTGGGGCGGACAGGAATTTATCTTCTTCCGTCCGATTTTCAATCTCGCCGATTCGTCCATATGCGTCAGTGGCGCCATTTTGCTTTTGTTTTATCGCCGTATGCTTTCTTCCGGTTTCTTGAAATAACAGAGATTCATGCCGAAAACAACACTCCTTGAACGGTTTTCCAAATTCGGAGCGGTCATCTTCTTCCCGGCGATATTTCTTTTAGCTTGCAGCCGGACGCCCGAAGGCATCATTCCGGAGAATAAGATGCGAAAGGTCTTGGTGGATATGCAACTGGCCGAGGCGATGATCTATATGGAGCCGAGCGCCTATCGTTCTACCGGGAAAAACGCGCTCTATCAATCCGTATTCGACAAATATCAACTGACGGAAGCCGAATACGACAGTTCGCTGATCTGGTACGGCAAACATCTGGATCAATATATGCGGATATACAATCTGGCGCTGGCGGACGTCAAACAACAGATTGCAGCCATCGGAGACATCAAGCCTGCTATGGCTCCGTCGTCGAATGTCGATTCGCTGGATATTTGGATTTTCCGCAAGTACTATGAATTTTATCCCCATGCGCTCTCCAACACGATTATTTTCGACCTTCAGCCGGACGATCTCTATTCCTCCGGAAGCGCCTTTGTCCTGAGTATGCAGGTGTGGGGCATCACGCCGGACATGCAAGACCCCGTCGAGGCGCATCTCAAAGCCTGTCAGGACGACACAACCCTTGTCGTCAAACGCACGATCCGTCAGGACGGATACCATGAAATACTGTTGAAAACCATTCCCACGAAAAAGGTGCAACGAGTCTACGGCTATATCCGCTTGCATACGGACGGCGCCCTGTTCCATAAGATTTATCTGGACGATTTCAGTCTGATGAAATACAAATACGGTTCTCCCGCTATCGAACGGAATGACTCGCTCGCCGCGGCGAACATGGAGCATTGAGCCACCTTTCAGCCGGCGGGCGTGGCAAAGCGAAAAAGGATAATTGTGCTTTCATCCGATTTTATTTCGGCACAGAGGCCTTTTATTCTGAATTTTTTCATACATTTGTCCCGAACTTAAGATTGCTTTAATTTTAAGTTCACTCTCTCTATGGATCGGAGAATATGTGAATATTTTCCGATTCGCTTTTTTAAAGCAATGCCGTTATTTTCATGCCTTCGCATTATTTCTTGCATTACTCGTGTACGGACGTACACCATCCGCGGACATGAAGGCGGATTCAAGGAGAGAATGACCCGGATGCGTATCGAAAGACGAAACGGCGACAGAACGAAACAGCGCTGAAATTCCCCGAAAGAGGAGACCGGCTCAACAAAGCGTGTAAACCAACAGTCAAAATGGGGTTTACACGTTTTTTTTTGCGTAAAATGGGTTTGTATTGAAAGAAAACACATATCTTTGTGCTTCATCAATAACAGTACAACCTGAGTTTTGGATAAGAAAAAGAGAGAAAAAAGAGGTAAGTATCAAATAATTTTCGTATCTTTGTGGTTGATCAACAGTAAAATAGACGAAAGTTATGAGTTTACTTACCACCGACAAAATTACTACGATTTTTTG
>JAITPV010000245.1 GCA_031289275.1 Tannerella sp.
TCCATCTTTTCTATCGAACAAAAACCAATCGTTTCCAATGTAGCGAGGCTCGCCGATGCCCCTCCCCTCTTGAGAGGGGGTAGGGGGTGTGTTACGGTATCCGCCGCAGTGACGACGCTTGCAAAGAAATCAACTACGAAACAAATAACAAACAAATAACAAACAAATAATTATACAGCTATGAAATTTAAAAAATTACTTTTTTCAATCTGCTTGCTCGCAGCAAGCGCAATGTCTGCCTTTGCGCAGGACACCGAGTTTTGGTTTGTGGCGCCGGATGTGCTGCAGAGCCATACTGACCGGCCGGTCTTATTTGTGTTTTCCAATCCCAATGGTACGGAAGCAACCGTAACGATTCGACTGAGAGCATACAGCATGTATGAGACAACTCAGATCATTACCGTTCCGGCGAATGGGGCAAAAACCGTAGACTTTAATGGCGGTGGTGAAAATATTACGAATGTCGAAAATCCGATGGCGAATGCCGGAACGGCACAGACTTATGGCATTCATATTACGTCAACTCAAAAGATTCTTGCCTATTATATGGTTAATGGAGGTTTTCAGCGTGATATTTTCTCACTGAAAGGAATACATGCTTTGGGTACGGACTTTGCTACGCCCTTTCAAGGGAATACTGTTTCTTTTCCTCAGAATCATACTGATGTATATCCATATTATTATGCTAAAGCCAGAGGAAATCAGATTGATATTGTCGCCACAGAAGCGACGACGTTAACAATCACCCTTCCTGCAACCGTGAAATGTTATAATGGCTCTACAGAAGATGATTTAGACTTTACTTCTACCATAGATTTAGATAAAGGACAAACGCTGAAACTTGCAGTTAAAACGATACCTGCGAGTATCCCCCCTACCGGTTTAAGCGGCACGCGAATCCATTCAACTCAGCCGATAGCCGTTACAACAACAGAAGACTGTATTATAAACGGGACTGCGGTAGACGTGGCCGGCGATCAGATTGTGCCGATTGACAAAGTCGGTACGCGGTATGTGATTGTGCGAGGATATGCTACTGATGCCACAACAGAGCGAATAGATTTTACGGCATTAGGAGAGGCTGCGACGGTTAGGGTATATAGTACAACAGGCTTGGCGAAGCTCTCCCCTTCGCAAAGCCTATCCTTAGATGCCTACGAAACAGATTTTGTGACGTTTCCAATATCAACAGATGTTCTCTTTGTGGAGGCGACCAAGCCTGTTTATTGCTATCAACATTCGGCAAACGGGACAGAGATGGGTGCAGCCATTATTCCTTCCATGTATTCCATCAGCCAAAACGAGATTTCTTTTTATGCGTCAAACATATCTGGCACAGGGAACCATATCTTTTTAGTTTTCCGGGAAGGAACTGCTGGTAATTTTGAATTTACTTATAGAGAACCGTCTACTGGAGTGGAAATAGACCCTCAAATTACCGGTCCATCCGTCACTGCCACTGCGGGTACTATTCCTTTTCATACGGAATTTAATGCGACTAACTGGCAATATGCCAGGGTGGATATACCTGATGATGCGGCCACTAAAATGGTTACGGTTAAAAATAGCAACTCTGTTTTCTCGCTGGGTTATTTTAACTACCCGGGATCTACGGCCAGCTATGGCTACCTGTCCGGATTTAGCGGAGTTGACTTTGCGTTCAATGATACCTGGCGTTGCCCCGATTGCGGCAGTTGCACCAATCCGATATTCCAGACGAACTATGACATGTTCAATTCAATCGCATGGTATCTTAACGACGACCCAACTCCAATTTCATTTGATGACACTCCAATGAACGGGAATGATCCGGTTGTAATAACTCAGGCAGGCAAATATCAAATAGTCGTAGATATGGACTCTGAGACGTTTGATACGACCATCTATGTAAAGGACTTCATCTTTGACGCGAAGATCGCAAGCCGCCTGCCGAAGAAACCGGCCAAGGTGACCGTTCCGCAGCTCTTCACCGTGAATCACGGGCCTTCGCAGCAGCTTCCGTCGGGTCTCCCCTTTGCAGCCTATGACGCCTCTGATCCCGGCCCCTATAATTTCTACGAGTGGAGGCCGGGTGATGGCGGAAGGGTCATTTCGGGTGACGAAAACGGTGCGACGGTGGTTTGGGATACGCCCGGAAACAAAGTGCTGTCCCTGTATCTTAAATCGGACAGCATCGGTGATCAGTCCGGCGGCCATTCTACCTGCGACACGACGCTAACCTACTGCGTCCAGGTACACCCGAAAAACATCGGCTTCTTCGTCGACCAGAACGCACCGGCCGAATACGAACACAACGGCGCAAGCTGGGAAACCGCCTTCCCGACCATCCAGCAAGCCCTTGCTCTGGCCAGCCAGGGCGACTATATCTGGGTGGCCGACGGCGACTACAGCCCGCGCGACAGCTTCCCGGCAGCTGGCGTTAATGACTATGCAAACGTCTACACAGGCTATTACATGTGCGACTACGACAGCGTGAAGATATTCGTCGGCTCGTACGTAATGGACTATGACAGCGTGCAGGTGTACGGCGGCTTCAGCGGCTACGGCAAAGGCTCCGAAACGAACCTGAGTCAGCGCAACTTTGTGGATCATCCCACCATCCTGCGCGGATCGGACTGTTCGGTCGTGGTCGTCGACGGCCAAACCACCTACACGAACGGACAGTGGGGTGTCTCGAATGCGGCACGCTGGGACGGCTTCACGATCTGTGACGGACAGGCGTCCGACGGCGGCGGCGTGGCCTTCATCAACGGCGCAGCGGGCACGCTGTCCGACAACGTGATCAAGCACAATACGGCCACATCCTCCGGCGGCGGCATCTACATCGCCGGCCCATACAGCGGGTCTGCGCCGAACGGCGAATCGCTCTTCCACCACCTGGAAGTGAGCGGCAACCGCGCCGTGCAGGGCGGCGGCATTTATAACGGTGGCAGCGACGCAACGTTGCTGAACCTCACCGTCGGCGGCAACCTGGCCACGGATGCCGGCGGCGGTCTGTACAATGCCGGCGGCAGTCCGCAAACACGAAACAGCATCCTCTGGGGCAACCGGAGCGGCACGGAGGGCAAGAACGACGTGGCGAACGAGTACGGCAGTCCGTCCTACACACACAGCAACATCGGCGATTCGCGCACGGAAGAGGACGGCTGGAACGAAGCGACCGGTCTCGACGCCGGGTGGAACGTGAGCGTGTCTCCCTTCTTTGCACGCGACGGCTTCGACGCAAGCGGCAACATGCAGGAGGGCGACTATCGCCTGATGTTCAGCGGCGGGACGACGGAAGGAGGAGGCAACCGGCTGCTGATAGTCGCGCCCTATCCGGTTTCCGTCCTGCTGGGCGATCCCTCGCCGGAGAATACGGTATACAGCGACGGCTTCCTGCATGCCGACCTGGAAAACAAGGACAGGATCATGTACGACTATGTGGACATGGGCGCCTACGAGTTTATCCGTCCGCCCATCGTCTCCCCGATCATACAGCGCCGCGTGCGTGTGCCGATGCACGAAGGCATACATTCGGCTCCTCCGCCCGGACTGCATTACGTCCACAGCCATCAGGATTTCACCCTGCTCCTGTATCCGAAGGAGGGTTACACGCTGAGGAACCTGCGGATCGAAACGGGTTCGGTGGAGATGGACAACAGAGGCGGCACGGAGATACGCCGTCAGATGGACGGCCCGGTCACGGTGACCTTCCACAGCGTCATCGAGCCGCTGAATATTGAATATCTGGATGTGGAGCGCATCGTAGACGTGGAGTTGGGCGGCGTGAGCGTGTCGGCGGTAGAGGGCCTGCGTGCGATCTGGTCGGAAGGCGGCTATCTGTACGTCGAACTGCCCCGGGGCGACCGGGCGGTACTGAAGCTCTATACCTTGACGGGTCAGTTATACAGACAGCAGGAGATAACCGGCGGCCGGACGTCTCTTCCGCTTGTGCCGGGGATGTACATCGTTTCGCTGAACGACGGCCTGCGGCAAAAGGTCATTGTCAAATAACAGAAATTCAAAGATTCCGGTGATACTTATAGAAAGGCAGGAGGCGCAGAGATGTATTTTCTCTGTGCCTCCTTTGCGTTTCACGCAGATTTGCTGATGTCCATGTGTTCGCCGCCGCTTTCCGGTAACTCGTCCGCATTGCGGAAATGTTGCGTGTGGCTTAAAGTCCCGCAGGGGACGACACTTTATTAACCGTATGCTTCAGCTTACGGCCTCAGCATATGATTGGTTATACTGAATTTCCGTACAAAACCCTTATCTTCCCGGGGTTCCCTTAGTAGCGCCGTATCATATCTATTTCCCCTTTATTCCCTTATGACTGTTGTTCGGAAATAAGGGAGGAGGATGGTGTATCGTTATACTACTAAGGGTGCCGGGGAAGACAAGGGCTGCTTTTCTCTTTCCCACAGGGAATAAACAAAAAAAACGACCATTTGAATAGCACTCGTTCGCCCCCATACGGGGTCGACTGTGATTTAAAATTGAAATTTGAGAATGATGATTCGTTTTCTACCAACATTCAAGGCAATCTTTGTCTTAACGACAGCGTCATTTCTGTCCGTGACTTCGACCATCCTTTCCGCAACCTCGACATTGCTGTCACAAACGGGAACATTCCGGACGCGGACAGGTATTTTTCGATTGCGGACAGGAGTTTTCTATGTCCTGCAACTCGAATTTGCGTTCGCCGACCGGAAACTTCCGTTCACTGATAGGCATGTTGCGGTCGGAAATCGGAACATTCCATTTCCCGACCACAAACTCCGTCCATTTTAGACGCGATGTCGAGGTCACGGAAAGGAATATTGTGGTCGGTAACAGGAAATTTTCATTGTCAGATAGCAATTTCGTCCATTTTAGGCGTAAGATCAAGGTCGCGGAAAGGAAGGTCGCAATCGATGGTCGTTAATAGTTAATATAATAACGAATCGTTTATCAAAAAAAGGACTGGATTTTCCGGAAAAAGTGATAGACGAGGATTTTATTATTTCATTTATAACACTGGAGGTTGCCGCAGGCAGTGGCGGAAAAAATTAGTTTCAAAAATAATTTTGTGGATAAAAAAATTAGTTGTACATTTGCGGCACAAAAAAGATTATCTTTCAGTAGCAATGCACGAACCTGCGGCGTAAATCTGAAAGATATTTTTTTATTCCACCGGCTCAATGGCTGTGATTAAGTATTGAATTTTCTTGGCATTCTTCTTTTGTTTCGTTATGCCAACCAACATTTTTACTTTCTCAAAATAAGGCAGAAAAAATTTACACCGTGCAAAAGTGATAAAACTCACCTTATCGCTTGTTTCTTTATCCAATGTCGCTGTATGCATCCTGTTTTATATCTTTAAATTACCACGCAAAGATACAATGCTGACTTTAAACCGCAAAATAAATACGTGTAAACCAACTGTCAAAAATCTCCCCGCTTCAACGTCTCCATTTGCTCCAGAAAATCCTTGCGATAGCGTCTGCCGATGGGGATTTTTTTTCGCTCGGTAATCACCTGTTCGCAGTTGAACGACTTGATTTTGCTCACCGCGACGATAAATGACTTGTGTATGCGGATAAATTCGGCTTCCGGCAACAGGTTCTGAATCGTTTTCATCGTCATCACCGGCATATAGGTTTTGCCGGGAGTAATAATTTTGACGTAATTGTCGAAGGCTTCGATATACAAAATCGTATGAAGCTGTAATTGTATGTTTTGATAATTGCATTTGAAAGAAATGGTTTTACCATCAGGCGCTTGTTCGGGAACGGATTTTTTCAATGACGACCGTAAACGTTCTTCCGCTTTGTTACAGGCTTTCAGGAAGCGTTCAAAACCAAACGGTTTGAGCAGGTAATCGACCACGTCCAAGTCAAAACCTTCTACCGCATATTCCTTGTAAGCGGTCGTGAATATGACTAACGTATTTTTGTCCAACGAACCGGCAATGTCCATGCCCGATAAGTCCGGCATGTGAATGTCCAGGAAAATCAAGTCCGGCGTCAACGACCGGGTATAAGTCAGCGCGTCCACCGGGTCGGTATATGTCCCAAGCAAACGGATGGAAGGAATCCGATTGCAGTATTCCTGCAACAGTTTCAATGCCAACGGCTCATCGTCAATCGCTATACATCGCATCATTCCAATTCTATTTGAAGAAAAACATTAAAACACAGTCTGTCATTTTGTATATCCAGCACATAACGCTCGGGATAGGCTAATTCCAAGCGTTTTTTGATATTTTCCAAACCGATTCCGGAAGAATCGACAGTCACCTTTTGTCCCGAAGGAATAGAATTGGCTATCGTAAACACCAGTATGTTGCGTTCCACTTCGATATTCAGACGGATAAAACAGTCGGTATGGGCGCTTATTCCGTATTTGAAAGCGTTTTCCACAAACGGAATAAATGTCAGCGGCATGATTTGCAGAGAAGAAAAATCGCCTTTCCGGTGAAACTGCAACTCAAACTTTTCCGACGCCCGCAAACTCTGGAGGTTAAGATATTCTTCCAGCATCTTGATTTCTTTTTCCAACGGAATAAGGCTGTTATCGCTTTCCGTAGTTACAAAACGCAGGAAATCGGAAAGCGACAAAATGGCTTTCGGCGCTTTGTCGTCCTTGCTCAGCGCCAGATAATAAATGCTGTTCAGGCTGTTGAAAAGGAAATGGGGATGAATCTGCGATTTCAGGAATGACAGTTCAGCCTGCACCATCGAATTTTCCAGTTCCTGCAAACGCTGTTTTTCCGTATACCATTGGGAAATGGCTTTCAAACCTGTACTTATGATAAAAATGACCAGAAATTGACTGGAGCGGGAATAAAAACCAAAGTGTCTCACCATTTCAAACTGATTCATCCGGTGAGGCATGGCGTTGCCCTCCCGTGGTATAAAATTCGGATGTCGGGGCGGCATATCCGGTTTGAAATGCTGTAGTTCAGCGATGAACAGTTGCCGGAAAATCCAGGGAATGACGAAACAATAAAGGAAATAGGCGACAACCGTAATCCCCAGAAAGAGCATTATTTTTTTCTTCGACAGGAAATGAGATACAAAAACCTGGCTGTTGAAATAGAAATAAGCGATTAAAAACAAATAACCCGTAACAAAAACCCACGGGAACAGAGACATCTCCGGCATCCGCTCTGTCCGGTTAATCAACGGCACGGTGATATAAACGAAAAGCGCCCATCCAATCAGATGGCAAACGACAAGCAGCGTTTTTTTGCTTTTAGGAAACAGCATATCCATAATTATTTTTCGTACAAAGGAACAAAAAAAACCGCCATAAGCCGGCAAAGTTATGGTGAACGGCGAAAATTAACCGGTATTGGTACTGGAACAGGACAAAAAAGCAACCCCCATACCGAAAAATTTCTCTAATCAGGCTATCCGTATAAAAAAATGTCGTACTTTTGCAACGTGAATGAGCTAATTAAGATGCTCACGAATAAACAGCGAAAAAAAATTACAATATTAAATCGTTTAAACAGAAGAAAATGGCAAATTTAGAGTTATCAAAGTATGGTATTTCCGGCAATTATGAAATCGTACACAATCCCACCTACGAGCAGTTGTTTCAAGCTGAAGTAGACCCCAAAAACGAAGGTTTTGAAAAAGGCGTATCAACGACAACCGGAGCGGTATCCGTAGATACGGGCATATTCACCGGGCGTTCACCGAAAGACAAATACTTTGTGAAAGATGAAATTACGGACAAAAACATGTGGTGGGACGGAACCATCAACCGTCCTATTAACCCGGATGTGTGGGATTATTGCAAAGGTTTGGTAGCCGACAGGCTAAGTTCAACCCCTAAATTATACGTAGTAGACTGTTTCTGCGGCACCAATGCAGACACACGCATGAAAGTGCGCTTTATCGTAGAAGTGGCATGGCAGGCGCATTTTGTCACCAACATGTTCATCCGCCCGTCACATTATGACCTGGCCAACTTTGGCGAACCCGATTTCGTGGTGCTGAACGGTTCGAAAGTAACCAACCCGAAATGGAAAGAACAAGGCTTAAATTCGGAAGTATTCGTACTTTTCAATCTATCGCAAAGAATGGCCGTCATTGGCGGCACATGGTATGGCGGAGAAATGAAAAAAGGTATTTTCTCCCTGATGAACTTCTATTTGCCGCTGAAAGGCATTGCCTCCATGCACTGCTCCGCCAATGTAGGCGAAGAGGGAGACGTCGCCGTCTTCTTCGGCTTGTCGGGAACAGGCAAAACAACGCTTTCCGCCGACCCGAAACGCTATCTGATCGGCGATGACGAACACGGTTGGGATGATCATGGCGTTTTCAATTACGAAGGCGGTTGCTACGCGAAAGTGGTTGACCTGAGCGCAGAAAATGAGCCGGATATCTGGAAAGCCATTCAACGCAATGCCCTGCTGGAAAATGTAACGGTAAAGGAAGACGGCACGCCGGATTATGCGAAAGCCGCCTCGAAAACGGAAAATACACGTGTTTCCTATCCCATTTTCCATATCAACAAAATCGTCCTTCCCTCCAAGGCCGGACATGCGTCAAAGATCATTTACCTGAGCGCCGACGCCTTCGGAGTTTTGCCGCCGGTATCTATCCTGGATGAAAATTCGGCTCAATATCACTTCCTGTGCGGTTACACCTCCAAATTAGCCGGCACCGAACGCGGTATTACCGAACCCGTACCCTCGTTCTCGCCCGCTTTCGGCGAAGCATTCCTGACCTTGCACCCGACCATCTATGCAAAAGTATTGGCCGACAAGATGCAAAAACACAATGCAACCGCCTATCTCGTAAATACGGGATGGAACGGCACGGGAAAACGTATCTCCATCAAAGATACACGTGCGATTATCGATGCAATTATCGACGGTTCCATTGAAAATGCGGAAAAAGTACAAATTCCTGTTTTGAATCTGGTCGCTCCGAAAGCGCTGAATCATGTTTCCGAAGGAATCCTTGATCCTCGCCAGACTTATGCCCACGTTTCCGAATGGGAAGAAAAAGCCCGGGCGCTGGCTGCCAAGTATATCAAAAATTTTGAACAATATACGGATACGGAAGCCGGAAAAGCCTTAATTTCAGCTGGTCCGCAGTTGTAATTGCACGATGAACGGATTTAAAAAACGCAGCGTCCAAGACGTTGCGTTTTTTTTTAACATCAGCAAAAGGCAAATTTTCCCGGCAAGTTAAATGTAAGTTAGATTTTGTTATTATCTTTACACCAAATTTCGTTCTCAAAAGATAGTATGTTAAAAAAACTGCTGATACTTATTACCGGGAGCACCCTGTGCCTGTTTTCTTCCTGCAAAGAAGAAGCGACATTCCTGATAAAAGTGAAACTTGACAACCTGAAGGGAGAAAATGTCTACGCCGTGTTTGAGGCCGACGACAGAAAATGGGTAGATACGCTCTTCAATGACGGATCGGGTGAACTGACCGTCACACAAACGCAAGCGGATTATCGTACGCTGACGCTTTATTTCGAAAATCAAACGCAATGGATTACGGTCTATCTGGAACCGCATAAAAAAATCACCCTGAAAGGCGATATTCTTTATCCTCAGTTAGTGAAGGTGAAAGGTGGAAAAACCAATGAATGGCTTTCCGGATTCCATGAAAAAGCCGCGGCGTTATTAAAGGAACGAACCGACCTTTCCAAGGCTATGCACGGGGCACAGGAAAAACTGCGCGACGAACACATCTCCCGTTGGGCCAATATCAATCAGGAACTTTGCCAGCAGGCCGAAACCTTTATCAGGAAACATCCCGGTGAAGAAGCCTCCGCCATCCTGATACGGGAATATCTGTCCGATCCGGAAACGCCGCTTCGCACGGAAGCTTTTTTGGCCTTGTTGAACCCCGAATTAGACGACTTCCATGTCGTGAAAGAACTGAAAGCCTCCAATGAAAAAGCCAAACTGACCATGAAAGGAGCGGCGGCGCCGGATTTCAGTGTGCTGAATATTAACCGGGTGCATTTCAACAAAAATTCTTTTTCCAATCGCTATTGCATTCTGGCATTCGTGCACAACGAACATCAGACCCGCGAACTGCTGCTCGACGAAATCGTAACAACCTATCCTGATGATTCGCTGAGCGTCATGCTGATCAGTCTGGATGAGTCGCCGCAGCAAGTACGCGAACAAGTTCGTAAGGACACGATCCCGTGGAACATCGTGACCGACTCGGCCGGACAAGCCATCGGCATGATTGATTTATATAATGTAAACCGGCTCCCCTTGTGTTACCTGATTGACAAAGAAGGAAACATCCGCTTGAAAACAGAAAACGGAATCGAACTTGAACAGGTATTGAGCGAATTAATGACGGGAAAGTAAAAAACAGATGTCAGGACATTACATGAAGGGACGAAAATGTTAGTTAAAACATACGCAGCCGCCGTACAAGGCGTTTCAGCCACAAGGATCACCATCGAGGTCAGTTGTACGAAAGGAATCCAGTTTTTTCTGGTAGGATTGCCGGACATTGCCGTGCGCGAAAGCCATGAGCGGATCATTTCGGCTTTACAGGTGAACGGCCTCAAATTCCCGCACTGCCGTATCGTCATCAACATGGCGCCGGCAGACATCCGCAAGGAAGGCTCATCCTTCGATTTGCCGCTGGCTATCGGCATTCTGGCCGCCGCCGGAGAAATCGGACTGGACGTGACCCGTTTGGAACAATACCTCCTGATGGGCGAACTGTCGCTGGACGGAAGCCTGCAACCGGTGAAAGGCGCCCTGCCGATCGCTATCAAAGCCCGGGAAGACGGATTCAAGGGCATCATCGTCCCGAAACAAAACGTATACGAAGCCGCCGTTGTCAACAATCTGGAAGTATATGGCGCCGAAAACATCAAGGAAGTGATTGACTTTTTCTGTGGAAAAGAATCGCTCACCGCCACGATCGTCAACACGCGGGAAGAATTTTACGCCCGTCAACAACAATTTGAATATGATTTTTCCGAAGTCCGCGGACAGGAAAATGTCAAACGCGCCCTGGAAGTAGCCGCCGCCGGAGGGCACAACCTCATCATGATCGGCCCGCCCGGAAGCGGAAAATCCATGCTGGCCAAACGATTGCCGTCCATATTACCCCCATTCACCCTCCAGGAAGCCCTCGAAACCACCAAGATACATTCGGTAGCCGGAAAGGTGGACAAAAATACCTCCTTAGTGGCGCAACGCCCCTTCCGTTCCCCGCATCACACCATCTCGGACGTAGCCATGGTGGGCGGCGGCACCTTTCCGCAACCCGGCGAGATCAGTCTGGCGCATAACGGCGTCCTTTTTCTGGACGAATTGCCCGAATTTAACCGCAGCGTATTGGAAGTGCTGCGCCAGCCCCTCGAAGACCGGTGTATCAATATCTCACGCGCCCGTTTTGCCGTAGATTATCCGGCCAGTTTCATGCTGGTAGCATCCATGAATCCCTGTCCCTGCGGTTATTACAATCATCCGGAACGCCCCTGCTTATGTCCGCCCGGTAGCGTCCAGAAATACATGAACCGCATCTCCGGGCCGCTGTTAGACCGTATTGATATACAGATTGAAATCGTACCCGTCCCCTTTGAAAAAATCTCCGAACAACGACCGGCCGAACTGAGCGAAGCCGTTCGCGAGCGGGTTGTCCGTGCACGAGAAGCACAAAGCAAACGCTTCGCCACAAGCAAAAATACCTACTGTAACGCTCAGATGACCTCGCGCCAACAGCATCAATACGCCGTGCCCGACAACGAGGGATTAGCCCTGTTGAAAAACGCCATGCAACGCCTTAGCCTCTCGGCACGAGCCTACGACCGGATTCTGAAAGTTTCCCGAACGATTGCCGATCTGGAAGGCGCTCCCCATATTCAATCCCATCATCTGGCGGAAGCCATCAATTATCGCAACCTCGACCGTGAAGGATGGGGCATGTAATATGAGAAATTAAGAGTTAAGAGTGATGAGATGACTGCCGATATTCCCCGTCGTGTTGGGTTTTGAGGCCTTTTCTCAACACAGCTGTCGTCACTGCGAGGCACTATAAAAAAATCAAACAAGTAAAAATGACGATTGTCGGCAGAACACGCAGTGTTCAATATGAATAACCCCCAATGAAGCGCAGCGATTGGGGGCAGCGAAGATAGTACTCTCACTTACAACCCGTAAGGGTTGAATAAAAAA
>JAITPV010000040.1 GCA_031289275.1 Tannerella sp.
ATTACAGTATATTTCATCCTACTGTAGAAGGCTACCGAAACGAAAATAGGTTTTGTGGAGAAATGCTGTTGAATAATAGTAGGCAGCTTTTCTTTTATAAATATAATCATTTCTTTTTCAATATTTATATGTACAAAATTATTTTTTATGGGTGTGGTGGTTGGTCAAGCCCAAAAGGGATGATTCCGGAAACAAATACCAAACCCGTTCTTTTGATTAAAAAAACACGTATTTTTGTAGCCTGACAAACAAAAAAATAACGTATGAGATCATATATAATAAATATTCGCGTATTACGCACCTTTAACCGGTGCGGTTCGGAAGTGCGCAATTATTTGTTAAAGCGTATGACTCACCTTTGTCCCGACGGTTTTTCGCCATTCATTCATGCGAGTCAACCGCCGGTTTTTTCAGGCCTTCCGGTTTCGGTCGACACCCTCGCCCTCACCGCCGGACACACACCATATGCGACCTCAAAACCGTCATTTACAGCATTAAATACATCGCCTGCGGACGCGGGAACAGCTTTTGCGACCCTGCGTACACAGCCGGCGGACACGTGTCTACGGCTCGTAGACACGTGTCTTTCGCTCATGGACACGTGTCTTTCACTCATGGACACGTGTCTTTCACTCGTAGACACGCGTCTTTCGCTCATGGACACGCGTCTTTCACTCATGGACACGTGTCTTTCGCTCATGGACACGTGTCTTTCACTCGCAGACATGTGTCTTTCACTCATGGACACGCGTCTTTCACTCGCAGACACACGTCTACGGCTCACGGACATGAATCGGGAATCAAATTTTTCAACCAAATCATAGAGTATTCATTATAAAAATGTAAAGTTATGGGACGAAGTATTCCAAAAAACGACGCTGACTTTAATACAAGGCAGCAAATGATCGGTACGGCGGCAAAAGCCAACACCGAGAAATGGCATCTGGATGCCGACTGGATCGAATCGGCGTTCAATCCGAAAAAAACAGTGTGGGACAATGCGTGGGCGGCTTATCTGAACCCCGAAACGCGGACGCCCGTTATTACCTTTGCCAAACAAGAGGCGAGGAAGGGTTACGAACCGCCGCTGAGGCAGTTGATACAGATGCTGGAATCCAATCCCCGCGTCAGTGTCGAAGAGCTGAAGGCGATGGGGATCGTGATTCCGGATCACTCGGGCACCCCGGCGCCGGTCGCAACGACCTACCCGGTGTACACGATCGACAGCTCGACGATCCGGTTCCTGAAACTGCATTTCCACGACCAGAACAGCCTGCACAAGAGCAAACCGTACGGACAGCACGGCGCCGAAATACGCTGGGCGATCCTCGACGCGCCGCCGGTAAACGTGAACGATCTGACCCATTCGGCTTTCGACACCAATTCGCCCTTTGCGCTCGAATTTGACGAAGCCGATCGCGGAAAGACGGTTTATTTCTGTATGCGCTGGGAAAATACCCGCGGCGAAAAAGGCCCCTGGGGCGAGATCGCTTCGGCCATCATC
This sequence comes from Tannerella sp., assembly GCA_031289275.1. Lineage (GTDB taxonomy): Bacteria > Bacteroidota > Bacteroidia > Bacteroidales > Tannerellaceae > Tannerella. Next base: position 1,505 of record JAITPV010000040.1, read on the forward strand.
CCGTAAACAAACAAGATCGGTTTCTCGCAGATTGAAGGGATTTAAACGCAGATTAAAGGGATTTTAATTGATCCCCGAATCTGCGGAATCTGCGAAAATCCGCGTGAAACAAACAAAAGCATAAATATCTACGTGATTATCTAAAAGAAAAGCGTGTAGACTGATTGTCGGTTTACGCGCTTTTCCTATCTTTGCCGGTCTATAATGTCTTAGCATAGCCGGAGGGTTTGCGTATCACATAACCCCCAATCTTGCAGTCGGGGGATTTAACGGCAATTTTATTGTATATATGAAATGTTATCCATAACTTTGCATGAAAGAAATGCAAAATATAAACAATATGAGAACAATAGCTATCACGCCGGCGAGCGAATCCGTTATTCCGTTTTTAAAGGAACTCCTCTCAAATCCGGCATGGGTATCCAAAATAACGATCAGCAATGAAATCGATGATTTCAGTAAATACAACACGGAAACTCGCCTGGCGATAAATGACGTCGAAAACGACAGGAACATGACCGTTTGCCAAGATTTTGATGACTATAAGAAAAAAATAAATGACAATGAACAGGTTCTTTAATTTTTTACTATTGGGAGCATGCTGTTTCCAATTTGCGGCATGCAGTAAATCTGCGCCGAAATGTTGTGATTCCGTATCCGCAACGCCGGTATCCACTCTTTCATGGAAAGATGAACTGAAAGCGGAAATCCCGTTATTGGGACACCGGAACTGGATTGTGATAACGGATATGGCGTATCCCCTGCAAACCCAGCCGGGCATAAAAACCGTTTACACCCATGAGGCGTACATGGAAATTCTGGATTTTGTTTACCGGGAAATCGAAAACGCGCCTCATGTCAAAGCGGCCATTTACCAGGACAGGGAATTGCTGTATCTCAACGAAAAAGACGCCGCAGGAATAGACGCGCTGCGCGGACAGATGCAAACGCTTTTCGGCGACCGCCGGACTTTTGTGCCGCACGAAGAACTGATTAACCGGCTGGACGAAGTGAGCCGGAAATTCAACGTCGTGATACTGAAAAGCAATTTGACCGTTCCCTATACTTCCACGTTCTTTGAACTGGATTGCAATTATTGGGACGGCGCACGGGAAGAGGCCTTGCGACAGGCAATAAAGAAAGGGGAATAAATAATTCTCCTTTCTACTCAATACTCCTTCATAGACCGGTAGAGCAGGTCTTGTATACGTGAGCGTATCCGCAGGGATGATAATTTGTTGTTGACGCGCGTCGGATTCACCCGGTTGCACAGGAAGATATAGATCAGTCTGTTTTCGGGATCCACCCAAAAGCAGGTACCCGTGTAACCGGTATGTCCGTATACGGAGGGCGGCGCCAGTTTGCCGCAGGGCGAAACCTTCAGCGTGTCCGTCTCCGGTTTATCAAAGCCCAGTCCGCGACGGCCGACGGGACTTTTACTTTCCGTAAACAACCGGCTGGTCGCAGCCGAGAGATACGTTTCACCGCCGTAAGTTCCTTCATTCAAGTAGAGTTGTAAGACTTTAGCCAAGTCGTTTGCGTTTGAAAACAAACCGGCATTGCCTGAAACGCCGCCCTGAAACGCGGCCGCTTCATCGTGTACGTAACCATGCAGCAACCGGTGTCGCAGGAATTGATCGTTTTCCGTAGGAACAATCTGCGACTGCGCCATCTTTTTCAACGGATTGTACGTGAGCGTGCCTCCTCCCAGCCGGTCGAAAAAGGCGGTCTGCAACAGTTGATCCATCGGCTGATGCATCTGGTGCTCTACGACCATCTTCAATAAGATAAAGTTCACACAACTGTATACGTATTTGCCGCGAACGCCCAATTTGGCGTCGCGAATGTCTTGCAGGATCATTTCCCGGAATGAATCATGCAGATAAAAATCGTCCGTCACCTCTGTCGTAAAACCGTCTTTCCGCTTATCCGACACGATCTCCGGACGGAATTTGAAATCGGTTCTCACATACGTCTGCGCTTCATATCTGACCGGATGTGCAGCCGTCCGGGTGCGGCTGTACAAATGGCCCTTATAACTGTTTTCATCAATGGCATGAAGATAAAAGCCGATCGTCGACGGCAGCCCCGACCGGTGATACAAAAGTTCCTCTATCGTCAGGTCGTCCTTGTTCGAACCCTGAAAAGCCGGAAGATACAGGGACAGCGGGATGTCCAGCATCAGCAGTTTCTCGTCGTAGGCCTTCATCACGGCAAGCAACGTGCCGGAGGCTTTGGATACCGAAGCCAAATCATAGACGGAGGCATTCGTCACCCGCTGTTTCCGCCCGTAGTCATGGTATCCGAAGGATTTATGATAAATAATCATGCCGTCTTTGGCAACCAATACCTGGCAACCCGGATAAGCCTGTCGTTCCAGTCCCTCTCCGGCGATCCGGGCGATCGAATCCAGACAGGCCGTATCCATACCGACTTCTTCGGGGTTGTGATAGCCCAAGCGCGTCTTTTGCGTCGTGATCCCGGCGCCGGCCTGAAACAGGCCGGGGATCGTAACCGCCAGTTTTCCTTTCGCCGGAATGCCGCCGAAAATCACCTGTGCGGCATAGTCCTGGGCAGAGGGAGCGCCTTCGTAGGCCATCACGACGGCCTGGGCGTTGTCGATTTGCGTTTTGTATGCCAGACATGCGTAAGGCGACGTGAAAAAGGCGTAGACCATCTTTTTCCGTTCCGCCAACGCCTTTAAGGCCGGTGGTTCTTCCATCCGTGAGGTGTGAATCGCGCAAATGATGACGTCGCTGGCGTCCAGTTCCTTGATGATCTTTTGCAGGTCGGCCTCTTTGGTCTGCGGCGTAATCCGGTAGGAAGGCATCGACCGGTAGTTGTTCAGCATCTCCGGGAACGCCTCATCGGAAGCCTCGCCGAGGGACAGGACGGCCATCTTCCTGTCCAACCGTTGCAGGGGGAGGAATCTGCCTTTGTTTTTCAGCACCGTGACGGCTTCCGCGTTCAATTTGGCGACCAACCAGGCGGCATGAGGAGGATTCAGCCGTTTGGACAAGCCTTTCAGTTCGACCGGACGGTAGTGGTGCAGTCCGGCAACATATTTGTACTGTAATATTTTCCGGCACCTGACATGCAGGTCTTCCTTGTCCAGGAGGCCGTCCCGGAGGGCTTGCTTCACTCGCTCGATCTCCTTTAGCGGCGCGTCGGGCGCCAGAATCACGTCGTTGCCGGCCAGCAGGGCTTGTACCGAGGCACTTTCCGAGTCGCCGGGCGTAGCTCCTTTCATCTCCAGCGCATCGGTAATGCAAAGTCCCCGGAATCCCATTTTTTTCTTCAGGACATCCGTCACAATGATTTTCGACATGGAGCTTGCCAGGTTCCGTGCGCTGTCTAATGCCGGCACATGCAAGTGTGTAACCATCACGCCGGCAAATCCTTCGGCGATATACTTCCGGAAGGGCAGCAGTTCGATGCTGTCCAACCCTTCGGTCGAACGGAGGACGGAGGGCAACGTATGATGCGAATCTTCCGACGTATCCCCGTGTCCCGGAAAATGCTTTGCCACCGCAAAAACGCCTTCGCTTTCCAGTCCGCGGGCATAGGCTATTCCTTTTTCCGCCACGGCATCGGGGTTTTCCCCGAACGAGCGCGTCCCGATCACCGGATTATCCATATTACTGTTTACGTCGATGACCGGTGCAAAATTCATGTGGATTCCCATTTCCCTGCACTGGCGGCCTACTTCCTTCGCATAGGCTTCTATCAGACCGAGGTCTTCGATGGCGCCAAGCATCATGTTCCTGGGGAAGCGCGTCGTCTCGCTCAAGCGCATCGACAAGCCCCATTCGCCGTCCAGGGCGACAAAAAGCGGGATGCGCGAGGCTTTCTGAAGACGGTTCGTCACGTCGGCCTGCGTCGAGGGGTCACCCTTCCGGAAAAGTATTCCGCCGAGCTTCACCTTATCTATATATTCCTGCAACCGTTTCATGTTTTTCGCATCGGATTTCGGATAGGCCACCAGCATGAACAGTTGCCCGATGCGTTCGTCTTCACTCATCGTATTGAAAACGGAATCAACCCATCGGTTCATTCCCGCCTGATCGGTTCGGGCATATAACACAGGCTCCGTTTGTGCGGTTGCACAAAGAGAAATAACATAAAACAGAGCTAAACAGAGAATCTTTTTCATCTTTTTTATTTCAAAACGTGACAAAAGTACACGTTATTTGCCAAAAACCATTCCTTTCTCTGTTTGTTTTAGTTTTTTATCTTACCTTTTGTAGTCGATTATCTCAAACTTGTTTTTCCCGGTAAAGACTAACAACGCGGCTTTCAAGTCCGAACGGCCTTCCATCCGGTGCGAGTGAACATATTGTTTCAACTGTTCCAGCCCCTTGTTCCGTTTGGCGGCGATTTCGCTGTCGGTGGCGGAAACTTTGCAGTACTTTATTTCCAGCACCCATTCGTAACGAACCTGCGGCAGCAGCGGGTTACGTTGCAGGAAAATATCCGCCCGTCCGGGAACGGTTTCGTATTCGCTCATCGGGATATACATCTTGTTCATGAACAGATAGGCGAGCAACAGAATCCGGATATATTTTTCGTCGAAGTGTTGCAGATCGTGATCGGACAGTTTGCCGAACGCATTTTCCGATACATAACCGATAAACCGGTGCACATCGCCTTCAAATGCCAATGCTTCAATCGCCTCTTTCAGCGGCCTCTCCTCAATCGTTATCTCCGGTGATGTCTCCGTTATCCGCTTCGCGATATATTCCCAGTACAACGTTTTGACGGAATAGTTGGGAATACGGAGGGATATATCCATTTCATTCTTGTAGTTGATGTTGTAATAATAGTTCAACATCTTAAAGAATAAACTTTTTCCGAACTTGCGCGGACGGATAAAGAAATGATTCGGATTGGCTTCCCTTTCCAATTCTGCGATAAACCGTGTCTTATCTACGTAGGCATAATTTTTGGTTATGATACGTCTGAAATCCGATATGCCATAGGGCACTTGTTTTACTGTTTTTGTATCCATCATGCAACTGTTTCTTTGAGCATACAAAAATACGATTTTATTTCAGATATAATCTTTTATTCTTCATTGTTGCCGTGCATTAATAGAATAACCCGAGACTACATGTTAGGCTTCCGACCACAACACGTAGCCCAAGGTTATTCACTTACGGACTTACGCCCGTTCGTTTGGTTCTCAGAAATTTGTTCCTGCGTGTGCGAATTGCCCCGTTTGTCAAGCATGGCGATGAGAATAGGGAAAGCTACTCCCCGACAGGTGATTGCCGGTGTCAACACGTTGATATTGGTTTCGCCAAATTTCCGGTTCGTTCTGTCCATTGCCGGGCGATAAGACGATTGTCGGCAGAACACGGAGTGTTCAATATGAATAACCCCCAATGAAGCGCAGCGATTGGGGGATAAGCGATCATCCATAATACTACAACCTGAAAGGTTGAATAATTCTGCTCTTTTTTATTCAACCCTTACGGGTTGTAAGTGAGAGTACTATCTTCGCTACCCCCAATCGCTGCGCTTCATTGGGGGTTATTCGTATTGAACACTTCGTGTTCTGCCGACCACCGTCATTTTTACTTGTTTGAATTTTTTTATAGTACCTCGCAGTGACGGCAACTGTGTTGAGAAAAGGCATCAAACCCAACACGCCGAAGAATATCGACAATCATCTCATAACTCTTAACTCTTAATTCTTAACTCTTAATTTTAAATTGAATGATTGGTTCGTCGTTGTTTACGTCCGTAGCCACAATTGTGCGGTTCGGTTCATCTATCCAAATGCCGTAAACGGCATGGTCTAAGGTATATTTTCTTACCGGATGGCCGTTCATGTCAAAGACGTAAATAAACCGTCCTCCGCTTTCGGGCGTCCGTCCCTGTTGATAGGCCTGTTGAATATCCTTGAACGTGCGTCCGTGGAAAACGGCATAGATATACCTGTCCGTGATATGTACATCGCTGAATCCCATCAGTCCGGTCGGTATGGCCTGTCCTTCCCTGACCTGAAATTCCGGCTCACCGTGCAGCCCGCTAATCACGGTATGCGCGGAATCGTTCAGATGATAAAGTTCCAACACCTCGCCCAGTTGAGTAGCCATGACCAGGAGGTCGTTCTGTGGGCGGTAATCCATGAAACTGCGCCAGGCCTGTGCCAGTGCAATGGGGGCGATGCTGCCCGCCGCTTTTTGGGAGGGAATATGACCGGTCGAACGGAAAGGTTTTCCCCGCCAATCAGTCACGTGATACCGGTATTCGCCCGAATAGTCGGGCAGGATGATCCCCGTGTCCGTGACGCGGAAGTCCAGTGAACGTATCAGCGACTGATCCGGCGAAATGGTTTCCCGTCGGCGGGCAGTGCGTTCACCGGGCGCCACCTGCCATCGCGACAGCTCCATTTTGTTGGCATCCAGCACCCAGATGGAATCTAAGGAAACGAACTGTAATGTTTCGGCGGACAGCAGTTCATCCGGCCCTTCTCCGCGTCGGGCAAAGGAGACGATGTGTTTGCCGGCCGGCCAGGTGAAGGCGTGCAGGTAGTGGTCGGCGTTGTGCAAGTCCAGTATCAGAGCGACGGAATCCCGTATCGCGATACGGAACGGGTAACGGAACAGGGCGGTATCCAGCGGGATCGCTTCTCCGGTTAATGCGATTTCTTCCGGAAAAGTGTCATACCGGACGTAATCTTCCCGATGCGTGCGGGAACAGGCCATCAAACAGCAAAGCGCAGTCACTATCCATGCCGTGAAAATCGGAACACGGACAACACGGGTTTTCGCAAATTCTAATTCATATTTCATACTTTATATTTTATAATTGCTTTCACATTTTACAACTCAACGGAGCTTTTCGGTTTGCCGGAATTTTTATACTACACTTCGGCGTAACCGATCTTCAATCCGAGCTGTCACTGTATTTTTTCTTTCTCCGGTGATTGTCTGTTCTTCGAAATTATAATAACCGGATTATCATCCTCGTTTAATTCTTCCGACATTTTTTTCAACTTGACAAAATTCTTATTTATAGACATGTTATCCGGCATATTATCTATATAATTTTGTATGGCATCCGGCGAAAGAGCAAATAGAATCGTATTGTTTTCGCCCGTGAAGAGTTCAATTATTTCCAAATCAGGCAACCCGCTAATCAAGTCTTGATATAATTGCAGTGTGCGATTCTTCATTTCATATAGGCAATATTTTCGAGTGTTATCTTTTACGGTAAAAAATAATACATCCGACAGACAGTATAAATTACTTATTCCAAAAATATACTCCCGGTTATCAATTAATTTTTGATACTCCGAGTTTCTCCCGCCGGTTCCTAATTCACCCTCTCCCTTCCAGTTTGCAATACTTCTGCCATTTTGATAGATTACCTCATATGCAATATCTGCTTTCATTGTTTGCTCATTCCAGCTATATATCCGATCTTCAAACTGATGATAGAAAAAAACAATTGAATCATTTACAGGACAAAATGAAGTGGTCGGTATATATACGGCATTATTAAAGCGTTCGTCCTTTTCCACAAAAAAAACAGATTGTTTGTTTTTGATAAATTCAAACAAATACGGACTTTTCTGTGTCATATTTGCAGTAAAAAGCAATAAAGAGCCATTATATGGTTGTAATCTCATATATGCGTTTTCGTTTTTTATTGTATTAATACATTTACCTTCCATTGTGAACTCTCTGAAAGTGCTGTAATAATCCAATATCCATAACCGATCATTTTTTTCATCATACGAAATATCTACGGGATATATAAGGTCGTCCGGCCCCTGACCGTTTGTGAATTTGCGGACATATTTCCCTTCCCTGTCAAAAAGAACGACTGCGCGGTCTCTGACCGAATGAATAATCAAATAACGGTTCACAACAAGTATTTTATCAATATACGAAATAAGACAGTCTTCCTGCGTCTCCAATCGGATATAATCAAAATCCAAAAACAAAGGTTTTTCCGTAATCGACAACATATCAATTTTTATCTGATCGCATTGAGTATCAATTGATTTCTCGGAAGTGCATCCTATGCACATAAATATACACAAAGTGAAATATACTATTTTCATGCCGATTATTTAATTTACGATTATCCGTTTGTTAGATAAACCTTATGAAAAGAGAAATAAGATACTCCGCACAGGCATGCAAAAATCAAATTCACTTTTACAATACGTTTCATCTATTTGTTTACTAAAATTTTCCGGGCAAAGGTAGATTCATCTTTTCTATTTTCCAACTAAAATCAATAAGAAATCAATGAGAAATCAATAAGAATTTGATAAGAATCCGATAAGAGGTGACGAACTCCAAAATCGCGACAGTGCAGTTCGTGCCGGATCAGAAGTTCTCAATTCATAATTCGTAATTTCATTTCAGTTCTTTCGCCAGAAAGGGTGCGGTAAAACTTTTTGTCCGGGCTGTTACCATTTCTTCGGGCGTGCCGGAAAAGAGCACTTTCCCGCCTTTTTGTCCGCCCTCCGGCCCCATGTCAATGAGGTAGTCGGCCGATTTGATCACATCCAGGTTGTGCTCAATCACGATAATCGTATTGCCTTTGTCCACCAGTTTGTTCAATACGCCCAGCAATACGCGGATGTCTTCGAAATGCAGTCCGGTTGTAGGTTCGTCGAGCACGTAGAGAGTACGCCCGGTATCGCGTTTGGCCAGTTCGGCGCCCAGCTTGACGCGCTGGCTTTCGCCACCCGAAAGCGTGGTGGAGGGTTGTCCCAGTTTGATGTAACCTAATCCGACGTCCTGCAAGACTTTGATTTTGGAGAAAATGGAGGGGATGTTTTCAAAAAATTCGACAGCCATGTTGATGGTCATGTCCAGGATGTCGGCAATGGATTTGCCGCGGAAACGCACTTCCAGCGTCTCGCGGTTGTAGCGCTTGCCGTGACAGTCTTCGCAGGGCGCCAGCACATCGGGCAGGAAATTCATTTCGATCGTTTTGTAGCCGTTCCCCTTGCAGGTCTCGCAGCGTCCGCCCGATACGTTGAACGAGAAGCGCCCCGGCTTGTATCCTCTGATTTTGGCTTCGGGCAGTTCTACGAAGAGATTCCGTATGTCGGAAAAGACGCCGGTGTAAGTGGCCGGATTGCTGCGCGGCGAACGTCCGATGGGCGATTGGTCTACATTCACGATCTTGTCTATCTGCTCGGCGCCGTCGAGCGACTTGTAGGGCAGCGGTGCTTCCAGCGAGCGGTAGAAATGCCGGCTCAGGATGGGCTGGAGGGTTTTGTTGATCAGTGAGGATTTGCCGCTCCCCGAAACGCCGGTGACGCAGATCAGCGTCCCCAGGGGAAAGGAGGCGTTGACTTTTTTCAGGTTGTGCCCGGCAGCGCCTTTGAGCGTCAGCCAAAAGCCATTGCCCCGGCGACGGATGGAGGGTACGGGTATCGTTCGCTGCCCGTTCAGGTAGGACGAGGTCAGCGTCCGGGTCTGTAACATTTCGGACGGCGTGCCGGCAAAAACAACTTCTCCGCCTAAACGACCGGCTTGCGGCCCCATGTCGACCACATAGTCGGCGTTGAGCATCATCTCCTTGTCGTGTTCTACTACTACAACCGAATTGCCGGTGTCGCGCAATTCCTTGAGCGAACGGATCAGGCGCATGTTGTCGCGCTGATGCAGTCCGATGCTCGGTTCGTCCAGGATATACAGGACGTTCACTAATTGGCTGCCGATTTGCGTAGCCAGGCGGATGCGCTGGCTCTCGCCTCCGGACAGGGTGGACGAGGCGCGGTTGAGCGCCAGGTAGTCCAGTCCGACATCCAGCAGGAAACGGAGGCGCGAACGTATTTCCTTCAGTACCTCTACGGCGATCTGCTTTTGCGTGGAGGAGAGTTTGTCTTCTATGCCGTCGACCCATTGCATGAGGCCGCAAATGTCCAGTTCGGCCAGTTCGGCGATGTTTTTCCCGTCTATCCGGTAGTGCAGGGCTTCCCTGTTCAGCCGCCGGCCGAGACATTCCGGGCAAACGGCCATGCTGATGAATTGGCCGGCCCACTTCTGCGCCGAGGCCGAGGCTTCGCCGTCTTGCTGCATCAGGATGTATTTGGCTACCCCTTCGTATGAAAACAGGTAGTTGGAATTGCCCAGCGATTCGTTTTGTATGGTCAGCCGGTCGCTTGTTCCGTTCATGATCTCGTCTAAGGCTTCGGCGGGAATGTCCCGGACGGGGGTTTTGATCGTCACGCCGTGTTTTTTGCAAAGCGATTCGATCTGCCAAAAGATCAATACGTTTTTGTATTTCCCAAGCGCTACGATGCCGCCGTTGTAGATGCTGAGGGTGGGATCGGGCACGATTTTATCCATGTCCAGCAAATTGACTTGTCCCAGCCCCTTGCAACGCGGGCAAGCGCCATGCGGCGAATTGAACGAGAAGCTGTGAGGCGCCGGTTCGCTGTAGGAGAGGCCTGTCTGAGGACACATCAGCCGCCGGCTGTAAAAACGGATTTCATTCGTCCCGGCATCCAGCAGGAGAATCAACCCGTCGCCCTGCTTCATGGCAATACGCAGACTGTCTTTCAGACGCCGTTCGCTCGAGGCCTCTACCTGCATCTTGTCGATCACAACCTCAACGCTGTGCATCTTGTAACGATCCAGTTTCAAGCCGTGTGTGATTTCGCGCAGTTCGCCGTCTATGCGCACGTTCAGATAGCCTTTTTTTCGGATTTGTTCGAACAGTTCCCTGTAGTGTCCTTTCCGGTTCTGCACCAGGGGCGCCAGCAGATAGATTTTCTTTCCCCGGTATTCGTCCAGGATCAGCGTCAGGATTTGTTCATCGGTATATTTCACCATTTTCTCGCCGCTCAGATACGAATACGCCTCTCCGGCACGGGCATAAAGCAGGCGGAAGAAGTCGTATATCTCGGTGGTGGTGCCGACGGTCGAGCGCGGGTTTTTATTTGTCGTCTTCTGTTCAATGGAAATCACGGGGCTTAGGCCGGTGATCTTGTCCACGTCGGGACGTTCGATATTGCCGAGGAAATGGCGGGCGTAGGCCGAAAAGGTTTCGATGTAACGCCGTTGCCCTTCTGCAAAGATCGTGTCGAAAGCCAATGATGATTTTCCGCTGCCGCTCATCCCCGTAATCACGGAGAGCTTGTTGCGCGGCAAGTCTACATCAATATTCTTTAAGTTATGCACACGGGCGCCCCATACGGATATGCTCCCACTCTCATGGATTTCGGACATCTGTTGATTGTTTTAATGATTAAGCTGTCAATGGGGGACGTTGCCATTTCCATAGTACATGTCCTGTTTGTCGGGGATTAACAGCACCATGTTTTTTCCGTCCACATTCAGCTTGGAATCCCTCAACCAGGGATTGAAGCGTTTCAGGTCGGCATACGTAATGCCCTGCTCTTTGGCATAGGCCACCAGGTCGGGAATATCGTTCGAAACGGCGACTTCGCGGCAGGAGATGGGTTTATACAAGTCCTTGTTGTTAATAATGAAGCCGTATTTTGCGGGATTCCCGAAAATCTGCTTGACGGCCAGTATCCGGTAGACATAACGCGAGGTTTCTTCCACGAGCCACAAATCCAGGGCGGCATCTACTTGCTGCCGGGTATATTCGGACGAGATGCGTCCCATGCCGGCATTGTAGGAAGCGGCCACCGCCACCCAGTTGCCGTATTTGGCATATGCGGCCTTCAGATACCGGCAGGCGGCTTCGGTAGAGCGCTGCACATGATAGCGCTCGTCGACGGTGGGCGTGATGTTCAGTTTCATTTCTTTTGCCGTGGATTCCAATAACTGCCACATCCCTACGGCACGGGCGGGCGAGACGGCGCTGGGGTCTAAATGACTTTCGATGACGGCTAAATACTTGAAGTCGTCCGGAATGCCGTTGGCTTTCAGTATCGGCTCAATCACCGGGAAATAGCGGTTGGCGCGTTTCAGAAGCAACAGCGTCGTGGAATGGTAATAGGTGAATGCGCTCAGTTCGCGATCCATTCCTTCATACATATTGTATCTTTTCAAATCAATGGTTTCGCCGCAAAAAGAAACTTGCAGGGGAACTTCCGGCGAAACGGTCATCGACGGTACGAACGGACGCTCTTCCACGACCCGCGCGGTGTCGTTGGAACTCACCGACAAACATGCCGTCAGGCAAACCATGCCCCCGGCAATCAAACTCAGTATACTATTAAATCTCTTCATGGAGTTGTTTTATTTTGAATTTTAGTGGAACGTATGACATTCACATCGCCGCTTTTCTTGCGTGCCTTGCCGTCCGTTCCGGTATATTCTATGACGTAAAAATAGGCGCCTGCGGGCACGTATTTCCCCCGGTATTTGCCGTCCCATCCTCTTGCGGGATCCGACCAACGGAATAATTCCGCGCCCCAGCGGTTGAATATCCATCCCTGAAAGCGTACCACCGATTTGTAGGCTACGCGAAACTCGTCGTTGACGCCCGGCGAGCCTTCCGGCGTAAAGGCGTTCGGCACCAGCAGTTCGGTTTCCGTGATGTTGATATTGTAACTGTTTTCGGTATTCGTACACATGCCGGAACGGTCGCTTACTTCCAATTTCACCGTGTATTCGCCTACCCGGTCGAACATATATTCCATCTCAGGCTCCGTGAGCCGTACCAGCGGCTTGTCCGGAGCGTCCGCCCTGAAGACCTGCCAGATGAACAGGGAGGCTACGGGGGTGTTGGCCTGGGCTGTGAAGCGGATATTGGCCGGCGCCAGAATCTCATTCTCCGAGCCGGAGATATTCGTTGTACTGCTCGACAGGAGCAACGTGTCCGCATGTACTTCAATGGCTACGGCCTGATAGAAATCAATCGAAAAGGTCTTTTCCGTTCCGAAATAGCGGGCAAACAGGTCGCCGGTCAGTTGAATTTCCGTATCATACAGGGGCGGATCGTTTAAGGATACATTAAACGGGTTGCCTTGAAGGGTATCAATCTTCAACACCGGAGCGAAGAGTTTGCTTGATGCTTGCCAGGCCTGCGTCATGTAGCTTATTTCATACTGACGGTTTATCGCTGTTTCATCGCCGATGGGCGTCCGGTAAACGAGCGGCGCCGTCAGGTTCGTTCCATCCAGTCGCAAGACCAAACAGGGGTCGGCATTTTCCGCTACGCGCAAATTCTGTATATCCACCGGATAGTTGCTGTAATCAATCAACCAGATAAAATGGGATGTGGCCGGATTGTCGCCTTCCATGACAAAATAACCGTATCCTTCGACCGGATTGTTCACTACGGACGTACTGCCCTGTTGTTCGGAAGAAACCGGCTCCGCTTCCAAGGCCTTCGTTCGGTAACGATACCATTGATGCGACGAAGAGGGGGAAGTGTAGCTAATCGAGACTTGCTCCATGCCGTAGACCAGATAAACCTGTATCCGGTGAGGCGTATTATCCGCAACCAGCAAGGGTGGCTTTGCGCCTCCACTGACCTGATATTGCGCCAAAGCGACACTCGCCCATAACCACCCAACGAATATCCAACCGGATTTTCGAATCTTTTTCACCTGCATATCCGGTTTTTTTTTAATTTCCCTGCCCTGACTGCGACTGAATGTGTTTCTTCCGGCGGTCGTATCTTTCGTATATATTCCATAAAGCATAATCGGCGACCCGGGCTTGTTTCGAATACATCTCTTTTACCACTTCGGGGTAACTGCCGGAAGACATGTCGTCGACCATTCCGGTGTCGTATAGCCGTTTTATTTCGGGCAAGAGTTCATGGGCATGAATATCCAGCAAATCACATGTTACCTGACCGGCTACAATCGCTTCATAATAGGCCGTGTTTGTAATGTTCTTATAGAAAAAATTCAACACATTGCGAAACCATTCGATGACCTCCGGTCGTCTTTCCGGCTCGTGGAAGGCGACCATCGCTGCGGCTGTATATACATATGATTTCAGGAAACAATACAACCCCGGCTCCTTGCCGAATTTGAGCAAGGTGGCAAGCTGACAGCGCCCGACGTTGTACAGCGTCAGGGGGATATAGTCGGAGGAGAGGTCGCTGAAATGATATTCAAAGAAATATTCGTTCTGTCGCATCATTTCCAGTATGGCAGCAAGGCTTTCTTCGGCTTTCAGTTCGCCCAGTAAGAGCAGGGTGTGAAATATTGCCGAGTTGGATTTCTGCTCCTGCCGGTCGGAAGTGATATCGTGCGTGCGTCCGATCTCGTACATGAGGCAGTTGATCAAATCCCGGATCAGCGATTCACGGGGCAAGGACAACAGGACGTCTATGGTCTCGCGGTCCAGGCAGTCATTGTTGGCGGGCAGAAAAAGACAGTTCACTTCTTCGTGCGTCAGGGTCAATTCCTGCGGATAGTCGGGATGTACGTAGGCATAAGTGGTATGGGGCAGCATTTCATCTCGTTTCAACATGGCTTTCAGGTATTCCAGATTCAGAAGATTTGTGAAACGTTCTTCCTCTTCCTTGCTCTCGAACTTGAACTCTTCCCTGTCCTTTCCCCCGTTCTTATCCCCGCCGGAATCGTCAATGTCAAAATCAGAGCCTTCGGCAACGAAGTATTCAAAGTTTCCGCCGGTAGATTTTGCGAGCATGAGTCGATAATAGCTAAGTTCCAGTTTGTTTTTTACTATTAAACGAGGTTTTCCGTTGTATCCGAATTCGTATTCGATCAGGGGAACATCTTCCGTGTCTTCGGCAAGGAGGTATTGCGTGATCTCGAAATTCTTGTGCGGACAGATGCCCAAATCGTCGGCATATCCGATGGCTCCGTAGATAATATTGTGCAATTCGTCGTAGGAGGTTTCGGAAAAGAAACCGCCGGTTTTGATATTTTCATATTCCTCTTCCGGAACATTGAAACGGAAGAAGGTGTCTTTAAGTCCCAGACAAAAAGTGTCGACGAGGTATCCGCCGATCGTGTAATTTCCGGATTTATGTTGCCGGACGATAAGGATATTTGCCATCCCGTTTTCTTTCCAGTCTTCGTTTATCAGACATTCGGCAATCGGCAACTTTCGTCCTTTAGACCGGATATATTGCCATGGGGATTGGGGTTGCATCGACTGTTTTTTTTTCTTTTTCGACATAGTGCGATAATTAATAATGCGTTTTTATAATCGTTTTTTTTTGAGTTGCAAAAGTACATTTTATTTTTGTAGAAAGGCCGGATTTGGAAAAGAATTTTGTGCAGGCCATTACCTTTCCGGTTTTTAAATTATCCGGCAAAATCCCTCCCATTTTTACTCAAACCAGTATCCAAACGAAAATGTGACGTTATTCTGATACAGTTGTGATTCGTTCGGGTGTTTACGTGTTTGCCTGTCCAGGAGGCCGGCACAGGTCTGAATCG
>JAITPV010000074.1 GCA_031289275.1 Tannerella sp.
GAGAATCCGAAGGATTCACATGTTTATAGCATAATCCATCAAAGCAAAAACTTGTTTTTGTCATGTAGTAAAGATTATCAGGCAAACCCTTCCTGAAATTTCTGATTTTTTCCCCCAAACGAAAAACCGAACGCCAAAATCCGTTTTGAGGTGTGTCAAACCAACCTTACTTTTGCAGCATAAAAATTTTATTCCTACTTTTGCAGCATAAAAATTTCATTATATTACAAAAACAGATTGATTTACAAAAACAAGATTAATGGCATTAGGTAGCGTATTATGCATCTCATGGATGCTTACAAGTTGCATTTCTCTTTTCCGGACAAAGATCAGGGGCAACGGTGATTTGGTGACAGAACACATTCCCGCCGGCGATTACACGGCGATCCGGGTCGAAGGACAAAGCGGTATAACGATCCGCTACGTGCAGTCGGACGCGGCTCCGGAAGTAACGGTAACGGTAGACAGGAACATCTTTTTGATGTATGAATGTACGGTCAAAAACTCCGAATTGATTATCAAGCCTCAAGAGGAATACAGACAGGCGCGTTTTGTTCCCACACAGTTTGAAGTGACGGCTCATTCCGGGGCGTTGCACAAGGTGAACCTGGCCGGCAATCATACGTTCGTCGCAGACTTGTCGGTACATGGCAACGAACTGAAACTTAATGCGGTTGGCGACAGTCATATCCGGCTGAATGATTCCGTGCATGTGGACAGATTAGATGTGACCATCGTCGGAGGTGGAACGGTCACGACGCCTCTTTTGGAAGGGAAAACGCTCGGCGTCAACATTACCGGCTCAGGTGATGTCAATCCGGGTGGACGGATGGAAACAGCCTCCATTCATATCACCGGCAGCGGAGAGGTGCATGGCTTCGGGTTGCAGGTGGACGAACTGAAAAGTGAAATTGCCGGTAGCGGCACCATTGAGGTGTACGTGAACAACCGTATTGATGCCGGTTTTATTGGTTCCGGCAAGGTTACGTACAGGGGAAATCCGCAGCATATCCATCATCATGCGACCGGAGGCGGTAAAGTAATCAAAGTAGAGTTATGAAGTTTGATTGACAAACAAAACATGTACTAAAACAAAAAAAATAAAACAACATGAAGACGAAAAACAGTAATACATATGTATCTTTTTTTATTTGTGCCCTATTTTCTCTTTTCATCTCTTGCCGGGTGGTGTTAAAACCGGTAACCTGTTTCCGACGGAAAAAAGTATTGTTTTCCGCGACATGAACATCGATGAAAGTCTGGGAGCAGTCATATCCATGAAGGCGATGAACCATTATCTCATCGTTTCGGAAAGAAATATGGACACGCAGGTTCAGCTCATCGATACGAAAACGAAAACAGGTTATCTGTTCGGACTGACCGGCGACGGCCCCGGAAGAATACTGCAAAGTGCAGACATCATTCCGATAGACGACAAGCATATCGGGATTTATGATATACAAAAACGTACGCTTTTTGATTTCCATACGGATTCGGTTCTCAAATTGAACCGGCGCTGTCAGCCCGAAGTACTGATAAAAGAAATCCTTTCGTTTCCCATGTCGGTCGGTCACCTCAACTCATAGATCCGAACGGTGAAGTGATTTCGATGGAAGGCGACCTGCCGGAAAAGAAACAGGCAAACATCAGTGATTTTACTCATGCCTTTGCCCATGGGGGCAGGCTCACAACGAATCCCAAGGAAAGCAAAGTGGCTATCTGCACCAACTATGCGGGAATCATGCAGATTTACGACTGCAAGACCAATGAAGTACAACTGATCAAAGAGTACAATCTCTTTCCGGCCGATTACCGTGAACAAAACGGTAATTTTGCCGTCACGCCACAAACCGCTTGGGGATACCTTTCGATAGATTCCAACGACAAGTACATTTATGCACTTTATTCGGGACA
Organism: Tannerella sp.; assembly: GCA_031289275.1. Taxonomy (GTDB): domain Bacteria; phylum Bacteroidota; class Bacteroidia; order Bacteroidales; family Tannerellaceae; genus Tannerella. Next base: position 1,915 of record JAITPV010000074.1, read on the forward strand.
GAATCAGATGGAACACCCGGACGGTTCATTCCTGAGAAGTCACATCATACATGTTTTTGACTGGGAAGGCAATTCCATATGCCGATTGTCGGCAGACCGGACACTGACCATGATCTGCGTGGATAATGACGGCAATATCTACGGATACGACAATGAAAAAGCAGATATAGTGACTGCCGACGTAAAAGGGTTATTTTGATGTAAAATGGTCCGGAAATACAATCTATGCGTTATATGCCGACCGTTCCGAAGAAGAAATGAATCGACCGTCCGCCAACAACCAAATGCCTGCAAGCGGAGGCGACCTTATTCGGGTTTTCAATCAGGAGGGCGAGAAAATAATGACTTATCATTTGGATACATACATCAACGGATTTACGATTGATGAACGAAACCGTTTGCTGATAGGGATCAGTTCAAATAGCGATCAGCCGATTTATCTTTTCCATTTGGAATAGTATCGGAAGGACGAACTCAGCTCTAAGTATATATTTTTCATTAGTTACAGCTGAGTATGATTTTATATTGTTTTATAATAGGCTATTATCGTATTCCGCCGGATTTTTCAATCATCCCGATTATTTTCCCCCAAAAACGCAGTGCGGCGCACTTTGATTTTTTTAAAGCACGCTGCACGGCGTGCATAGGTCTTTTATTTTCATAAAACAGCCCCAAAATGCTTTTCGGAGCGCTTTCATTTGCTAAAACTACTCGAAACCGGATTTTACAATGCGCAAAACCATCCCGCGTGAAGTATAGAATATCATCGTATTTTGCGAAATTGCATTTTTATCCTCCAATCGCAATAAAATAATTTGTCATTCTCTTGCGGAACTGCGTTGGCGAAAGCGCCGAGGTGCGGGTGAAGAGCCGTGTGAAGTAGGCATAATCTTCGTATCCCAGTTCGAACGCAATTTCCTTCACGCTCATGTTGGTATAGTACAGCAGTCGTTTGGCCTGGAGAATGATTTCGTTGCGGATATATTCGCCGGCTGCCAGTCCGGTGGTTTTTTTGACGGCCTCGTTGAGGTATACGCTTGAGATATTCATCCGGGAGGCGTATTGCGAGGTGCTTTTTAGTGACCGGTAGTGCGCGGACAGGAGCGATTTGAAGAGCGAAGTGATTGTGGCGGCGCGGTTGTTGACCGAAGCCGGGAACCCTTTCCGGCAAATTTCCGCCAGGATGCCGAGACAGGCCGTGAGCAAACTGTGGACGATGCTGCGCCCGGCGGGATGCGCGGCGACGGCCAACCGCTTGTGAAGGATCGCCACGCAGGAGGTCAGGTCGCTGACGTCGTCGTCGTCGTCGATTGTTATCGTGCCCTTTACGAACGGAGCTTTTTCGAAAACCGCCTTGTATTCATCCTTCACCATCAAGCTGTCTACGGCCAGTACCCATCCGCACGCCTTTACGTCGCCGAGCGGGAAGTGAACCTGACCGGGCAGAATGCAGCCGACAGAATGTCCGGTCAGTTCGTATTCTTCAAAATCAATCATTCCCCGGCCGCTGCCTTTTTCGATGAAAAGAAAAAGGTAGTAGTCGTCGCGGTGCGCATAATCGACGACGGGCAGTTGCTCGTCATACGAAACGTAGCGCAGGAAAGCCGTTGCTCCGCGACAGGATTCGGTTGTCGTGTGCAGGGGAATCTCGTTCAACGCAAGCATATGGCATAAGTATCATTCATCATTACGAATAAAAAGCGTACTGAGCGATTTTGCTTTCAACCGGGGGGTATAGATTTTGCCGTTTACCTTTATGGACAGGGTCTGTTGCGACTCCGTCCGGTTTGCGATAACGACAACGATACTCTGATCCGGATTGATGAAGGCCAGCACATCATCATACGCACCTGCCACTTTCAGTTTCCGGGCATCCTGCTGCACGTAATGGCTGACGTGTTTCAGGGTATAGTATTCGGGGGTATAATTATACGTTCCGTCTTCGTTTACGACGATCAGCGAATTTTGCGCCCATCCCCAACGACTGATGCCTCCCTGCCGCAGAGACGTGTTCCAGTACATGTAGGCCGATATGCCGTTGTTCATATAATGTTTCATCAGATTCCACGAATGAACGGCGCCCTTCCAGTCGTTTTTTCCGTCGCCACATTCCTGTTCGGTTTGATACAGTCTCAGCCTCGGATAGCGTTCGTAAATCCCCGGCAGGGCGTCTTTGCCCGCCCACTGGAAGCCGACGCCCCGGATAAATTTGCCGGCGACCGGGTCGTTAAGCGCCGTATCGACAAGTGCGCCGTTCGGACGTTCCATCGTGCCGAACATGACCTCTACCTCCCTTTCATACATGGCCGGGCCTAAATATTTACCCACAAAGTCGGTCAGTCCGGCAGCCGTCCAGCAGCAACTGGGGAATATCTGCGCCGAATTAAATTCGTTCTGGGGCATGACGGCAAAGATGCGGATGCCTTCTTCGTTATAAGCGTCGATAAATTTGGCGAAATAAAGCGCATAGGCTTTCAGGTACGGTTCTTCGCAGATGAACATGTCCGTACCTTCTTTCCCTTGCCGGTCTTCGGGCAATCCGTTGTCTACCTTCGCGGAGACGGCGGAGGAAGAGCAGGCGGCATAATGCTTGTTGTGCTTCATCCACGACGGTGGAGACCAGGGCGAAGCCCATATCTTCAGCGCAGGCATATATTCCCGGGCGGTCTTGATGAAGGGGAGCAGCGTTTGCCTGTCGTTCTCGATAGAGAAGTTTTCCATGGCGAAATCGCCTTCCGTTTCATTGTAGGAATACCAGTCCCGCGAAAAGTCGTTGGCGGCAACCGGCATCCGGCAGATGGTGAAGTTCGCCCCGGCGCCCGGACGGAACAGTTCCACCATAATGTCTTCTATGGCCGATTCGTCCAGCAAACTCAGCGACGTCCAGCCCAATTCGTTAAAACATGTGCCGAAACCCTCGATGCTTTGTTGCACCTGCAACGGGTCGATAAGCACATCCACATCCACCGTTTCCGGAGCGGTCGTTGACGGCGCTACGGAGGATTGTAATTCCCAAGACGAATCTTCCGTGGTCGTCACAAGCGTTGCCTTCGGAAGCCCCGTTGAACAGGAAAGCCCCGCGAAAGCAAGTAAAATAAACATACCGGCCTGCAAACACGATGCTCCGGCAATCATACGTACCTTTTTCATTTTTTCTACATTTATATATTAGTGTTCTCTTACGTTCAGTGTTGTTGTCAGGCGGATGTCGACCGAAGAACGCCCCACCATAAGATCAAAGTCGCCGGGTTCGGTCACTCGTTTCATCTCCCGGTTAATCAGCGAGAGGTGTTCGGGTGTCAGCGTCATTTCGATTTTCTTCTTTTCGCCCGGTTCCAGATACACGCGCGAGAAGCCTTTCAGCGCCTTGATGGGGGTCGTCACGCTGCCGACCACGTCGCGGACATACAGCTGTACGACCTCCGTACCTCCTGTCCGTCCGGTATTTTCCACATCCAGCGATACGGTGACGGGGTCGTTGACGGTCGGATTGGCCGGACTGACCGCGAGGTTACTGTATTCAAACGTCGTATAACTCAGGCCGTGTCCGAAGGCATAGAGCGGATCGGGGCTTCCGTCGATGGACGAACGCGAGGCCGACGGCTTGCGGGAATAGTAAATGGGGAGCTGCCCCATCGACTGCGGAAAACCGATCGTCAGCCTGCCCGACGGGTTATAGTCGCCAAACAGTACGTCGACAATGGCCTCGCCGCCTGCTTCGCCCGGAAACCAGGCTTCCACAATGGCCTGCGAAAGGTCGTTAATATCGTTGAGTATCAACGGACGTCCGTTGAGCAATACCGTTGTTACCGGCTTGCCGGTTGCCGCCGCCGCTTTCACCATGTCTATGTCTATCGGATGCAGGTGCATGTCCTGACGGTCTTTGGCTTCGCCCACTTCGTCGGCGCTTTCGCCGATCACCACCAACACCAGGTCGGCTTTGGACGCCGCCGCCGTTGTACGCCGGTTCACTTCGGCCGCCGAAGTCCCGCCTACATACCGCCATTTGATACGCTGGCCGGCAAAATCGTTCACTTTGCCGTATTCGGAAACAATCGGGATTTCGCGTCCCTTTTCAAGGAAAACCGTTGCGGTGGTCGTCATTTCGGTATGCTTGTCGTCCCAGTTGTCCAACAGCATTTTGCCGTCCAGGTAGATACGTCCGTAATTGTTGGCAATAAGGCTTATTTCGTAAAGTCCGCTGGTGGTCACGTGGAGCGTGCCGCTGAACCGGGCCGAGAAAGGTTCGAGATTGACTCCCGGCGCCGGACTGAGGTTGTGCCAATAGTGCGACAAACCCGGCTCGACCGTCGTATAGGCCGCGGCGCCCGAACAGTCCAGGCTGTTGAAATAAGCCACATCCAACCCTTCGCCCTGGCCGCCGGCACGGGTAAAGGCCGAAGTGGGTATATCGGTGAAGTTAGGCGATATGTCGCCGTTCAGCCAGTCTATTTCCACCTGGTCGCCGAAACGTTTCCGCAGGGCTTCGAGCACGGTCACTCCATGCGCTCCCCGGGGAGAATAACCGCCCAGGGAGGAAACATTGGCCAGACGCCCGATGAGCGCAATGCGCCGGATGTCTTTTCGGGCAGGCAGTGTCCCGTTGTCGTTCTTAAGCAGCACTATGGAGGAGCGGGCGGCTTCGTAAGCCGTTTTTTGATGCTCGGGCGAGTGCAATACCTTTGCAACAAGCGTGGTGTCGGTATACGGGTTGTCAAACAGCCCCAGCTCGAACTTCATGCGCAGCACTTCGCCGACGGCCTTGTCGAGCATGGCCTGCGAAATCTTGCCGTTTTTCACGCCGTTGATGATTCCTGCGGCAAACTTTTCGTGCGTAAAATCGTAGAATTGCATGTTTACGCCCGCATTGACGGACGAAGCGATGGCGTCTTCTTCCGTCGCCGCCGTGAAATGTTTATTGTACTGAAGCGCAATCGCTCCCAGGTCGGAAATAACAAGCCCCTCAAAGCCCCATTCCTTGCGCAGGACGTCGGTCAGCAGCCAGGAGTTACCCGCTACGGGTATGCCGTCTATTTCATGATAAGCGGCCATGACGCCGTGTGCATGAGCTTCTTTGATTGCTTTTTCAAACACGTACAGATGGGTCGAACGGGCTTCGCGCTCCCCGATATAGACGGGGCTGAGGTTGCTGCCGTTTTCCGGAATACCGTGTATGCCGAAGTGTTTCGGTTCGGAAATAACGGCGTCTTCGTCTTTCAGCGAATGGCCTTGAATCCCCTTCACGATGTTGACGGCCATGCGCGAAGAGAGGTAGGTATCTTCGCCGAAGGTTTCTTCTACCCGTCCCCAGCGAGGCTCGCGCGCCAGGTCGAGGTTCGGGCCGAGTACCAGATGTACTCCGTGCGCCCGCGCTTCCGTCCCGATGACGCGGCCGATGCGATAGACCAGCGTGGTATCCCATGTGGAGGCGTTGCCGAGCGGTATCGGAAACGTCGTGCCTCCCACGCCCTGATAGCCGTGGAGCGCTTCCTCAATCAGCATGGGAGGAATACCGAGGCGGGTCTGCTCGCGCACATACCGCTGGATGTCGTTACTCAATGTAGCCGATAGGGGATACATATCGTGGATAGACCCAAACGTGTTTTCTTTCATCAGTTTGTCCATCTTTTCGGGGGATACGGCGGTGGGCGATTCCAGTATGGAGCCGGCGTCGAGCATGTCGAGTTGGGCGGCTTTCTCTTCCAGCGTCATCCGTTTCAACAGGTCGTTCACCCGTTTGTCAACCGGCGCGGAAGCATCCCTGTATACCGGTCGGTCACTGCTGCACCCTGCCAACAGAAAAAGGGCGCACAGTGGTAATGCGATCATTTTTTTTCTCATATAATCTACTGTTTTATGATGCCGCAAAGGCATCCTTTTTTATTTGATTCTGCGTTTTTTTAGAACTGAGGACAAAGGTATTTGTTTATTTTGTGTTTTCAACCTGTTGGCTGTTTTTTTTTCAGAACAATCGCAGCGAAATTTTTACCTGCGTATCCAAGATTTCTCTCTTGCGAAGCATGAATTAGCGATAGTCAATCGCGGATTAGTATGTCCCGATCGTCAATAAGTATGTCCCGATCGTGAATCGGTACGTCCCGATTGTCAATCGGTATGTCCCGATCGTCAATCGGTACGTCCCGATCGTGAATCGGTATGTCCCGATCGTGAAAAAGTATGTCCCGATTGACAATCGGTACGTCCCAATCGTCAATCGGGACATACGAATCGTCAATCGGGACAAAGGTTTTTCCGTTTTCAGCGCTTCATTTTCGCATTTAACCGGATGAAAAGTGTTTCATTTGTTGCGTTTTCAGTTTTCCCGGTCACCCGGAAAAGCGTCAAACAGGATTTTTAATTCCTGCGCCTTTTCGGGATACTGTTGAATGACATTGACGCGCTCGCCGGGGTCGCGGTTCAGGTTGTATAGCTCCGGTCGGCCGCTTTCCGTCACGTCGATAATACCTTTGCTGAGGGATTTTCCGCCGGGGACTTCGCGGTATTTCCATTCCCCGTCTCTGACGGCTTCCGCTTTTCCGTTATTGACCAGATATATTGGGCGGTGCGTATACTGTCGGCGGTCGGCTTCGCCTGTCAGCAGGGGGGCGATGGACTGGCCGTCCAGCGTTCTGTCCGGGAGCGGCGCGTGTACCCACGCGGCCAGGGTAGGCAATACATCTACGTTGCTGATGGGGTTGAACAAAATTCCCTGTTGGAGATGCCCTTTCCAGTAGACAATGAAGGGTTCGCGCACGCCTCCCTCGTAGGTCTGTCCTTTGGAGCCACGGAACAGGCCGGCCGCCCCTACGTGCCAGCGTTGCGTCAGTCCGTCGCCCGACATGCGTTCGGGGTATTCAATCCAGGGGCCGTTGTCGCTCGAAAAGATGAATATCGTATTGTCGGCCAAGCCTTGCTCCTCCAGGTTTTGCCATAACCGCGACAGTGCGGCGTCCAACTCGCCTACCACCGCGCCCAGCTCGCCGCCACTGTCCCGTTTGTCGTCCAAACGCCGGGGCTGAGCGGCAAGCGCTATGGGCAGGTGGGGCATGTTGTAGGAGAGATAAAGGAAAAACGGCGTGTCTTTGCCTTGCTGCTTGACGTAGCGGATGGCCTCGTCCGTATAGAGCGACGTCAGCAGCGAATCGGCCGGCCGGACGACTTCGGGCGTCCGGTCGCGGAAGATTTTCAGCGTCGTGTCGGTTTTCACATACGGATCGCGATAGTCGTGGCTGTATAACAAACCGAAATAGGAATCAAATCCCTGGGCGGTCGGATGGCTGAAGGTACGGTTGTCGCCCAAATGCCATTTACCTATCATGGCGGTATTATAGCCCACGCCCTTCAGCACCTCGGCAATCGTCACCTCTTCGTCGGCAATGCCCAGAGGCGACCCCGGCCCGATGGGATGAGGCAGGTTCAGCCGCGAGGCATACCTGCCCGTGAGCAGGGATGCCCGCGACGGCGTACTGGACGGGCTGGTCACCACATAATTCACGGCGCGCACCCCTTCGCCCGCCAACGAATCCAGAAAAGGCGTATGAATAACCGGATTGCCGTAACAACTCAAGTCGGAATACCCCAAATCGTCGGTCAGGACGAAGATAATATTCGGTCGCCCCTCCTCGTTCGCCGGCTGCCGGTGCGCGTCCTTACATGACATGGCGCCGCCTGCCAGCGCCGTAGACCCCATTAATAGATAATTCAATTTTTTCATCTGTATGTGTGTTTTTAAATTCCCGTTTTACCAATTATCGTTTTGCGTCAGGTTCGGATTCAAGTCCCGTTCCTTTTGCGGAATCGGCCACAGATAATCCCTGTCTGCTCTGAAAGCGCGGATCTGTGCCACTACCTGAACGATCCGCACCGTATTGTTATCGTCCCAATAGGTGATACCGTAAATATTGCCGGGCAATACCTGTTCGGCAATCCGCCATCGGCGAATGTCGGCCAGCCGGAAGCCTTCAAACGCCAGTTCTACGGCGCGTTCCCGGCGGACAATCGAACGCAGGGCAGCCTCCGTCCGACCGGGGGCTACGGAAGGCAACTTCACATCTTCCCGTCCGTTTCGCACAAGATTGAGGGCGTCGTATACCGATTGATCCGTTTCGTGCAGCTCCACCTTTGCTTCGGCATAGGTAAGCAGCACTTCGGCATAACGCAATAAAATAATGTTGATCCCGGAGTTCGATGTGTTGGCATAGTCTTCCGGGTTGATGTACTTTTTGATATTAAAGCCGGTGGTAGAATTATGATAGGATTTTCCGACGGCGTCGTTCGACCCACTGTTCGGAGCCGGGCGAAACACCGTTCCGTCGGCCAGTACATCACCATCGAGGAACAGGGAGAAATGCAGACGCGGGTCGCGATGATCATACGGATGTCCGGGATCATATCCGCTGTCGGGATCGGCGATGTCTTTGCCGTCGGCCGTTTGGAACATATCCGCCAGGGCTTTCGTAGGGACATACTGGCTGTTCGCATTTTTCTGGCTATACGGCGCTAATAAAGCGAATACGTTGTTGGAATATAAATCCTTGATAAATTGTTTGTCAAACAGGACTTCCCCGTTGTTTTCCGCCTCATACAGGAATAGCTTTTCGTAATTCGGATAAAGCGAAAACTTCCGGCTGTTGATAATCAGTGCAGCCGCGTCCGCCGCTTTGCGGTAATTGCCGGCATACAAAGCCGCCCGCGCCTTCAGTCCTAATGCCGCCCACTTGGTGATGCGTCCCTGATCTTTCGCATCATACGCATCCGGCAGCCATCCGTATACTTCCTCCAGTTCCTGATCCACGAAGTTCCATATCCCATCAGCTGTTTCGCGAGTAAGTTTGCGCGATTCTTCCAGCGTCAGCGGGTGCGTCACCAAAGGGACGCCGCCGAACAGCGGCACTAATTTAATGTACTGGTATGCCCTCAACACACGCGCTTCGGCTTTGTATCGCTTCAGCAGGTTTTCGTCGGTGAAGGAGATTTTGTCTACATTCTCCAGAAAGAAGTTCGTTGCGGCAATTCCCTTGTATGCACTCGCCCACTGGTTATAAATCTTTGTGTTTAACGCATCATAGTTCCCTTTTTCAATGTCTGCCTGCACTTCGAACGGGTCGTTTGTATGGGCAATATCCGTCAGGGCGTCAAACGTCAGCAGATTCGTCCCTTCCAGATCGTCGTACAGTGAATTAACCGCTAAAAGGGCGTCATTGGGCGTTTGCCAGTAAATATCCGATGAAATACGGTCATTGGGAATAGTCTCCAGCAAACCGCTATCGCACGACACACAGCCGACGGCCATGAGTGCGATGAATAGCATGTGCTTATATGCTTTATAAAATATTTTTGTGCTCATATGCTTATAATTTAAATGTTTTAGAATTGAAGATTAAGACCGATGGTATATAACGAAGTTTGGGGGAAATATTGCGCACGTCCCGATTCTACTTCCGGGTCAAGATTCCATTCATTCAATTTGGAAATCGTAAACAAATTCGTTACGGAAGCATATACCCTTATTTTCTTGATCAGAGACGTTTTCCACAGCGACTGCGGGGCGTTATAGGCCAGTTGCAAATCTTTCAGCCGCACGTAGGACGCATCCAGAATCATCCTGTCGGAAGAGGCGAGATTTTTGAGGTTGAACTTTACGGGGCGCGGAAATCGGGCATCCGTGTTATCGGGCGTCCAGTAATTCCCCTCGTAAATTTTGTGAGCAAAGCCTTCCTGATTACCCATTTCGGCCAAGGCTCCCGAAAGGCGCACGTCCACATCGGCCGCCCCCTGGAACAAGGCGCTCAGCTCAAAATCCTTATACGACAGTTCGACATTGAATCCATACGTATATGTCGGAAAAGAATGACCTATTTCACGCATGTCTCCGGCATCCATCGCGCCGTTCTCGTTCAGATCAAGAAATTTCACATCGCCCGGTTGGGGATTCCCCTGGTTGAATCCATGACCGGAATCCCGGTATGCCTGTATCTCTTCGACCGTCTGAAACAACCCGTCGGTTTTGTATCCCCACAAGGTATTGATAGGTAATCCTTCGGCAATGGTATAATAGGGATTTGTATTGAAATCGCCTGCAAAATAGGGGCCTGTACCTTTCAGGTCGGTCACCTTGTTGTGGTTGATATTGAAGTTTCCGCTCAATCCGTAACCCAATCCATAAGTGGTTTTGTTGCGGAAGTTGAAACTAAATTCCCAGCCTTTATTCTCGACAATACCTGCATTTTGCGGAGGAGCCGACAGACCTACGGTAGCCGGAATATCCAGGTTCAGCAGGATGTCGTTCGTCGTTTTCTTGTAATAATCAACCGTTAGCTCCAACGTGTTGAAAAGAGTAGTAACCACTCCTATATCTGTCTGGGTAGTGGATTCCCAGCCCAATTCGGTATTTGCCAGCGCGGTCTGCCGGTAGCCCGACACGGGTGAGCCGCCGAAATTATATCCCTGGGATACCAATGAGGCATAATAGCTGTACAAATCCACCGACTGGTTTCCGGTTACGCCCCATGACCCGCGCAATTTCAGAATATTGACGGTTGAACGAAGCGTTTCCCAAAAAGCCTCTTCCGAAATAATCCATCCGGCAGAGAACGAGGGGAAGACACCGTATTGTTTGTTGCCGGTAAATTTGGATGAACCGTCGTACCGTCCGTTTGCTTCCAACAAGTATTTGCCGGCATACCCGTAGTTGATACGGCCGAAATACGAGCGCAAGCCATATTCTTCGTCCCTGCCGGTGTTTGTTTTTGTCCCGTCATTCGCCCCTTGTTCGACAGAGGCTATATCGTTGTTGTAAAAACGTTCGCGGTAAGCCGAAAGGAAATTTTTGTTACTTCCTATCTGCGAATAGCCCAACAAGGCCGTGACATCGTGATTGCCGGTTGCAATCTTGTACGTCAGCAGGTTGTTCCAGGTATATTCGCGCGTATTGTTGCGCACTTCGGTCAGGTTGTTGTTGGCTGCCGTATACGTGATATTCGTATTCTTGTCCGTATTGGTGTAGGCATTGGTATAATTTTTCTGGTAAACCGTATTATAGGCCATCCCCAACTGACCGGACAGCGTCAGCCCCTTGATGATTTCCCAATCGGCTTTGACGTTGCCTGTGAAATAATCGTTTTTGGTACGTGACAATCCGCCTTTTTCGATAAACATCAACGGATTGGCGGACTGTGTACTCAGTCCATACGTTCCATCCGCATATTTGGGCACCGCCCAGAGCGTGCCGTGCAGGAAACGGTTCAATGGGTTGCCGGCATCCATCGTAGGATAGTAATAATTATTGTTGCGGTAATCCAGGATGGTACTGACCCGGATGGTCGGCGACACGGTAAAGTCGGTATTGAGTTTGCCTTCCGTCAGGTTGCTTCCGTTGTTGTCAATGATTCCCTGCTGGTCGAAATAACGCACGCTTAAGCGGGAGCGGACAATGTCGTTTCCGCCGGATATTGCTATGTTGGTATTGTACTGCGGCGCTGTGTGAAGCAAGGTTTGAAACCACGTGTTAGGGAGGGGATATTTTTCCCTGTCGGTTGCACTCACCCATTCCCGGATGCTTTCGTCCGTAAATTTCTGGGGGAAAGGATTGGCGTTTGCGTTTTTGTACGCCCATTGCTGCTCCTTCATGTAAGCTTCCAAACTCATGGGTTCGGGCGTATTGTTGGAACGCTGCCAGCCGATGTAGCTGCTGACGTCTACCTGCACTTTCCCGCTTTTCGCCCCTTTGGTCGTTACGAGGATAACCCCATTCGTTCCCCTTGAGCCATAGATCGCCGTAGAAGAAGCATCTTTCAGTACCGACACCGATTCAATATCGTTCGGGTTGATATTGCTCCAATCCTGTTCGATGCCATCGACAATGACTAATGCGTTATTTTTCGACAGGTCATAACCACTCGTTGTACTGCTGTTGGTATTAAACGTGGTGATACCGCGAATACGAATGTTTGCCGTTGAGCGTCCGGGAGAACCGCCCAGATCCAGTACGGTCACACCGGGCAGTTTCCCTTGCAGCGATTGCTGAATCGTCGAAACGGGTCTGTCGATCAGATCACTTCCCGTAATCTGCGATACGGAATTGGTCAGGCTGATCTTTTTCTGAGTACCGTACCCGACCACTACCACCTCTTCCAACTGCCGTGTATCTTCATGCAAGGTGATATTGATACCGGTCCGGTTGCCCACAATCACTTCCTGCGTGGCGTAACCGACAAACGAAAACACCAGCACGGCATCTCCATCAGGGACGTTGATGGAATATTTCCCATCCACATCACTTATTACACCGGTCGAGGTGCCTGCCAACAGCACGGTTACGCCCGGTAGCGGCAAATCGAACTCGTCGGTTACGAAGCCGGTAATGACGATTCCTTGTTGTGACAAAGAATACGTTGTGCCTAATGAATTTCCCGCCGCGTCAGCGCCGGAAGCGAATCCATCGGATATACTTGCCAAAAAGAGGATACCGGCAAGGCTTCCCTTTATGGCAGAACCTAAAAGTCTATGAGACAAATTTGAATTTAAATGCTTCATGAATTTAAAAAGTTTATTCATTCTAAAAATAATTTCTATGACCGAAACAAAGGTATGGTGGGAAAAACAGGCAAACAATACCATGTTTATAGTATTTTTGCAATTAGACCAAACACATGGTATGGTGCAAATTCGTCCCGTCATCCTTTGCCGGTGGCCGTTTACCCCTATAACAAGAATGACCTCGAAAAAGTTTTCCGAAGGATCAAAAAAGACGTTCTGAATTGAGAATTGAATCTTTGAACAATCCTTATTTCCCCCTTCGCCCATAGTAGCCATAATGGTCACACAATCTCTTCGCGTACCTTAGATTATTGTTCAAAAAATAAGGAAATTCACATGTTTATAGCCCAATCCGTCGCGACAGACATTCGACTCCTTCGGAGTCGCACCTCCTCGGTCGTAGCACTTGCTATAAACATGCGACCCTCCGGGTCGGGGAGGATGAGAGGGCGGCTTTCACTCCCCACATCCTACCTCCACTACCCCCCAATCGCTGCGCTTCATTGGGGGTTATTCACATGAAGACCTCCGGTCTTTTCCCGACACACCCACATTCCCCGACTAACCCACCCGTCATTGGTAGGTACTATAAAAAAAATCAAACAAGTAAAAATGACGATTGTCGGCAGAACACGAAGTGTTCAATATGAATAACCCCCAATGAAGCGCAGCGATTGGGGATAGCGAAGATAGTACTCTCACTTACAACCCGTAAGGGTTGAATAAAAAAGAGCAGAATTATTCAACCTTTCAGGTTGTAGTATGTATGGATGATCGCTTATCCCCCAATCGCTACGCTTCATTG
>JAITPV010000110.1 GCA_031289275.1 Tannerella sp.
CAGTATTATTACTTCGACCCGAAAGACGGTTGGGCGCCAAGGATAAAAACATGGCGATGGAAAGAAGGCAGCACCGACCTTCCGTCGAATCCGTGGAAAAAAGCCATGATTTTCTGTCCTTATGACGGTTACTCGTATGTACACCACTACAACGGTCAGCTGGTAAGACTGAATACCAAAACGAATGAGGGAGAAATAGTATTCAGAACGCCTCAGGCAGACTGCTACGGCATGGCGTTCCATCCTATCAATCAGAATATCCTGTATATTGTTTACGGTGCGGGCGGCGGAGGCAATTCCCCCGTATCAAACACTATCTATACACTGGATATTACCGATCCGGAAGGAACATATCAGAAGCTGTGCGGCACCAATGCGGGAGGACACAGGGACGGCACTCTGGAAGTCGCCCAGTTCAACAATCCCAAGCAGGTATTCTTCGACCAGGACGGCAATCTTTACATTGCCGACTACAACAATCATTGCATCCGGCGATTGAACACTGTTGAAGGAATTGTAGAAACCGTGGTAGGAATACCCGGTCAGTCGGGATGGAAAGACGGAGGAAAAGAAGAAGCTCTGTTCAACAATCCCAACGGAATAGTAGTAGGCAATGACGGCTCTGTTTATGTCGCAGACTTTAACAATAGCCGTGTCAGAAAATTAACCATCGAATAAACAAATAATTTAATCCTATGAAAAAGAGTATATTTATATTATTGTTATTCGGCTGCTTTGCGCTGTCCGCGCAGCAGCAGGACGCGAAGACCTTCACCATGGAAGGAATCGTTCTGGACGAAACCGGCGAGACCATGATCAGCGCTACGGTATATCTGAAAGACAAGCCCGGAATCGGTACCGTTACCGATATGGACGGCAGGTTCAGCATCAAGGCTGTCAGAGGCGACGTGATTGTAGCTTCATATATAGGCTACCAAAAATCGGAATTTCTGGTTACCGAGGAGAAGAAAAACATTGAGTTCAATCTTGCCCTGTCGGGACAGTTGGACGAAGTTGTAGTAGTCGGATTGGGCAGTCAGCGAAAGATAAGCGCGTTGTCGGCTGTTACCACCGTTGACGTCAAAGACCTGCAAACTCCTGTATCTTCCGTTACTTCCCTTTTGGGCGGAAGGGTTGCCGGTGTGATTAGCATGCAGACAAGCGGAGAGCCGGGGAAGAATCTCGCCGAGTTCTGGGTGCGCGGTATAGGCACATTCGGCGCCAGCAGCGGAGCTTTGGTGCTGATTGACGGACTTGAAGGCGACCTAAACGCAATTGACGCCGCCGATATTGAGACCTTCTCCGTACTGAAAGACGCTTCGGCTACAGCCGTTTACGGCGTACGCGGCGCCAATGGAGTAGTCCTGGTTACCACCAAGAAAGGCGAGGAAGGTAAAATGCAAATCACTGCACGCGCCAATTTCTCCATTTCCCAGTTACGCAGACTGCCCAACTATCTGAGGGCTTACGATTATGCAAAATTAGCCAATGAAGCGCGGGTTGTGCGCGGCGACGATGCATTATACACTCCCATTGATCTGGATATTATCAAGGACGGTCTTGATCCCGACATGTATCCCGACGTCAGCTGGCAGGACGAAATACTTAAACCTGTTTCGTTCAGACAGTCTTACTATGCTTCCGCGCGTGGCGGAGGAAATATCGCCAGATACTTTATCAGTCTTGGCGTGG
This sequence comes from Tannerella sp., assembly GCA_031289275.1. Taxonomy (GTDB): domain Bacteria; phylum Bacteroidota; class Bacteroidia; order Bacteroidales; family Tannerellaceae; genus Tannerella. The sequence goes on from JAITPV010000110.1 coordinate 1,693, forward strand.
GAACAGAAGACGCCGCATACAGGCAGGATAAAAGCAGCCCCTACTCTTCCAATGTCGGGTACGATACATACTCGTTCAGGACCAATCTCGACATCAACCTGACAAAATCCACAACGATGTATTTTGGAGCGGACGGCTTTCTTGCCATACGCACGGAGCCGGGTATAGCCAATACCGACTATCTGTGGGATGCACAGGCAAATATCACTCCGTTGCTGTTTCCAACAATATATTCTACAGGGCAATTGCCGGCTACCGGATCGAACGACCAGATATCGCCTTACGTATTGATAAATCATACCGGACAGTCGTCCAACGAAGACTATCAGGGAAAGATGACTCTGGCTCTCAACCAGAATCTGGATGCGTTGCTGGAAGGACTGAAATTCAAGATACAGGGCGCTTACGATATACAGAGTTCGTTTAATGAATTGCGTTACACGCAGCCTGCCCTTTATCATGCGATAGCAAGAAACGCCAACGGCAGACTTGTGATGCAGGAAATGCTGCAGGCGAGCGCAGTAACTTACGGCAGCAGTATGGACAGATACCGGAAATATCATTTGGAAATGAATCTTAACTACGACAAGGTTATCAATACCGACCATCGCGTATCCGGTTTGGTATATTATTATATCAGCGACCAGAAAAGAGTCAGCGATGCAAACAGCAGCCTTAGCGCTATACCGGTCAGGTATCAGGGTGTTTCCAGCAGGCTCACCTACGGTTTCAGGGATACTTATCTGGTGGATTTCAATTTCGGATACACAGGCTCCGAGAATTTCATGCCCGGCAAGCAATACGGATTCTTCCCTTCCATTTCGTTAGGATGGATTCCAACCAATTACCAGTGGATGACGGATAATTTACCGCTGCTTAACTTTTTCAAGATAAGAGGCTCTTACGGCTCGGTAGGAAACGACCGGCTTGCCGGCACAAACCGATTCCCGTATCTGACCCTGATAAGTACCGGTACCGGGAGTATATGGGGCGGAAATACCACCGAAACAGTCAATGAAAATGTGATTGGAGCCGACAATCTTGCATGGGAAAAAGCAATCAAAGCCGACCTTGGTTTAGAAGGCAAGCTTTGGGACAACAAGATTTCCTTTGTAGTGGATTTCTTCAACGACCAGCGCGACGGTATTTTTCAGCCGCGCATACAGGTGCCCGATTATGTGGGTCTGATAAGCATGCCGTATGGAAACGTCGGTAAAATGAAAAGCTACGGATCCGACGGCAACATCTCCTACTCTCAGGAAATAAACAAGGACATGTTTTTCACGCTAAGAGGCAATTTCACGTATTCCAAAAATATGGTTCAAAACTGGGAACAGGTATATCAGAGGTATCCATATCTGGAGAATACCGGATTTCCTAACGGAGTGATTCGCGGATACAAGGCGCTCGGACTTTTCAAGGATGAAGACGATATTAAATACAGTCCAATCCAGACATTCGGAGGCTCGGTAATGCCGGGAGACATCAAATATATGGACATCAACGGCGATGGAAAAATAAATTCGGACGACAGAGTGCCTCTCTCCTACAGCACGTATCCAAAACTGATGTACGGTTTCGGAGGCGAGTTTGCCTATAAAAAAATCTCGATAGGCGTACTGTTTAAGGGCACCGGCAAAACGGACTATTTCCATATAGCACAAGGTTATGACGCAGGCTACGATCCGTTCAATATGGGCGAAAGGGGAAATGTACTCTCCATAGTTGCCGACCCGCACAACCGCTGGATTCCCAGGGATTACGCCATAGCCAACGGCATCGACCCTGCACTGGCGGAAAATCCAAACGCACGTTTTCCGAGGCTACAGTATAACTACAATATCAACGATATGCAACTCTCCGATTTCTGGCAGGGCGACGCCCGCTATCTGAGGCTGCAGGAAGTAACGCTTAACTACAATCTGAAGCACAATTATTTGCAGAAGATGGGAGTATCTTCCATTGACCTTCAGTTAGTGGGAAGCAACCTCTACGTCTGGGACAAGGTGAAACTTTTTGACCCCGAACAGGCAAGCAGGAACGGACGTGTCTATCCGCTTCCTTCCATTTATTCCTTACAGTTATATATTCATCTTTAAAAATTTAATGTTATGTATATTAGAATGATTTTAAAACCGGTTATCACTATATGCGTTGCGGCAGCAATGTTGTCGTCCTGTAATGATTTCCTGAATATCGACAGTTATATTTCCAACGAATTGAAACTGGATTCCATCTTCAGCCAGAAGAGATATGTCGAAGCCTATATGTGGGGCGCTTCTACCATGTTTCCCGACGAGGGTCAGATTTTCTCCAGCGCCTATACGCCCGGCCCCCTGGCCACCGACGAAGCTTTCACCTTGATGTCTGCCAACGATTACAGGGGAATGGCTTTTGCACTTGGCGAAGTAACGCCCGACAACATGGGCAGCCTGAATACCTGGGGTAACCTCTACAAGATTATCCGCAAGTGCAACACTATCTTTACACGTATCGAAGAGACCAAGGATTTCACGGCGTCCGAAAGGTTGCAAGTTCTGGGATATACACGTTTTATACGCGCCTATGCCTATTACAATCTACTGATGAACTTCGGTCCTCCCATCATACTGGGCGAAGAGATAGTGGAAAACAACGAGCCGATGGACTATTACGACCGCGGCCGCGTTACCTACGACGAGGCGGTGGAGTATATTTGCTCCGAACTGGAACAGGCTGCGTCGTTAATACCGCTAAAGATTCCGATCATGGACTTCGGGCGTCCTACCAAGGGCGTCGCTTACGGATTGATTGCGCGGCTGAGGCTGATGCACGCAAGCCCGCTATATAACGGCGGACAGGCTGCACATACTTTCTTCGGTAACTGGAAACGCAAAGCCGACGGCGTACATTATGTTTCGCAGACTTACGACGAAACACGCTGGGCTGTCGCCGCTGCCGCCGCCAAGCGCGTCATGGACTTGAGCGAAGCCGGAACTCCACTGTACAGGCTCTACACGGTGGACGCCGACGACGAAACGCCCGCGCTTCCACCAAATGTTACCTCCGACCCTGATTATTACAAAACATATCCCGACGGAGCGGCCGGTATAGACCCCTTCAGGTCTTATTCGGAATTATTCAACGGCGAGTCAACCACGGTTACAAATCCGGAATTTGTATGGGCGCGAAACTCCGGTACAGTGAACAATAATGCAGGTCTGTCTTTCCCCGCTGCCAACGGCGGCAATAACGGAATATCCGTGACGCAGAAAGTGGTGGACGCCTTCCGTATGGCTGACGGACGACAGATTAACGACTTCAGCCCCGACTGTCCGTATTCCGAAACAGGCTTTACGAGCGGCAACGAACTGAAATCGTTTTCCGGCTACCGATTCACTCCTTCGGGCGAGGTCTTCAACATGTATATCAACCGTGAAGCGCGGTTTTATGCTTCGATAGGGTTTTGCGAATGTTACTGGCCATGCTCCTCTACTCAGGCTGCCGGTCATTACAACATGACCGTTACATACTACTATGGCGAAACCAACGGCAAAGGCGTGGTAAGCAATCCGGTGAATACTACTCCCACAGGTTATGTAATCAAGAAGTTCATCAACACGGTTGACGCCTTTTCGGGCACAAACAGCCGGCGGATGAACAAGGCTTTTCCGATAATCCGCTATGCCGAAATTCTGCTTTCTTACGCCGAAGCTCTCAATAACATCAGCGGCAGCCAGACGGTAGTTGTCGGCGAGCAGTCTCAGACTTTTACGCGCGACGTCAACGAAATCAAAAGATACTTTAATATGATACGTTACCGCGCAGGACTGCCCGGTCTGTCGGCTGCGGAACTTTCCGACCCTCAGGCGGTACAGACTGCACTGGAACAGGAACGCATGGTTGAACTGCTGCACGAAAACCGGCGGTATTTCGATGTTCGTCGCTGGGGTATTTACGAGAGTGAGGACAGCGAGCCTATAATGGGTATGAATGTGGATGCGCCTAAAGCGGGCTTCTATCAACGTGTGATTCCGAATACTTCCAGAATAGGAAGCCGCGTTGTGAACAGACGGCTGGTCTTTGTGCCTATACCGAAAAACGAAATCCGGCGCATGCCTTCACTTGACCAGAATCCGGGATGGGAAAACTATTAAAGAATTATGAATTGTGAATTATGAATTGTGAATTACAAGGAAATAGTTGAACAGTCAAATTAATAAATTAAAATTTACATGATATGAAATATTTAAATAGATATATAATGATGTTGATTATTCTGGCGGGAACGGTTTCCTGCAACGAAGATCAACTGTTTGAAGGAGAGTTGTACAAGAAGGTGTTTGCTCTTATCAGCACCGACGACTACAATATCTTTACCGTTGTGCACGACCTTGATTTACCGGAATCGGTAGGCTATGTCGCCGCTTCCGTAGGAGGCTCGAACCCTACCGAAACGGATATTAATGTTACCCTGATTCATGACATCGAATTGTTTGACAATTACAATAAAGACAATTTCGACATGGACGCGGCCAAGTTCGCTCATCTGCTGTCAACCGACAAGTACGACATCGACAGCTACAGTTTCACCATTCCGGCAGGGACGAAAAGCGGACGGATGAAAATCAGAATCCGGCCAGACGGCCTGTCGCCCGATTCGGTTTACTTCATTTCGCTCAAGGTCGATGGCTTTTCGGCTTATGAAGTCAACCCGGATAAAAGCGACATCCTTTATCGGGTAATGATTAAAAATCAGTACGCTACCCAGGAATCAACTACGAACTACAGCTTGAGAGGCTCTCTTAACAATGTCCAGATTCCGGGTATCAAACCCATGCACCCCATCAGCCGAAACAAGGTGCGCATAATGGCCGGTACGATACCGTTTCAGTCGGATATTGCTACCATCAACCAGAGCGCTATTCTGCTTGAAATAGATGATGACAACAAAGTCAGTATTTCGTCGTATAAAGACATGAAAGTTGAACAGGTTGACGACGACCCGAATTTTCCCAACATCTTCAAGATTGAAAAGGACGATTACGGCAAGCAGTTCAAAACCTTCCTGCTGAACTACAAATACACGGTAGGAAGCACCGTCAACCAGATGAAAGAAGAGCTGAGACTTGAATTTAAAGAAGATAAATATTAAAAGATTCAAAGCATGAAAACAAATATTTTAATAAAAGTAATATGTGTTATTGCGCTCGGATGGAGCATGTCGGGATGCGGTGACAAATACGACAAGGAGATAGAAAGGGATTTCTATGTGAACAAAAATTCGTTGAGTCTGTATTTAGGCGACAGGATTCAGCTTACGGCAAGCCCTGCTTCCGGAGCATTTAGCTGGTCGTCGGACGATCCGGCCGTCGCCACGGTAACCGACGGCGGACTTGTCGAAGCGGTAGGCGTCGGAACAACCGGTATAATTGTTCTGATGGACGGTATCCGTAAAGAGATTCCTGTTGCAAGCATCGTGCCCACGGTTGACAAGGTGACCGGCATACCGGGTAAGAAACGCGCCGCTCTGACACTGACAATCACGAACGACAGAATCAAGAGCGTTAAAGTGACCCGCGTGGACAACAACGAGTCGCAGGAAACGGAGATTAACTACCAGAGCGGTACAATCTCCCTCTACTACAACAACCTGAATGACGGCAATTATCTGTTCCGTGTATTTGCTTACGACAAGTTCGGTAACGAATCGGCGCCTCTCGAACTTAATGTCAAGGCTTATGGAGACGTCTATCAAAACTCGCTTGTGAACAGGGAAATTAGCATGGCGTCAAAGTTCGGCAACGGCATTACCATCACATGGAGAAATCAGACCGGCAACTGGGTGAATTTCTTCTACAACAATGATGCAGGACTGCCGGTATCGAAGGTTTTTCCGGTCAGCGCACAGTCGTCGCATCTCGACGGTTACGGCTCGGGCGAGATAAGCTACTCTACCCTGTTCCTGCCCGAAGCTACGGCGGTGGATACTTTTTCCGTCGCGCGGACAAGCTATACAGGTACATTTAACGATTACATCACTTATGTGCGTACGGGCGAGACTGTTGTTCGACCGGGTGATTTCGACCTCGGAGGCGACGGCGTTGGCTTTCACGATTCCAACACAAACCACGATCCGGGAAGCGGTGGCGCTAACTACCGCTCAAGTCGCGGAGATACTCAAAGCGGCGCAGTGGATATTGAAGGCGACGGCGGAAATATAGGTTATACCGGAGCGGGCGAATGGCTGGCGTACACCGTGCAAGTGGAGGATGAAGGCGACTACGAAATTGACTGGTACATATCCGTCAACGGCGGCGGAGCGGCTTGTCATATCGAGGTCGATGGAGTCCAGTCGGCACGCTATGCAATGGTGAACAACAACGACTGGAGCGCATGGCGTTACTATTGCGAACAGAATGGCGTTGCACCGCCGGTATTTCATCTGACCAAAGGCAAACACAAGGTGACGTACTACTTTGAGGGCGGCGACCATAACTATAACGGATTGAGGTTTAAGTCACATTAGGACTGTGATTTTGTATGATTAGTATGATTCTGTATGAATTGCCGGTAACAGGATGATGATTTTGTATGATTGACTGTGATTTTGTATGATTTAGCCGGAATTGTTCATAGTAAGATGCTTATTGCAGATGATTCAGCCGGAATTGTTCATAGTCGGATGCTGATTGCAGATGATTCAGTCAGAATTGTTCATAGCAGGATGGGATATGGTGATATTAAATTCATCTTTTTTCTATCCGTCAACGTTTCGGAGGAATACGCTGAAACGGTTGCAAGGAAACCGCAGGAGTTGCAATACCTGTATATTGCAGGCTGCAAAGCCTCTTGCCACACAGGATTTGTAACCCTGCGGTAATCCTTCAAGACATAGTCTCAAAATGTCGGTAAAAAAGTATGCAGCACTGAAGACAGTTAGAATTGCGTATGATTCAGTTAGAATTATTTATAATTGAATGTTGATTGCGTTCAATATCATTGATATTATTTAGAATACTATCTTTATTGCATACGTCAGCATTGCGGACAGTCGGAATACTGTCCGGATTGTGTCCGTCAGCATTGCGGACGATAAGAATCTAGCCGGATTGTGTCCGTCAGCATTGCGGACGATAAGAATCTGTCCGGATTGTTTCCGTCAGCATTGCGGACGATAAGAATCTAGCCGGATTGTGTCCGTCAAGATTCTTGACAATCGGAATCCGATTACTGTTTGAATTAAAATCGAAAGGCTCAATATGAGTTTACGGCAAGGGAGCAAAAAAATATTTCTTGCCAAGTTCTCTACCGGCCAATTTTCTTATAAAAAAACTTTACTATCTTTGTAGTCAATTATAAGTATGTATTTAACACTTTAATAAAGAATGAAGAATTTAATCTTGTTACTCCCGGCAGTATGCTTTTCCTTAATGGAAACGCAGTGCAGCGCGACTACTTCCGGAGAACGCAATATCGCTCTCCGCAGAGCGGTTTACCAGTCGAGCGCCGCCAATTTCAACCAGACCGGACAGCTTGCAACCGATGGCATTTTCACGGTGGCCAAGAGCGCTTCGCATGTCTTTAGCGACAGCTTCGCCGACAGTCCAGAAGCCGAAATGCCCGAACAGGCTTTCGACGGAAAGCAGAATACCAAATGGCTTACTTTCCACAACGCAAGCTGGCTACAGATTCAGTTGGCAAACAACAAATCCCTGAAGGCGGAAAACTATTCCATAACATCCGCCAACGACGGCCCCGAACGCGACCCCAAAGACTGGCAAGTGGAAGGCTCGAACGACGGCGTCGAATATACCTTGCTTGACAGCCGCAGCGGCGAAACGTTCAACCGGCGGCGAGAAACAAGGAATTATAAAATCGCACACCCCGGTCGATACAGGTATTATCGCCTGAAGATTACCGCCAATCGGGGAGATGCGCGTACACAGTTGTCGGAATGGGATTTGCTGGATGCGAATGGCGTGACAGTCATCGAACGCGCTGCCGAAAGTACGGAGCTGGACAGCCGATGGGTGAGCGCCGGCAACCGAAACGAATGGATATACGTTGATCTGGGCGTCGAGAGCGACCTTCGATCCGTAACGCTCTACTGGGATACAAAAGACCTTGCCGAGGAATACGACCTGCAAGTGTCGGACAATGCCCGCGACTGGGAAACAGCCTTTTCGCAAAGCAAGGGCAAGGGTGGCAAAGCGACCCATTCCCTCGCCGGACGGAAGGCTCGTTATGTCCGTTTGCTGTGCGTGAAAGGCAGCGGCAAGCGTTTTGCATTGACCGAGATGCAGGTGTTTGGATCCAATTCACTGGAATACAATATCGGGAAACAACCCGAGCCGCTCGCCGACGGAACGCAATACCTGCGCGGCGGAAACTGGCGCTTGCAACGCTCTTCGGAAGTGAAGCGGGACGGCGCGGCCATCTCTACTGCCGGTTTCGACGCACGGTCGTGGTTGCCCGCCAAAGTACCCGGCACGGTTTTAACATCCTACCTTCTGGCCGGCGCCATACCCGATCCCAATTACGGAGACCAACAGAAACTGATTTCCGACAGTTATTTCCATTCCGATTTCTGGTATCGCAACCAATTCAAAATTCCTGCCGCTCAAAAAGGAAAAACAGTATGGCTCAACTTCGACGCCATCAACTGGAAAGCCGAGGTATGGCTCAACGGTCATTACCTTGGACGCATCGACGGCGCTTTTATCCGCGGAAATTTCGATATAAGCAAATACATCGGCGAGGATAATTATCTGGCCGTCCTGATTCACAAAAACGACAACCCCGGCGCAGTTACCATTCAAACCCAAGAATCGCCCGGCGGCAACGGCGGCATACTCGGCGCCGACAATCCTACCGTACATGCCTCCGTAGGATGGGACTGGACGCCTACCATCCGGGGCCGGAACATCGGCATCTACAACGATGTATATCTTTCCTGCACGCAGGACGTCCGAATCGCGAATCCCTGGATTGTTACGGATATGGAAGACAGGGATTATTCCAAAGCCCGGCTGACTGTGAAAACCGAACTGCACAATGCCGCCACTACCCCTCGCGAGGTTATCGCCAAAGGCCGGATAATGCCCGGCAACATCACTTTTGAGAGCAGTCCGCTTACATTGAATGGCAATGAAACCCGCGAAGTAACAGTTGCCGAAGTGATAATGGACAATCCGCGTTTGTGGTGGCCGGTTACTTACGGCGAACAGTTTCTCTATACCGCAGAACTTACGGCTGAAATAGCCGGACAAGCTTCCGACCGCCGGACATTTGATTTTGGAGTCCGCGAATTTACCTATCGCACAGAACGTCCGCTAACTATTTACTGCAATGGCGTCCGCATAGTCTGTCGCGGCGGAAACTGGGGCATGGACGATTCCAACCTTGCCGCTACCGCCGCCGACTACGACACGAAAGTCCGGCTTCATGCGGAGGCCAACCTGACTATGATTCGCAACTGGGTAGGCATGACCGGCAACGAGGATTTTTATCATGCCTGCGACAAATACGGCGTTCTGATATGGGATGATTTCTGGCTGGCGAATCCGAGCGACGGCCCCAATCCGAACAACGAAACTATGTTTATGCAAAACGCCGTCGATAAGGTCAAACGCAACCGCTATCACGCCGCGCTTGCCCTGTATTGCGGACGCAACGAAGGCGATCCCCCCGCTACCCTGAATCGCGAACTTGACCGCTGCACGAAAGACCTTGACGGCACGCGCCATTACATTCCGCATTCGGCGGGCGGCTCTGTCAGCGGATTCGGGCCTTATTCTATGCAGGACCCGGAATGGTATTACCGGAACACCGGCGCGACCCTGCACAGCGAACGCGGAATGCCCAATGTTCCGGCTCTTGAAAGTCTGCTGAAATTCCTGCCGCCCGAACATCAATGGCCTATAGATGAAGTTTGGGGCATACACGATTTCACAACCGGAGGAGCGCAGGGCGGAGGAGCATTTATGGATAAGATGCGCCGTTACGGCACGTTCGACGATTTGACTTCTTTCTCGCGTCTGGCGCAGGCAGTCAATTACGAAGGCCACAAATCCATGTTTGAAGCGGTCTATACCAACGGCAGCAACGGCATGTTGATGTGGATGAGCCAGTCGGCATGGCCTTCCATGGTTTGGCAAACATACGATTACTACTACGATACCAACGCAGGATATTTCGGACTTAAAAAAGCCAACCAGCCAGTAAATGCCATCTACAATCCGGCTACGCACGAGATTACATTAGTCAATGCGACCCCTGAAGACAGAAAAGACCTGAATGTTACGGTCAGGCTGTATAATGTGGCGGGCAAACTGCTGAAAGAAGAATCGTCCCTTCAATCCATTTCGTCCGACGGCAGAAAAGTAATCTCTAAGCTGAACATGAATGATTTCTCAGGAATAGTATTTGTCAAGACGTACATTAAGGGAAGTGACGGAGTCGAAATAGCCGACAACTTTACCTGGCTCAACGCCGGAGAAAAATACCGTTATGCCGCGCTGTCGCAATTGCCGGAAGCCACGCTTTCCGTCACGATGAAAGCAAACGGCACAAATACTTCTATCGCCGAAATCAAAAATACCGGTACATCGCCCGCTTTTATGATCAGGTTGAAAACTGTCGATTCGAAGACCGGCGAGTTGATATTGCCGACCTATTATACCGATAATTATTTTTCATTAATGCCGGGTGAAACAAAGACCGTCGGCGTTGAGTGGAATACCGGACAAACGGAAGGAAAACAGCCGGAAGCGAAGCAGCCGGATGTCCACATAGAAGCATGGAACTTTAAAGTTAGAAATTAGAATTTTTTACAGAATTAACAAGATTTTCAAAATTTACATAAGCAAGAGAGAAGTTAGAAAGTCAATTAAGAATTAAAAGAGCAGTGAGCAGTGAACAACTAATAACTAATAACTGATAGCTAATAACTGATAGCTGATAGCTATTCACTGTTCACTATTCACTATTCGTTACTCACTATTCACTATTCACTATTCACTACTAACTATTAATTCTGTTAATTCTGCGAATTTCGTTAATTCTGTAAAAACCATTCACCATTCACAATTCATAATTCATAATTCACAACAATGAACAAGATTACAATCATTTTATTATTATTCGCCTGTATTTTCGCAGGTGCAATCAATGCCGAAACCCCTTCCGAGCGCAAGGGCTTTTCGCGTACCTATCCGACCGAGTACGAAGACTGGGCAAACGGATTCCTGGCCGGAAACGGCAAGATGGGCATAATCGTCTT
>JAITPV010000133.1 GCA_031289275.1 Tannerella sp.
CGGTTTCAATATCGAAGACACGCATTTGACGGATATTAAACGTATCGAAAAACTTTTTTCGCCCGTTACGGTTGCTTTCGCATGGGCGTATGTTGTTGGAATTTACGTCCACGAAAACATTAAACAGATAAAAATTAAAAAGCATGGAAACATGGCCAAGAGCCTGTTTAAGTATGGATTACAAACCATTGCCGCTGCATTGCTGAATCCTTTTGACATACTCGATTTTAATGTCTTTGATTTTTTGTCATGTACTTAGTGCAAAAGATTAAAGAAAATGCGAATAAAACCTATTCCATAAAGGCAATCGTCGATAAATACATGAGTTGTATCGAGGAGGTTATAAACATACCAACGCTTACGGTTAGATTTCGTGAAGCGATACGGCAAAAGTATTTGAGTAAGATACTTGACGAGATTGTAATGCAAAGTAAAGTTGAGTTCAATTATGAAGAAGAAATTGAAGAATAAATGTGCGGCGCTTCTGCTTCGGATACATTGCCGCCTTCGGATGGATAGAAAATCAAAAACTTTGTTTTATCTTTGCCGGAAAACATTTTATACCGAATATGTATGAATACAGCACTTTTTACGTTTCTGAAAGAACTCGGGGCGAACAATAACAGGGAGTGGTTTCAGAAAAACAAAAACCGATATGATGCGTTGTATGGACAGTTTGTCGGAGACGTTCAGCAACTGATTGACCGCATCGCTACCTTCGACCCTGAAATTGCCGGTCTGGATGCGAAAAGTTGTGTCTACCGGATTTACCGGGACATCCGTTTTTCGCCGGACAAAACGCCATATAAAACCCATTTCGGCGCATATATGACCGGCTATGGCGGACGAACCAGCCCCTACGCCGGCTATTATGTCCATTTGGAACCGGATAATGCCCTGCTGTCCGGCGGCGTATGGTGTCCGCCGTCGCCTCTGCTGAAAAAACTTCGGCAAGATATTTATGATAACATGGATGAGTTTCTCGAAATCATCGAAAACAAAGCGTTTAAGAAGATTTTCCCGGAGCTTGACGGAGAACTGCTCAAACGGATGCCTGCCGGTTTTCCGGCGGATAGTCCGTATGATTATATCCTGAAACATAAAAGTTTCATAGTCTTTTCCGGCAAACCGGAATCGTTTTTCTGTAGCGGCGACTGGATTGAGCGCGTGGTCGAAGATTTCAGAGTGCTACAACCATTCAACCATTTTCTGAACTATACGGTAAGCGAATTTTTCGGCAAAGTATAAACCGCAGGTACATGAATAACCGTTCCTTGATCTACCGGAGACTCTTTTGTCGTAAAGGCTATGGCGTACATTCCCCGTTTGTGTTCGACCTGATTACAAATGTGATTGAAGAACGGCATCCGTATTATTATTATCAGGACCTTGCTACGGCACGTTTGCAATTACTCCGGAATGAGCGGCCCGTAAACTGCCGCGGTCGGCAAACCACTATCCGGAAAGCCGTTCGCCGACATTGCATCTCAAAAAAGGAAGGGGAATTGTTGTTTCGGTTAGCGAACCGGTATAAACCCCGTTCGGTGTTAACGGTCGGTTCATCCATGGGCTTAATCCCTTTAAGCCTGACCGGTTATGCGTCCGGCATCCGTTGCGTAACCTTGGAACGCGAAGCCGGTTTAGCCGCCCCGGCACAGTCTTTTTTCCAAAAGAGGGCTGATGCTCCGGTACAAATCCTCACCGGCCCCTATCATGAACTGTTTCCCGGAAGTTTGGAAATGCTGAAACGTCTTGATTGTCTCTTTATCGGTAAAGAGGTGGATGTAGAAACACAACATGCCCTCTTTCTTCAAAGCCTTCCATACATGCACGCGCATACCTTTTGCCTGATAGGCGGCATCCGGTCTTCGTCTGCCCACTACCGGCATTGGCAACAACTGTGCATACATCCGAAAGTTACGGTTACGGTCGACCTGCACGCCTTCGGACTTGTCTTTTTCCAGCCACAGCTGCATCAACGGACTTACAAAAGTCTGATTGGCTGATTGCGCTTATTTAATATTCCCCACCCGGATGAGATATTCGGCAATCTGGACGGCGTTCAACGCGGCGCCCTTTTTGATTTGGTCGCTCACCGTCCAGAACGTCAATCCGTTCGGGTTGGTCAGGTCTTTACGGATACGGCCTACATAAACCGGCTCCCTGCCTGCGACAAACAAAGGCATCGGGTAGTGTTTTTCAGCCGGATCATCCTGCAAAACAATACCTTCCTTTTCGGCAAAGGCTTTACGGGCTTCTTCGACGCTTACCGGCCGTTCGGTTTCGATCCAGGTAGCTTCGCTATGGGCGCGTACGACAGGCACACGCACGCAGGTAGCGCTTACTTCAATGTCGGAGTGCATGATTTTGCGTGTTTCGTTGTACATCTTCATTTCCTCTTTGGTATATCCGTTATCCGTAAACACATCTACCTGTGGAATCAGGTTATAGGCCAACTGATAGGCGAATTTTTCTACCGCCGGCTCTTCGCCGTTGATTAATTGCTCGTATTGTTTTTTCAACTCGTCCATAGCCTTCGCTCCGGCGCCACTGGCGGCCTGATAGGTCGATACATGTACCCGCCTGATATGCGAAATCTGTTCGATGGCTTGCAAGGCGACGACCATCTGAATGGTTGTACAGTTCGGATTTGCAATGATTCCGCGCGGACGTGTCAACGCATCTTCCGGATTCACTTCCGGAACGACCAAAGGCACATCCGCATCCATACGGAAGGCGCTGGAATTATCAATCATGGCCGCGCCGTGTTTCGTGATCGTCTCTGCAAAATCAATAGAAGCGCCTCCCCCGGCCGATACAAATGCGATGTCAACACCTTTGAAATCATCATTGTGTTTCAATTCTTTTGTCACATACGATTTGCCGCGAAACGTGTAACTGCGTCCTGCACTACGGGATGAGCCAAAAAGAATCAACTCGTCCACGGGAAAATTTCTCTCGTCAAGCACGCGCAAAAACTCTTGTCCTACTGCGCCGCTTACTCCCACAATTGCTATTGTCATTTTTTGCTACAATAAAGTTTTGATAATACATAATTTGTTTGTTCCTTTACACTTGCATTCGATAATGAAGTTTTTCTCATAAGTGGATTCAATTGCCACAAAATGAGGGCGCAAATATATAGAAAAAACAGCAATCGGCCTTTTTTTATACAAGAAAAAAACAACTTCATAAAGCATTTGGATTTTGCAGACGCATATAAATGATTAAAAATAAAATATTTGACATGAATCGTTTGTTTGTACTATTTGCTATTCTTCTTTTTCCGGCAGGATTGGCTGCCCGGTTGAATGAAGCATCCGTCGGCGATGTGCTGATCAATGAAGTTATGGCCAATCCGGTCGGATTGACCGCTTTTCCGGAGACCGAATATGTTGAATTGTACAATGCGTCCGGTGATGCCGTTTCGTTAAGCGGATGGTCGTTTGTCTATGACGGTAAAGCGACCGCTTTGCCCGACAGTCTGTTGCCGGCCGGCAGTTACGCCGTATTGTTCCGTAGCGGTCGGGAGATTTATGTAGAAGATAACGGCATAGCTATTCCTGTGGCCGCTTTTCCATCCAGTTTGGCCAATACCGGCAAAACAGTACAATTAATCAACTCTACCGGAATTGTTATAGATTTCGTAAGTTACGCCACAGCTCAAGCCGGTTGTTCATGGGAGCGGGACGAATCCGGGAATTGGTATCTTTCCAATGACACACGTGGGGGAACGCCCGGCGCAGTAAATTCGCCCAAGGATACCCCGCCACCCGTTATTCCCGTACCCGATCTTTCACAGCCGGGCGATGTCCTAATTAATGAAGTCATGGCCAATCCGGTCGGATTGACCGCTTTTCCGGAAACCGAATATGTTGAGCTGTACAATGCGTCCGGTAATACCGTTTCGTTAAGCGGATGGTCGTTTGTCTATGACGGTAAAGCGACCGCTTTGCCCGACAGTCTGTTGCCGGCCGGCAGTTACGCCGTACTATTTCGTAGTGGTCGGGAGGTTTATGTAGAAAATTACGGCCTTGCCGTTCCTGTGGCCGCTTTTCCATCCAGTTTGGCCAATACCGGCAAAACATTACAATTAATCAACTCTACCGGAATCGTTATAGATTTCGGTAGTTACGCCACAGCTCAAGCCGGTTGTTCATGGGAGCGGGACGAATCCGGGAATTGGTATCTTTCCAATGACACACGCGGGGGAACGCCCGGCGCAGTAAATTCGCCCAAGGATACCCCGCCGCCCGTTATTCCCGTACCCGATCTTTCACAGCCGGGCGATGTCCTAATTAATGAAGTCATGGCCAATCCGGTCGGATTGACCGCTTTTCCGGAAACCGAATATGTTGAGATATTCAATGTGTCCGGTAATACCGTTTCGTTAAGCGGATGGTCGTTTATCTATGACGGTAAAGCGACCGCCTTGCCCGACAGTCTGTTGCCGGCCGGCAGTTACGCCGTTCTATTTCGTAGCGGCCGGGAGATTTATGTGGCGGATAATGGCATAGCTATTCCTGTTGCCGCTTTCCCATCCAGTCTGGCCAATACCGGCAAAACATTACAATTAATCAACTCTACCGGAATTGTTATAGATTCCGTAAGTTATGCCACAGCCCAAGCAGGTTGTTCGTGGGAGCGGGACGAATCCGGAAACTGGTATCTTTCCAATGACACACGCGGGGGAACGCCCGGCGCAGTAAATTCGCCCAAGGATACCCCGCCACCCGTTATTCCCGTACCCGATCTTTCACAGCCGGGCGATGTGCTGATCAATGAAGTCATGGCCAATCCGGTCGGATTGACCGCTTTTCCGGAGACCGAATATGTTGAGATATACAATGTGTCCGGTAATACCATTTCGCTAAGCGGATGGTCGTTTGTCTATGACGGTAAAGCAACCGCTTTGCCCGACAGCCTGTTGCCGACCGGCAGTTACGCCGTATTGTTCCGTAGCGGCCGGGAGATTTATGTGGCGGATAACGGCCTTGCCATTCCTGTTGCCGCTTTTCCATCCAGTCTGGCCAATACCGGAAAGGCTTTGCAATTAGTCAATTCCTCTGGAATCATTATAGATTCCGGTAGTTACGCCACAGCTCAAGCCGGTTGTTCCTGGGAGCGAGACGAATCCGGGAACTGGTATCTTTCCAATGATACACGCGGGGGAACGCCCGGCGCGGCAAATTCGTCCAAGGATACCCCGCCGCCTGTTATTCCCGTGCCTGATCTTTCACAGTCGGGCGATGTGCTGATCAATGAAGTAATGGCCAATCCGGTCGGATTGACCGCGTTTCCGGAAACCGAATATGTTGAGTTGTACAATGCGTCCGGTAATACCATTTCGTTAAGCGGATGGTCGTTTATCTATGACGGTAAAGCGACCGCCTTGCCCGACAATCTGTTGCCGGCCGGCAGTTACGCCGTACTGTTCCGTAGCGGTCGGGAGATACATGTGGCGGATAATGGTCTTGCCATTCCTGTGGCCACTTTCCCATCCAGTCTGGCCAATACCGGAAAGGCTTTGCAATTAGTCAATTCCTCCGGAATCATTATAGATTCCGTAAGTTACGCCACAGCTCAAGCCGGTTGTTCATGGGAGCGGGACGAATCCGGGAACTGGTATCTTTCCAATGATACACGCGGGGGAACGCCCGGCGCAGTAAATTCGCCTGAGGATACCCCGCCACCCGTTATTCCTGTACCCGATCTTTCACAGCCGGGCGATGTCCTGATCAATGAAATTATGGCCAATCCGGTCGGATTGACCGCGTTTCCGGAGACCGAATATGTTGAGCTGTACAATGTGTCCGGTAATACCATTTCGCTAAGCGGATGGTCGTTTATTTATGACGGTAAAGCGACCGCCTTGCCCGACAATCTGTTGCCGGCCGGCAGTTACGCCGTACTGTTCCGTAGCGGTCGGGAAATTTATGTGGCGGATAATGGCCTTGCCATTCCTGTTGCCACTTTCCCATCCAGTCTGGCCAATACCGGAAAGGCTTTGCAATTAGTCAATTCCTCCGGAATCATTATAGATTCCGTAAGTTACGCTACAGCCAAAGCCGGTTGTTCGTGGGAGCGGGACGAATCCGGAAACTGGTATCTTTCCAATGACACACGCGGGGGAACGCCCGGCGCAGTAAATTCGCCCAAGGATACCCCGCCGCCTGTTATTCCCGTGCCCGATCTTTCACAACCGGGCGATGTGCTGATCAATGAAGTTATGGCCAATCCGGTCGGATTGACTGCGTTTCCGGAGACCGAATATGTTGAGTTGTACAATGCGTCCGGTAATACCATTTCGTTAAGCGGATGGTCGTTTATCTATGACGGTAAAGCGACCGCTTTGCCCGACAGTCTGTTGCCGGCCGGCAGTTACGCCGTACTGTTCCGTAGCGGTCGGGAGATATATGTGGCGGATAACGGCCTTGCCGTACCTGTTGCCGCTTTTCCATCCAGTCTGGCCAATACCGGCAAAACATTACAGTTAATCAACTCTACCGGAATCATTATAGATTCCGTAAGTTATGCCACAGCCAAAGCCGGTTGTTCGTGGGAGCGGGACGATGATGACAACTGGTATCTTTCCATTGACACACGCGGGGGAACGCCCGGTGCGATAAATTCGCCCAAGGATACCCCACCGCCTGTTCTTCCCGTGCCCGATCTTTCACAACCGGGCGATGTGCTGATCAATGAAGTTATGGCCAATCCGGTCGGATTGACTGCGTTTCCGGAGACCGAATATGTTGAGCTGTACAATGCGTCCGACAATACCATTTCGTTAAGCGGATGGTCGTTTATCTATGACGGTAAAGCGACCGCTTTGCCCGACAGTCTGTTGCCGTCCGGCGGTTACGCCGTACTGTTCCGTAGTGGCCGGGAGATATATGTGGCGGACAACGGCCTTGCCGTACCTGTTGCTACTTTCCCATCCAGTCTGGCCAATACCGGGAAGGCTTTGCAATTAGTCAATTCCGAAGGGATCGTTATAGATTCCATAAGTTATGCCACAGCCAAAGCCGGTTGTTCGTGGGAGCGGGACGATGATGACAACTGGTATCTTTCCATTGACACACGCGGGGGTACGCCCGGCGCAGTAAATTCGTCCAGGGATACCCCGCCGCCCGTTATTCCCGTGCCCGATCTTTCACAACCGGGCGATGTGCTGATCAATGAGGTTATGGCCAATCCGGTCGGATTGATGGCTTTTCCGGAAACCGAATATGTTGAGCTATACAATGCGTCCGACAATACCATTTCGTTAAGCGGATGGTCGTTTATCTATGACGGTAAAACGACCGTCTTGCCCGACAGTCTGTTGCCGGCCGGCAGTTACGCCGTACTGTTCCGTAGCGGTCGGGAGATTTATGTAGAAGATAATGGCATTGCCATTCCTGTTGCCACTTTCCCATCCAGTCTGGCCAATGCCGGAAAGGCGTTGCAATTAGTCAACTCCGCAGGAATCGTTATTGATTTCATGGATTATGCGGAAGCGCAACCGGCTCGTTCATGGGAGCGGGACGAATCCGGAAACTGGTATCTTTCCAATAACGTGTACGGAGGTACGCCCGGCGCGGTAAATTCGCCCAAAATAATCCCGAATCGTCCGGACGAAAACGACCCTTTCCCGACCGATGACCGGATTATCTATGAAAGAGATATTATTTTCAATGAAATCCTTCCGGAACCCTCCTTCGGCGGTAGCGAATATATCGAATTATACAACCGTTCCGGGCGGCCTGTCCGTCTGATCGGCTTATCCATTGCGACCAGAAAGGCGGACGGCGAATTACGAACCCGTTATACGTTGGCCTCCGTCACAGCGCCGTTACCCCCGGAAGCCTACCTTGTCCTGACAAGTAATCGGGGCGGCGTATTGAATTTTTATTTCACGTCTTCCCCGGAAGCCATTCACGAATTGAAACTGCCGGAATTGAGTAATACCGGCGCCACGCTTGTATTATGCCGGACGAACGATGATGCCGTCATTGATGAAGTCGGTTATTCCGACAAGTGGCATGATGCCGCCATTAAAAATGCAAAAGGCGTATCCCTGGAGCGGCGTTATCCGGAATCGGAGACACAAAACGCATCCAACTGGACTTCGGCCACTTCGGCAGTCGGATATGGTACGCCCGGCGATATAAATTCACAACGCGGAGTGTCCGGCGCAGCACATGCGGTTTCGGTAAATACGCCCGAATATGTCTCCGGATTCGATGAATACGTAATTACCTACCGGATGGATAAAGCGGGTTACCATTTGAAGATGGAAATCTTTACGCCGGAAGGCCGGAAAGTAGCGGAAATATCCAATAACCAGCTCTCCGGACCGGAAGGCGAGATTCGCTGGAATGGCTACGGATTGGACGGCAACCGGCTCCCTCCGGCGGTATACATCTTTCAGGCAGCCTGTTTCCATCCGGACGGACAAAAGAAAACCGTACGAAAAGCATTTCTTGTCAAGCCGTAGGAAAAGATATTTGTCATCTTTGAAAATGTTTTATACTTTTGTTCCCCATAATAATTTAATTCAATGGAAACAGTAAAAAATGAAATGAAAGTGGGTCTTATCGGAGTAGGATTAGACACCTACTGGGGACAGTTTGAAGGATTGCTGTCACGTTTGACGGGATACCGGAAAGAAATCGCGGAGCGAATGTCGTCGCTTGGCGCTCAAGTGGTGGATGCCGGCATGGTAGACCATCCGCAAAAGGCCGTATCGGCGGCCAGACTGTTAAACGGCGAGGAGGTCGAACTCGTTTTTATCTTTATCTCTACCTATGCGCTGTCTTCAACGCTGCTTCCCATTGCGCAACGTGTCAAGGCGCCGGTTATCCTGCTGAATATACAACCGGTTCCGGCCATTGATTACGATTATATCAACGGCATGGGCGACAGCGGGAAAATGACCGGCGAATGGCTGGCGCATTGCCAGGCCTGTTCCGCACCGGAGTTTGCCTGCGTCTTCAACCGTGCAGGCATCCGTTACGACATCGTAACCGGATATATGCAGGAACCATACGTATGGAACGAAATCGAGGCCTGGATTGCTGCGGCCGGGGTCGTCCGGGGGATGCGCGACAACCGGATGGGAATCCTGGGGCATTATTATGGCGGCATGTTGGATGTGTATACGGATACGGCGATGCAATCCGCCGTATTCGGCACTCATATCGAACTGCTTGAAATGTGTGAATTGAAAGCCTGCCGGGATGCGGTGAGCGAGGAAGAATTACAAGCCAAGTTGCGGGAATTTCAAACCCGCTTTGAGGTGGTTCCCGCATGTGAACCGTATGAACTGGAACGTGCGGCGCGTACCTCCGTGGCGCTGGACAAATTAGTTGCCGCTCACCATCTCGGCTCTATGGCTTACTACTACGAAGGACATGCGGGCAATGACTACGAAAACATCGTCACGTCCGTGATTGCAGGTAACACGCTACTGACGGGCAACCATATCCCGGTGGCCGGCGAGTGTGAAGTGAAAAACGTGCAAGCCATGAAAATACTCTCCCTGTTAGGCGCGGGAGGTTCGTTTTCCGAATTTTACGCAATGGATTTCCGGGACGATATTGTCATGCTTGGACACGACGGGCCGGCGCATTTCGCCATTGCCGAAGGAAGCGTCAAATTAGTCCCCTTACCCGTTTATCACGGCAAACCGGGCAAAGGGCTGTCTATTCAAATGAGCGTAAAACATGGCGCGGTGACGTTGCTCTCGGTTTGCGAAGGCAAAGACGGGCTTTTTCTCCTGGTTGCCGAAGGAGAATCGGTGCCGGGGCCTACGCTGCAAATCGGCAATACCAACAGCCGCTATCGCTTTGCCTGCGGTGCACGTGCGTTTATGAATCAATGGAGCAAGGCCGGGCCTTCCCATCACTGCGCCATCGGGCTGGGACATCTTGCCGGGAAGCTGGAAAAGGTCGCCTTCCTGCTGAATATCCCGATGCGGAAGATATGAAAGGCTGGTTTTTTTCGCAAAAAGTAGTCGTATGACGATCCCCGAACTTTACGAATTATACTTGCAGCATCCGGCAGTCACGACCGACAGCCGGAAATGTCGTCCCGGCGCCATCTTCTTTGCCTTGCAAGGCGAGTCGTTCGACGGCAACAGCTATGCCCCGGCCGCTTTGCAGGCCGGTTGTGCGTATGCCGTCATAGACCGTCCGGAGGTGAAAACGGACGACCGGATGATCCTCACGGACGACGTCCTGACGACATTGCAGGAACTGGCCGGCCATCACCGGCAAACGTTAGGCCTCACCGTCATCGGCATCACCGGCACCAACGGTAAAACGACAACCAAGGAACTGCTCGCCGCTACGCTCGCCACGAAGTATCGGCTGCTGTCTACCTCCGGCAATCTGAACAATCACATTGGTGTTCCGCTCACGCTGCTTGGTCTGACGCACGAACATGACATGGCTGTCGTGGAAATGGGCGCCAATCATCCCGGCGAAATAGAGGCGCTGGCACGGATCGCAAGGCCTGACTACGGGCTGATTACGAATGTCGGCTGTGCGCATCTGGAGGGATTCGGCTCGCCGGAGGGAGTGCTCCGCACGAAAGGCGAACTGTACGATTACCTGCGGCTGACGCACGGGAAAGTGTTTATCCACAAGGAAAATACAGCCTTGCAGTCCATCGTCCGGGAACTGGAACAAATCACGTACGGCGAGCGTGACGGCGCCGACGTGTCGGGCCGGATGATCGACTGTCGCCCGTTTCTTCGTTTGCAATGGACGCACAAAGGCGTCGATTATACCCTGTCCACCCGTTTGGTGGGCGACTATAACCTGCCGAACGTCTTGGCCGCCATTACCGCCGGCTGCTATTTTGGCGTGCCGCCCGGAGAAATTAACCGCGCTATTGCGGCATACGAACCGGCCAACAATCGTTCGCAATGGAAAACGACGGCTTCCAACGAATTGATCATTGATGCCTACAACGCGAATCCAAGCAGCATGAAGGCGGCGTTGCTGAATTTTGCCGCTTTGCCTGTGCGTCCGAAAGCAGTGATTCTGGGCGATATGCTCGAATTGGGTGTCGGCGCTCCGGCATTTCATGCCGAGGTGGTGACGCAACTGCGAAGCGCCGGTTTTGAACAAGTATTTCTCTGCGGCAAACAGTACACCGCTGCCGGCTCCCGCTTCTATCCCTGCTTCCCCGATGTCGAGGCGCTAAACGATTACCTGTCCGGCCATCCGCTCCGGCGTCATCACGTACTTCTCAAAGGCTCGCACGGGATTCATCTGGAAAAGGTGATCGACAGACTGTAAAAATCCAAAAACTCATGGCACGCAGATGACGCGGATTTCAACGAGTTTTGACCTGCAATGATGAGACAAGGCAATGCCCATAATGAATCATTGCGTTTGCTGCCGAATGGCTGAAAGCAGGTACCCGACTGGTACAAAAACCTGATTTTTGCCTGATTTTAAAAACAAAACAACCTCAGTAGCCATCGGATCCATATATCTTTTACCTCATTCAAATCACGAAGCGTCTTTTCTCAATACAACTGCCGTCACAGCCGAGGGACGAAAATATCATAAACAGTCATTTATTTCATGGCAACTCCTTAGGGCGCCGGGGAAGATAGCGAAATGCTTATCACGATAATGGCGGAATGCTCACCCCGCCACTGTAATGAAAAGCCACCGCCGTCATTCTTGCGGCAGGCAGCTTGTTTATTTTAATTTTCACTGATACATGATACCAATTCAGCAAGCCTCGAAAAGCAAACAGTGTATAAAGGCGCTTTGACGCGCGGGATGCGAAGCCCGGCTGAAAGCCGGCGCTTCAAGATTTCAACTATGTACGTTATGTTATGTAGCCCTATTGTAATATTATTTTTGCTCATATTCCATTATGGCTTGCTCATTGGCACATGTTTCTATCATATAATCAGTGAATCAACCGACATCCGGCAAGACCGGATGAAATGCTTTTCTTTCCGGGAGCCGTCTGCATTGTGATATATTAAAACGATTCGCCATCTATTGTTCAAAAATGATGCCAAGTTATCTTTTGGATGAAATATCGAATAGTTTTAACAATAAAACGTCATAATGTCACATATTATGCCATTATATCAACGAAAACTCGATATTATGGTGACAAAAAGACATATTTGCATTCACGGCATTTCTTTTCTATCTTTGCATTCGCATATATGAACAGTAATACAAACAGTCCATTAAAATTAGGTACGGAGCGTACCGGCAAATTGCTGGCAGAATACGCTATTCCGGCCATTATAGCGATGACGGCGTCGTCGGTCTATAATATGGCGGACAGTATCTTTATCGGTCATGGCGTCGGCGCCATGGCTATTGCGGGATTGGCATTGACCTTCCCGTTGATGAATCTGGCGGCGGCCTTCGGGTCGTTTGTCGGTGTCGGCGCTTCCACGATTATCTCCGTCAAGCTGGGACAGCGGGATTATGAGAGCGCCAATCAGGCGCTGGGGAATGTGCTGATGTTGAATATCGTTATCGGTATCGCTTTTACGGTAGCTTGTTTTCCGTTTTTAGACGCTGTTTTCCGCTTCTTCGGCGCAAGCGACCAGACGCTTCCGTATGCCCGCGAATACATGGAGGTAATCCTGATCGGGAATGTGGTCACACATATTTATTTTGGCCTGAATGCAGTGCTCCGGGCGGCCGGGCATCCGAAGATGTCCATGTATACCACGCTGACTTCGGTCGTAATCAACTGCATCCTGACGCCGCTCTTTATTTTCGGCTTCGGCTGGGGCATCAAGGGCGCGGCTTGGGCAACGGTGATTTCACAGTTGATTTCCCTCGTCTGGCAACTCGTTCATTTCATGAATCCGAAACAGTTCCTTCATTTCAAAAAAGGAATTTACAAGTTGAAAAAGGAATTAGTGAGCAGCATGTTCGCTATCGGGCTTTCGCCTTTCCTGATGAATCTTTGTTCCTGCCTGATTGTGATCCTGATCAATCGCGGCCTGAAAACATACGGTAGCGATATGACGATCGGCGCCTATGGAATCATCAACCGGATTATTTTCCTTTTCGCCATGGTGATTATGGGACTGAACCAGGGGATGCAACCGGTGGCAGGCTATAACTTCGGTGCGCGGGATTACCGGCGGGTGACGCAGGTCACGAAACTGACCCTCTATTGGGGCGTGGGGATCGCCACGTTCGGATTTCTGGTCTGTCACTTGTTTCCGGCCGCCATTATAAGATGGTTTACTTCCGACGAGGAATTGATCCGGACGGCAGTCTATGGTTTGCATATCGTCTTTTCCGTGTTTCCTTTCGTGGGATTTCAGATGGTGGCGACCAACTTTTTCCTGTCGGTCGGGATGTCGGGCAAAGCGATCTTTCTATCCCTCACCCGGCAGGCGCTGTTCATGATTCCCTGCCTGATCGTGTTGCCGCAGTTCTTCGGTGTCTTCGGCGTGTGGATCAGTCTGCCGGCAGCCGATTTCACGGCGTTCGTCCTGACGGCCTTTATGCTGTCCGGACAGTTACGGAAATTCAAAAAAGCAACGAAGAATTCTAATGAGATACATACATATATATAACAGCAACCTTGTAATAAACGCAAAAGCATGAACCGGATAATGATATTAACCATCGGCAGGCAATTCGGAAGCGGCGGACGCATCATCGGTAAGAAACTGGCCGAGGCTTTCGGCATCGCCTACTATGATAAGGAACTGATTGAATTGGCCTCCCGTGAAAGCGGCCTGTGCCACGATGTTTTTGAAAAAGCCGACGAGAAAACGTCGGACAGTTTAACGCACGCCTTCTCGCAGGGATTTCCCTATATGGGAATGTATACCCCGCATCTGAATATCCTTTCCAACGAGGGTTTGTTCAAGATACAAAGCGATGCCATCCGCAAGCTGGGCGACACGGAATCGTGCGTCATTGTCGGCCGTTGCGCCGATTATATCCTGCGGGAGCATCCGGGTTGTATCAGTTTTTTCATACACAATCGCATGGAAAATCGCGTACAACGGGTGGTCGAACGCCAGCAGGCGACCGTGGAACAGGCGAAGGAATTAATTGCCAAAACAGATAAGTCACGCGCTGCCTATTACGATTATTTCACGAACAAGACCTGGGGAAAAGCCTCTTCGTATCACCTCTCCATTGACGTTTCGGCGCTGGGTATCGACGACACGGTAACGTTTATGAAAACGTTTGTTGAAAAGAAATCAAAGGTATGAAATTAATTGAAAACGGTGTGGAATGAAACAAATACATCTTTTTTCTGTGGGTTAAAAATCCATACACATAGTGTTTCCGATAGAATTCTTTTTACCTTTGCCGATATTTAACAACTCAAACAAATTGGTTTTTATGAAAAATGCTTTTTGGATTATTTTGCTGATCGTGCTGGCCGCGTCATGCTCGCCGGACAAAAAAACGTATGTGATTAACGGCGTGATTCCCGATGACGCCTATTATAATCATTGGGTGTATCTGTTTGATTATAATCAAAACGAACCTCTTGACAGCGCTTTGGTTACGGAGGGAAAATTCTCTTTCACCGGATTGCCGGATACGACGAAGGTTGTCAGGCTGGATCTGGACAGAAAACTTTTCGCCAATGTGGTACGTGAGGCCGGAACGATAGAGGTTGATTTATCGAACTATGTCAACATCGGCGGCACGCCTCTCAATGAAGCATTGAAGATGTATCTGACCGGATTAAACGACATATATGCTTCTGCATCCGAAGCGTATGAAAAAATATCGGAAGAATATAAAAACGACGAAGCGACACTTTTCGAGCGACTGAAAGAGTATCAAAATGTGGCTCTGCTTAACTATAACACACTCAATACCGAGCATTTTGACGCCCATAAAAAGAATGCGATAGGAAGTTATATTTTCAACAGTTGGACGCATACTCTTTCTCCGGAAAAGGTTGATTCCCTCTATGCCGACCTGGGCGATCCGCAGAAAAACGATCTGTCTGTCCGGCGAATCATGGAGACCAATGAAAAGAAGAAACGGACAATGATCGGAAAGCCTTTCACCGACTTTACGATTGAATCGGGAAATATAGACGGCACGATGGCCTCTTTTTCGGATTACATCGGAAAAGGAAAATACGTGCTGGTGGACTTCTGGGCGTCGTGGTGCGGCCCTTGTCTGGCGGAAAATCCGGTCATAGCAGACGTTTACGGAAAACACAAGGGCGACAAGTTCGAGGTGTTGGGCGTAGCGGTCTGGGATGAACGCAACGCAACGTTGGAGGCCATTCAAACGCATGGCATCGTATGGCCTCAGATTATTGACGCCCAGTCAATCCCGACCGAAATTTACGGCATAAGCGGCATTCCTCATATCATGCTGTTCGGCCCCGACGGCACGATTCTGGCACGCGATTTGCGAGGAGACGCTTTGAAAGCCAAAGTGGCGGAAGTGTTGAAATAAGATGATTCAAAGATTCAACGATTCAAAAATTCAATGGAACACGGATTCACATTCATAATTTCTATTTGAATCGTTTGTTCAGTTCTTCGTCTGTCAATACGAACATGATCCGTTTGCCGTCGGGAGTCAGTTGGCTCGCTGCCGAAGAAAACAGAGCGGCCGCAATGGATTCCATCTCTTCAACCGTCAACGTTTTTCCCGGCCGTATCGCTGCGGCTTTGGCCAAGGTTAAGGCTAAGTTTTCGACCAGTTGTTCACTCATGGTGCCGCCCAATTCGATGGCATTGTGGATCAACTCCCGGAGCAATGCTTCCGGATGACAGTCCGTCAAGCCAACCGGCACGCCGCTTACCGAATAGCTGTTATTACCCATCGGGCTTAACTCGAATCCCAACCATCGCAACTCGTCCGTCAGGCCGGGAAGCATGGCGGCTTCGGAGGCCGTGAAGTCGATGATTTCGGGAAACAGCAACTGCTGCGACGCGCTTTTCTGCTGCTTCATATTCGAGAGATAGTGGTCGTAAAGGATACGGACATGCGCCCGACACTGGTCAATCAATACCAGTCCCGACTTCAGCAGGGTAATGATATAGCGGCTTTTGTACTGAAAACACGGGGGGGCGGCGTCCGTAAACAGGGACTGTTCGCCCTCGCTTTCCGTCGCCGGAACTTTCGGTTGCAGAAGCGCCTCGGTGGCAGGGAACGAACCGGCGGGCGGCAGGTCGCGGTCTTGTTCAAAACCTTTGTATAATTTCTCCCAGTCGTTCGTCGTAACGGCCGACTGGTGGAGCGACGGGGTACGGAAGGGATTGTAGTGAGGGTTTACATCCACTTGGGGCTGCGACAGGTCTCCCTTTCCGGAACGGTAGACCGGTATTTCAATCGCGCCTTCCGTATTGAAATCAATGCTCGGAACGGCGTTCGATTTGCCCAACGTCTCGCGAGCGGCAGAGAAGAGTATCTGCCGGATCGGCCATTCGTTCTCAAATTTGATTTCCGTTTTCGTCGGGTGGATGTTCACGTCAATCGTCGAAGAATCCAGCGTCAGGTAGATGAAATAATCGGGTGTTTCACCCGCCGGGATCAACGGCTCGTAGGCCTGCATGATGGCTTTATGAAAATAGGGATGCCGCATGTAACGCCCGTTCACGAAGAAATAATTCAAGTATCCCCGTCGTTTCACGGCGTTGGTCTGTCCGACAAAACCTTCGAGGCGGACAATGGAATTCGGCGCATCCAGAGCAAGAAGTTTCTCATTGAGTTTCTTCCCGAAAACGCCGATGATTCGCTGACGCAAGCCGGCCGCCGGCAGATGGAGCGCCTCCGTATCATTATGGCGCAGCGTAAATGTAATCTGTGGATTGACCAGCACGACGCGCTCAAATTCAATCATGATATTGCGCCATTCCGTTTCGTTGGGTTTAAGGAATTTCCGGCGTGCGGGAACATTATAAAACAGGTTTTTGATGGAGAAGACGCTGCCTTCGTGGCAGGCGTCCGCTTCAATGCCGTCGAGGGAAGAGCCGGAGATGGACAGTTTCACGCCCACATCCGTCCCCTTGAGGCGCGTCCGCAATTCGACCTGCGCCACCGCGGCAATCGAAGCCAGCGCTTCGCCACGGAATCCCATCGTATGCAGGGAAAAGAGGTCTTGCACATCCTTGATCTTGGACGTCGCATGACGTTCAAAAGCCATACGTGCATCCGTTTCCGACATGCCCTTGCCGTCGTCGATAACCTGAACCAGCGTTCGTCCGGCATCTTTAATATTTACCGTGATGCTCCCGGCGCCGGCATCGACCGCGTTTTCCATCAACTCTTTCACCACCGAGGCAGGACGCTGGATGACTTCACCCGCCGCAATCTGATTGGCAATATGGTCGGGCAATAAATGGATAATGTCACTCATTATTTCAGGAATAGATACCAGAACAGCAAGGCCAGCAAAGCCAGGACAAGCAACAAGCGCATGTTTTTATAAATACGGTTGCGCACGTCGTCGCCTTTGGATTTGCTTTTCTTCAGATGCGTCGTGCCCTCGATAAACACGCCTTTGAGCGAAGGCTTATACGCTGCCGGATCATCCGGCAGTTCGCCCATCTCGCGTTTTACTTTGCGGATACGCTCTTCCAGCGCTTCCTTTCGCGGATCCCAATAGATCGGCTTATGATCGAATTGACGCGGTTTGCGCACGTTATAAAAAGAAAACAATGCCATAAGTTCCTCCTTTTTTTAATTTCAGGGGCGAAGTTACAAAAAGAATTGCAAGAACGATTAGGAATGATTCAAAGATTCAATGATTCAATGATTCAATGATTCAAAGATTCAAAGACAGAGCAGTTTGTATCAGATCAGGAGTTCTGATCCCGCCCTGGACAAGCCGGAATCAAAAAGGGAAAAGACCCTTATCTTCCCCGACGTCCTTAGTAGTAGCCATGACGATCACACAATCCGCCCTTATTCCTTATTATTGTTGTCCGAGGGAATAAACAAAAAAACGACCATTTGAAATACACCCGGAAAAGGTTGCTTACATTGAAACATTAGCATCTTACATCGGAACAATGGCTGCTTACATTGAAACATTAGCATCTTACATCGAAACAATGGCTGCTTACATTGAAACATTGGCATGTTACATCGGAACAATGGCTGCTTACATTGAAACATCGGTATGTTACATCGAAACATCGGTTATTTACATTGAAGAAAAAGTATATCAGTGACTCTAATCATTCTCAATTCTCCATTCTCAATTCAAAAAGAAGGGCGAACCTCACGGCCCGCCCTCCAACATTATCATTTTAAAATTAAAAAATTAAGACCGCACGAATGCGGGTTTTCTGTTATTTCACTACGGCTTTGTA
>JAITPV010000210.1 GCA_031289275.1 Tannerella sp.
TATGAAAAGCATTATTTTGGCAGGATACCTGCTTTTGGTTTCAAACATAATGGCGCAAGTGGTGAAGGATTATGATCCTTCCATCCAGAGAACGACCCGGCTTCAATATTTCAAGCCGGCTGAAGCGCATTTGTTTTCAGGCGATTGTATGCCTTATTACGATAAGGGAACGTTTTATCTGTACTGGTTGCTCGACGAAGGGCACCATTCGGGTTTGGGCGGGCTGGGCGGACATCAATGGGCGCTGAGTACTTCCAGGGATTTGATACACTGGCAGCACTATCCCGTGGCGGTAGGTATAGATGAAGAGTGGGAAAAGTCTATTTGCACCGGATCGGTCATTGCCGACCGGGACAAATTCTACGCTTTTTATGCCACGCGGGTAAAGGAGCATGACAAGGTTCATGAACAGTTAAGCTATGCGGTCAGCACGGACGGCGGCATAAGCTATAAGAAACAGCAGCCGAATCCGTTTTATTTCCCTCCTGAAGTGTGCCAGACATGGGATTTTCGCGATCCGAAAGTGTTCAAGGACGCGGACGGCGTATTCCACCTCTTTATCTCCGGCTATCTGAAAGAACCGCAGTTGAGCGGCTTTGGAGGCTATCTGGTGCATCTGGTTTCTGCGAATCTGAAGGACTGGAAAGAGATTGAATCGCCGTTGACCGGGCAGTCGGGTACGCCCGAATGTACGGATTATTTCCGGTGGGGCGACTGGTATTATCTGGTTTACAGCACGGGCAGCAATACGCATTACGTGAAATCCAAAGCGCCTTACGGCCCGTGGGAATACCCGGAGTCGCAGACATTGATTGAAAGTTGGGGAAATGTCTTCAAGACGGCGGAATTTACCGGCGGGCGACGGATTGCCGTCGCATTTATTCCGGGTAAAAGGAATAATAAAGACGCGGACGGAGAAGTTTTTGGCGGCAATATTTTGTTCAGGGAGCTGACACAGCAAAAGGATGGAACGCTGGAAAGCCGTTTCTTGCCCGAAGTCTTGCCCGCCATGAAAAGCATTCCGACCCCTCCCGTACAAATCGCTTCTTCCGAAACGGCTTCTGCCGGCAACGGAGAAATACGGATGACGGCTTCCGGCAGCGTGGGCGTTGCGTCCATCTCCGGCTTACCGGAAAATTACCGGATCACAATGGACATCATACCGGAAGGTAATTACGATGAACTGGGGCTTTTCCTGCGAGCTGAGGACAAAGACCGGAAGGGATACAAGCTGGAATTGAATCCGAACCGGGAATCCGTATTGTTGCAAAGTACCTCCATACAGTCGGTGAAGGATTTAAGGAGTCCGTTGCGGCTGGACATCATTGTTAAAGACGAGTTTTTTGATGTTTGCGTAAACAATAAACGATGTATCATCAATCGTTTGCCGGAACAGAAAGGAAGAAGCCTCTTCTTCTATGTAAAAAACGGCAGCGCCGTCATACGGGATATACGGATGTATGAGTTAACCGCAACAGACGAAGCTCAATAAAATTGGCAGACAAGTAACAAGTATCTTATTTTAATATTTTAATTCATTCAAATTCATGAAACAGACAATTATTCAAGCGAGAAAAACCATTTACCGGTTAACGCAAATCGTTATCCTGTGTGTTTTTTCAGGACAAGTTTTTGGAACAACGACTTTCGGGTCTGATTTTTCTGTGACGCAACAGAAAAGGACAGTAACGGGAAAAGTGGTTGACGGGGCGGGAGAGCCTCTGCCGGGCGTAACGGTCATAGAGAAAGAGGCTCCGCGTAACGGTACGATTTCCAATGTGGAAGGGTCATTTTCTTTGGAAGCCGATCCGGGCAGTACATTGGTATTAAGTTTTATCGGTTACAAGTCGGAAGAAATTCAGGCAGACCAGGCAAACGGGAAGACGATTACACTGGTCGAAGATGCGTTAAATCTGGACGAAGTGGTCGTTACCGGTTATACCAGCCAAAAGAAAGCCGACCTTACGGGATCGGTTTCCATTGTCAAGGTAGACCAGATCCGGGCGAGTACTTCCGGCAGTGCGATGAGGGCTGCCCAGGGGAAAGTGGCCGGAATGACCGTTTCCACCAACGGATCGCCGAATCCCTGGGCTACTATCCGAATACGCGGCGAGGGTACATTAAACAATAATGATCCGTTGTATATTATAGACGGTACGCCTACAACGCGCTCCATGGAAGAACTCGCGTCGATGGATATCGAGTCGATGCAAGTGTTGAAAGATGCTTCGTCGGCCTCTATTTACGGGTCGCGTGCAGCCAATGGCGTTATTATCATTACCACACGCAAGGGGAAAAAGGGAACCGTCGTCGACTTTAAGGCGTCCTATACCTCGGTAAGCAGCAAAAAGCCATACGACTTGATGAATACCGAACAGCGGGGTATCGCACAGTATTGGGCTATCAAGAACGACAATCCGAATGCAAACCCGACTACCGTGGGTATTGGCGGTTTGTATCAATATCAGGATCATCAGGATGCAAATGGAAACTTTGTACTGGATCAGGTATCATGGAGGGAATACCTTGATCCGGAAAATAAAACGATGCGATCTGCCGATACGGACTGGCAGAAAGAGATTCTGCGGACAGGAGAGGTGCAGCAGTACAATCTGACCCTTTCGACCGGAAACGATAGCGGAAATGCCATTTTCTCTGCCGACTATTACGACAACAAGGGGACTGTTGACGGGAGTTTCTTCAGGCGCTTCAACGGGCGTGTCAATACGGACTACAGCTGGCTGGACGGGCGGATCAAAGTGGGTGAAAACTTCACGGTTTCCCAGTGGAAGTCGAGCGTTAACATTGGCGATGGAAACCTGGGCGGCTGCAAATCGCTGATGTCTATTGTTCCCGTACACACGGTTGACGGCACGGGCTGGGGAGGGCCTATCGGAGGAATGAGCGACCGGCAGAATCCGGTGCGCCTGATTGAAGACAATCGCCAAAACAATCAGGACAACCTGCGCCTGTTCGGAAATACGTATGTGAATATCGAATTGATGAAGGGGCTTACGTTCCGTTCTTCCTTCGGCGTCGACTTTACGGGATACTGGCGCAGAACGATGGATCTGACCTATAAATCCGGATTCCTGAGCGAAGATAAAAACAAGGTGTATGAAGAAGCCAACTACGAATTTAACTGGAATAACAGTAATGTCTTGCAGTATGTCTTCGATTTGGGGAAAAGCAATTTCGACATCATGCTCGGCCAGGAAACGATTGACCATTCATATAACAGTTTGTGGGGCAGCAGAAGAGTTTTTGCGATAGAGACGCCGGACTACATGCAGCTGGACGCGGGTGAAGAAGAAAAGGACAACGGCGGGAGCAGCAGCAACAACACGATGATTTCCTGGTTTGGAAAGTTCAATTACAATTACGACGGGCGTTATCTGGCCTCCGTCACCCTGCGCCGTGATGCGTCCTCCGTATTCGGCGCAAACAACCGCTGGGCTACCTTCCCGGCATTCTCGCTGGGCTGGGTCTTGAACAATGAAGCATTTTTCAGCGGCATCTTATCCGATTTCTCGCTGCTCAAACTGCGTTACGGATGGGGACAAAACGGAAATTCGCGGATAGACGACTACGCCGCTTACCAGATGTATCAGTCGAGTTACGACGGAAATAATCTCTGGGATTGGAACTGGGGAACCGCATACGATTTCACGGGAAACGGAGGCACTTTGCCTGCCGGTTTTCGCCGTACTCAAAGAGGAAATCCGAATTTGAAATGGGAAACAACCTCACAGCATAACATTGGATTGGATTTCGGTTTTTTCAATTCAAAACTGAGCGGGTCGTTCGATTACTATTTGAAATACACACGGGATATTCTCATGAAGCCCGGAACAGTGGCGACTTTGGGCGAAGGCGCCCAGATGTGGCTTAACGGAGCGGATATCGACAACAAGGGATTTGAATTGACACTCGGTTATACGGACAAACTGGGCGATGTGGGATTTGACATAAGCGGCGTATTCTCGCACAATGAGCAAACGGTTAAAAATGTGCCCGAAGACGTCATTAACAACTTTGCCGGCAACGGCTCCGACCAGAATATACTGGGGCGTCCGCGAAGCTCCATGTTCGGTTACGTGGCGGACGGACTGTTTCAAAGTCAGGCCGAAGTGGATGCCTACGCCTCCCAGGTAGGAGCGGCGCCGGGACGCATACGTTACAGGGATTTGAACAGCGATGGCAAAATAGACAGCGACGACCGCACATGGATTGGCGTTGAAAATCCCGACCTGGAATACGGTATTACCGTAGGCCTTGCATGGAAAAACTTCGACTTCAACATATTCTTTAACGGCGTCCTGGGCAAAGACCTGAATGTGAGTGGATGGAAAACATGGACGGACATCTATGCCTTGAGCACCTCCGGCGAAAATTACGGAACAAGAATGCTGGATGCCTGGACGCCAAACAACACACAGTCGACCATTCCGGCCTTGTCAATCAACAATTACAACGATGAAGGACGCTTCTCGACGTATTACATCGAAAGCGGTTCGTACCTGAAAATCAGAAACGCGGAAATCGGTTATACAATTCCCGCGACACTGCTGAAATCAATGAATATCCGGCGTG
This sequence comes from Tannerella sp., assembly GCA_031289275.1. Classification (GTDB taxonomy): domain Bacteria; phylum Bacteroidota; class Bacteroidia; order Bacteroidales; family Tannerellaceae; genus Tannerella. Next base: position 4,594 of record JAITPV010000210.1, read on the forward strand.
CCAGAGTTTCGCTCCGGGCAGACAATCTGGTCACCCTGATGAAGTCCTGGGGCGACAATGCCTATACCGGTCTCGATCCTGAAACACCCGGAAACAGCTATCCCCTGCCCTTCTCGATAACGGCAGGTTTGAACGTTACTTTTTAAATTAATGAAATAAATAGATCAGTATATGAAAACAATAAACAGAATCGGTGCAGGGCTTGTTTTGATCATGTCATTCGCATGTACCTCAATGCTCGACCAGAAACCGCAAGGCATCATTGCCGACGAAGATTTGAACGCACCCGACAAGGTGGAACAAATGATCAGCGCCGCGTATTCTTTCTGCGGACAGAACCATTACAACAAACAGTTCGGAATGCCCTACGAAGAGGGCTCCGTCCGTGGAGGAGAGGCCTACAAGGGCGGTTCCGGCACAAACGACAATGCCGAAAGAAACCTTTGGGAAACCTTCACCTACATGCAACCGACAACAACCGATGATCTGGACAATTTATGGTGGGTGCATTACGTGGGAGTAGGCCGCGTACACGACGCCCTGCGCAGAGCCAAAGACCTGTCGGAAGCAGAATATCCGCTGAAATTGCAGCGAATCGCCGAACTGCACTTTTTGCGTGCACACATCTACATGTATATGAAACAATGCTTCAAGCGCTTCCCCTACATAGACGAAGATACGCCGACCGAAGATTATGACAAGGTAAGCAACGACGACCTGACGGATCAGGAGCTTTGGGGCAAACTGATCGACGACTTGCGCGACGCGGTGGCCAACCTCCCGGAAACTCAGTTCGAAGCCGGACGGCCTACACGCTTTGCCGCCAAGGCCTATCTGGCAAAAGCGCTCCTTTTTGCCGCCTACGAACAGGACGAGATGAACAATGTCGTAAACATCAATCGCGAGAAACTGACCGAAGTGGCTGCCCTGTGCAAAGACGTCATCGACAATTCGGGGAAATCTCTCTATCCCGATTTTGCCCGCAACTTTTTGTGGGAGTTTGAAAATGGACAGGAGTCTCTCTGGGCAATTCAATTCTCGGCAAACAACGACAATTCGCCGGTGGGACGCAACAATGCGTGGCTGATCTATCCGGTAAACGACGAATATGGATGCTGCGGCTTTTTGCAACCCTCGGTAAATATGATGAACCGCTTTAAGACCGTGAACGGCGTGCCCGATTTCGAGAATTTCAATCAGGGTGAAATGCTCGACAACAGGGAAGCATTCGCCAATACGCCGATGGATCCGCGCCTGATGCACACCGCCTGCGTCCCCGAAATGCCGTGGAAGTACGATCCCGACTTTATAATGAAAACAAGCTGGGTGCGAACCCCCGAAGTGTACGGATATTCCATGAGCCAGAAACTGCTCGTTTTGCCCTCATGCCCCTGCTTCAGGAAAACAAATCCGTTTATGGGCAGCGGGCTTAACTGGGACGTGCTCCGTCTGGACGAAGTAATCCTCTGGAGAGCCGAAGCCCTGATCCGCCTGGGAGGACAGGAAAATCTGAATGAAGCGCTTGCGTTGATCAACCGGATACGCGAACGGGCGACTACAAGCGCGGACAGACTTGTCTTTGCGGACGGAACGCCTACCGGCAATTTTGAAGTACAACCCTATATTCCCGGAAAAAACTGTCCCGCGTGGGATCAAGAGTTTGCCTTTGAAGCATTGCGCTGGGAACGTCATCTGGAATTTTCCACCGAAGGCAAATGGTTCTTCGACCTGGTGCGGTGGGGCATTGCAGCCGAATTTATGAATGAGTATTTCAACAGCGAAAAGGAAAGAAGAACCTATCTGCGAGACGCCAAGTTCACAAAGAACCGGGATGAATACTTCCCGATCCCGCAAACACAGATAAGCTATGTAAAAGGTTTGTACAAACAGAATCCGGGATGGTAACAGCTTCTCATATTGTTTCCGGGGACGTCCCTAACA
>JAITPV010000222.1 GCA_031289275.1 Tannerella sp.
GGTTGTAGTATGTATGGATGATCGCTTATCCCCCAATCGCTGCGCTTCATTGGGGGTTATTCACATTAAGACCTCCGGTCTTTTCCCACACCAACATTCCCTGACTAGCCCACCCGTCACTGGTAGGTACGAAGCAGTCGCTGAAGCACCATGTTTATCAGTTGTATAGGCGATTGCTTTGCTGCGCGCGCAATGACGAGGTTGGACGGATTCCGCCGCACTGCGTTCACGATGACGGGAGGCGCCCTTAGTAGTCTAACGATCACACAATCCCCCTCCCTTATTCCCTTATTGTCCTCAAAATAAATTGAATAAGAGGAAATAGATATGATCCTGTGCTACTAAGGGAACCTAAGAAGATAAAGGGTTGCTTTTTCCATAATAAGAAATGTCTGATAAAGACGCGATTAGTTGCTCGCCCTGTGAATAAAGACTAAAAGAACTAAAATAAAAGAGTGTCGAATGATTTTTTTTTGTAGCTTTGTCGCCGGTAATTATTCAATAATGACAAACGCAGTGAAAATTTTTCTTTCGGGGCTTTTATTTACCGGATTATTCCGCCAACCCTTAGATGTTGTTAACAAAACGTTGACGATGTCTGAATTAATGTTAATGGGGGGGGGGCGAAGTTCCTCATATTTGTTAATTTCCAGAACTAAAAGCCTTTTCGCCACTGCTGTTGACTTCGTTTTCATCCTTGCACACATCCTGAACCCTATATTTGCGTTCTATCCGGCCAAACAGGCGGATGGACGGAATTACCTTGTTTTCCATTTTCCATTTCCCATTTTTTCCCGTCAAGATACAAAACGGATTTGGCCGGTTACGTTTCTAAACCGACCGGTTTCGTTTCTTGCCGGCATACTATGCAGAGATGGTTAACGCGCAAATATCTTAATTATCTTATTCATATTCGTAATGTATATGAATAAGCGAGATTTTTTTTATTGTTTATTGATTTAACTAATTAGAATTTTCCTATGAAGAAGTATCTTATTTTTTTATGTTTGTTTACATGCACGAATGTGCTATGGGCGCAGAAGAAGATTAACGGTACGGTTACCGACAGTAACCAGGAACCATTGATTGGCGCCACAGTAATTGTGAAAGGAAATGTGTCTAAGGGAACGATTACCGATTTAGACGGTAAATTTTCTTTGGATGGAGTAAAAAATGGAGACGTTATCCAAGCCTCGTTTATTGGATTTGCGTCTCAGGAGAAGACATATACCGGGCAGGCTACGCTCCTGTTTGAGCTATTGGACGATTCTCAGATGCTGGACGAAGTCGTAGTGACGGCGTTGGGTATTACGAGAGAGTCTAAGGCGTTGGGATATGCCGTGAGCACTATTAAATCGGAAGATTTGATTAAGGTAGGCGCACCCAACTTTGCTACCGCATTGTATGGTAAAGCCCCGGGTGTTCGTATTCAGCAGGTACAGGGCGGCAGTATTGCCGGTGTATCCATGACGGTACGCGGATTAAGCTCTATTGACGGGAATAGCCAGCCTTTGGTTATTGTCAATGGCGTGCCTATCCGTAATGGCGGTACGGGTTCCGGAAATGAGGCCACCTTTGCCGAATTTGGTTCGGAAGGTCGAATCCGGGGAAACGGTTTGATTGACATTAACCCCGAAGACATCGAAAGCCTGTCCATTTTGAAAGGCGCTGCAGCTACGGCGCTCTACGGTTCGGAAGCAGCTAACGGCGTTGTGATGATCACCAGTAAAAAAGCAAGTGGAACAGCCGGTTTGACCGTTGATTTCAATGCTTCATTAACGGCGAATATGGTTGCCAATGTGCCTGCGCTGCAAGGAGAGTACGGGCCGGGACGTTATACTCGGCAGTATGGAGATTATGAGAAAAATACCGGAGGCTTCTATGAAAGGTCATACCAGGGGAAAACGTATCGAAGTCTGTCATACGGTGCCGCTCAGTGGGGACCTAAATACGACGGGCAATCGGTTCTGTACTGGGACGGAAAAGAACGTCCGTACACGCTCTACTCGGATCAGCCGTGGAAAGAACTGTTCCGCAATGGTTTCAACCAAAATTATAACATTGCGATCAACAGTTCGAACGAGAAGACGAATACCCGTTTCTCATATACCTACAACAATGAAATTCCAAATGCGTTGAATGCCAATTACGACAAGCATAATTTCAACATGGTGGGTACGATGAACTTTTCCAAAAAGCTGAAATTGGATTATTCGGTCAATTATGTGGTTCAGAACATTCACAACCGTGCACGGAATGCAATGGGAATGTTCGGTTCATTCTCGGACGCATATGGTTCGTTCGTTGATCTGGGGCTGATGAAACAAATGTATAAGACAAGTCTGGGATACAGGAATCAGGTGTATGGCGGAGGGAAAACGCTTACGCCCGATGAAGTTTTTGCATTTGACTTCGGCGAAAAACAGGGTCTGTCGAACTATTTCTGGAATCAGTATGATCAATCGCAGGATCAAGTATCCAACCGTGTGATTTCGAGTATCGCTCCGAGTTGGAAACTTCTTGACTGGCTTACTTTACAAGGCCGTATGTCGAATGACCTTACGGCAGACAAGGAAGAATTTAAAAGCAATTCGGACAATCCCCTGGCTTTTTACGACCCGAGTGGCGGTTATAATGTAGTGAATCGCCGTTACAATATTTATTACGGCGACGTGATGTTGATGGCCAATAAAGACTTGACGGACAAATTGAACTTAACCGTTAACCTGGGATGGCAAGGACGTAGCGAAAACATGTATAACATTCGTTCCTGGACGGACGGCGGCCTTGCCAACGAGAACTGGTTTTCATTGAATGCCAGCCGCTATCAGGCAAGAACAGAACATCAATCCCGCGATATTTTGAAAACGGCCTATGTAGGAACCGTCGGTATCGGATATGATCGCTTTTTATATGTCGATGTAACGGGACGTCAGGAAGAATCGTCCACGCTCTTGAAAGAGGTCAGGCGTTATTTCTATCCTTCGTTCAGCGGCAGTTTTATCTTTACGGAACTTCTTAAGGACGCGCGGCCTGTTTGGTATGATTACGGCAAACTGCGTGCTTCTTACGGTATCGTAGGTAATGCTCCGGAGGCTTATGCAGCCAACGAAGTGTTTGAACAAGGCTCCAATAACGGAATGACTTGGAACCATGTGCCGGGTAATATGGGAAACAATGAAATCCGTCCGGAGGTCATGAAAGAAATCGAAGTCGGCTTGGAAAGCACGTTTTTCAAAGATCGTCTGGGCATCGAATTTTCATTCTACAATCGTGATATCACCGATTTGATTTTGAATACCCCCCAGGCCTCTACTTCCGGAGTAAACAACATTTTGCTCAATGTGGGCGGCATGAAGAATACCGGGTATGAATTTAACCTGCACGGCACGCCGGTTCTCACGAAAGACTTTTCCTGGACTGCGGCGGTGAACTTCGCCTTTAACCGGAATAAAGTAACGAACTTGATAGAAGGTGTGGACAGATTGGAAAATGCCGGTTGGGCAGGCGGTGGCGCCATGCTTTATTCGGTTGTCGGACGCCCGATGGGTGATATCTACACACAGGTTTACGAAACGGATGCGAACGGCAATTACTATGTGGATGATTCCGGCTATTATATCAACAAACCGGACAGGGAGTTGGTCGCCAATGCGCAGCCCGAGTATACGGGCGGTTTTACGAACCAGTTCACCTATAAGAATTTCTTCCTGGATGCCTTGATTGACTTCCAGGTAGGTGGTCATTTATTTAACGAAATGTATCAGTATATGACTGCGCAAGGTTTGACTCCGGCCACATTGCAATACCGGTCGGCCGAAAGCGGCGGATTGGCGTATTACTTCGAGGGGGATGTCAATACAAGCCTTGCAAAACCTGCCACTGCAGGAGCTACTGCCGGGCCTAATGGTGAAAAAATATACCATAACGGGTATATCCAACCGGGTATTGTGAAAAGTACCGGCCAAGAAAACCAGCAGATTATGCCGATTGACTACCTGACGTATTATACATACAACTGGGGTACGGATGCAAACCAGATGACCATGTCGAAAGCTGTTTTCAGTAAAACATATGTGAAATTCCGCGAATTGGCCCTTGGGTACACGTTGCCCAAATCGGTGTCGTCTCAGTTCAAGTGCAGAAATTTGCAGGTGTCTGTTTTTGCACGGAACTTGTTCTATCTCTATAAGGCCATGCCGGATTGGGATGTTGAATCAAGTATTGGTACGAGCTGGAAAAACCAGGCTCAAATTGGTGGCTCTACAGCTCCGCAACGCAGTTTCGGATTCTCATTGAGAGCCAGTTTTTGATGTAATTTATAATTCTAAAAATTATTGATATATGAAAAAGATAATATATATATTAGTCACATTTTCCCTGTTCGTTACGTTTACAGGATGCTCTGATGACGATTATAGCAGCAAGTACCTTGATCCGTCGAAAGTGACGTCGGTATCGATTCCGAACCTGATGAACGGTACATTTATGCGAATGAGAGATTATTCCACTTATGGATACTATCGTTTTTTTGCCTTTGACCCGATTTTTGTGGGCAAGTTTGCCCAGTCGTTTGGACACGGTGTAGGTGCGGATATGTATGAGTCCGGTTATTCCGGCTATACGGAAGGACAGTTCGGATCGGTTTATACCACCATGATGGACTATAAGATGCTGGTGTCTTTATATGAAGAGGCCAGTGATGAGGACAAGAAAAATTTCGAGTCATTCAAATTAGCGACGGAAGTACACTATTTTGACTTTTTGCTTGCCGCAGTCGATTTGTATGGTGACATGCCTTATTCGGAGGCTTGCCGGCTTCCGCTCGAGAAAGATTTGGCGGTTGCTCAGCCTGTCTATGACAAGGCGGAAGATATCTATTCCGACGTATTGGATAAGTTGAAAGTATGCGCCGAGCGCTTCAACAGTTCCGATTTGGTTCAATACGGTAACTTCAGCACGCAGGATTTTATATGTATGGGCGACTTCAATAAATGGGCGCGTTATGCCAACTCAGTGCGTTTGCGTGCAGCTCTCCGCATATCGGAATACGGCTCGCTGGCCGAGAAAGGCAAATCCATTATCGCAGAAATAGTGGGCAATCCGGGACAATATCCGTTGATCGAAACAAATGACAAAAATGTGTTCCTGAGGAATGACCATACGGGCGAATTGAACCTGCGTCCCGGCGGATTCGATTGGGTTTCGTGCCGTCGGGCTTCCGGAGCCATCGTTGATCGAATGTTGAGCAAAGGAAACTACAGGGCAGTTGACAGTAAATATGTGGAAGGTACGGGCACCTATGTAGAAGGCGTCGATGACCCGCGTATTCTTCTTCTTTATTCCATGCGTGGAATCGCTGAAGCCAAGGATGGTAAAGTAACTACTTATCGTGGCGCTCAGGATTTCTGTTATCCCGATGTACAGAAAGGGGTGACAACCGAATCCTCTATAAACCCTATTTTTGATGACGGCAAACCTGTCACGCTGTTCTTTTCCGGTGTGGATGTAGGCGCTACTGTTGATGATGTGTCTTATTACGATGATGGCGGGATTTCCGAAGTTGTGCAGGATGGTTTCTTCTGGAATAACGGCAATTTCGAACACGTACAGATGACGGCGTCCGAAGTTTTGTTCGCCAAAGCCGAAGCCTA
>JAITPV010000027.1 GCA_031289275.1 Tannerella sp.
AAAAAAGACAAAACACAAGGCAATACCATTATTGATTTTGAGATTGACATGAAAGACGCCACCCTTTGGACGCCCGAACAGCCTTTTTTGTACGAGCTGTCCCTTAACACCGGCGCCGACAGCAAAACCGTCCGTTTCGGGATGCGCTCGTTTCGCATCGATACGGAAAAGAAAGTGGCTTTGCTCAACGAAGAACCCCGCTACCTGCGCGGCACGAACATTTGCATCTATCGTTTTTTTGAAGACCCCGACCGCACCACCTTGCCCTGGGATGCGCAATGGGCGCTCACGCTGCACAAGCGTTTTAAAGACATGAACTGGAGCATGGCACGCTACTGCATCGGTTTCCCGCCCGAAAAATGGTACGACATCTGCGACAGTCTTGGTTTCATGGTGCAGGATGAATTTCCCATCTGGGGAATTGAGCGAATGCAACCCATGCTGAAAGCCCCTCACATCGTTACGGAATATCGCCGCTGGATGCGTGAACGCTGGAATCATCCCTGTGTGGTGATTTGGGATGCCCAGAACGAAACCGTAACCAACGAAATCGGCGCAGCTATCAACGCGGTACGCGCGCTTGACCTTTCCAATCGCCCGTGGGAAAACGGATGGTCGGAGCCGGCAGCCGCTACCGACCCGATGGAATCTCATCCGTATCTATTCAATGAATATATGGGTGACAAAAAAGAAGCGGACGAGGGCTACAAAAAGGAATTTTTCGGAACAGTGCGTCGCCCGCATAACGACCCCAGCGATCGTTCACTGAGTACGCAGGGCACAGGCAAGGTATTTCCCAATGCTAACATCATCAATGAATACGGCTGGATTTGGCTGAACCGCGACGGCAGTACCACCACACTGACCGACAAAGTGTATGAAACACTCTGGAACGGCAGTCAACTGACTGCGCAGGAACGGCTGTATATCTATGCCCGCAATCTGGCTGTGCTGACCGAATACTGGAGGGCGCACCGGCAAGCGGCAGGCGTGCTGCATTTCTGCGGACTTGGCTATTCCCGTTCGCAAGCGCCGCGCGGGCAAACCTCCGACCACTTTGTGGACATCCGCAACCTTACTTTTGAACCGACGTTTTACAAATATGTCAAACCGGCGTTTGCTCCGGTGGGGCTGATGATTGACGTGTGGGAGAAATCGTACCCGCCCTCAGCCAAACCGGGCATACCCATTTATGTGGTGAATGATTTGGCAGCACCTTTTGAACAGGACATTGTGCTGACGCTTCAAAAAGGCGAACAAATCATTTCGACCTACCGGCAACACGTTACGGTGAAAGGTTATGAAACGGGCGTTGTTTCTATGGAGATAACCCTTCCCAAAGACGCCGGCGACTATCTGCTGAAAGCCCGGATAACGGTGAATGGAGAAGAAGTGTTCAGTTTACGGGATATTCCTGTTACGCAATGAACAGTCAGATGAAATCGAATTATCAAAAAACAAAATAGTATGAATAGAATAAGAATATTTTTTCTTGGAATAAGTTTTTTTGTGGCATGTACCCTTTCGTTACACGCACAAAAACAGGTAGTAGATTACCGTTATGCGCCGCAATGGTGGCAATCGAGCATTTGTTTTCCCGACGACAGTTGCAAAACGCTGGTCGGCCCGCTCGGACAAATGCTGTACGAATATGGCAGCGGCCCGTTTTACAAATACGTCGGTTCGTACCGTACCGTCGTACAGTTTCTGGCGGATGAAAACATGAAAATCACCGGTCAACGCCTGTATTCCGCACGTGTACCGGTGGTTGTCACCGAGGCAACGTATCAGGGAGTAGCTATCACGCAGGAGATTTTCGCGGCAGGAACGGCTTTTACGTCCAAAAACCGGCAGGCAAGCCGCGAAGACGTCATTCTGACCACAATAGTGAACAACACCGACGAGCCACGCATACTCAATCCGATGCTCATTATCGACTCGGAGCATAAGGTGAACGTAACCGGCCGCGCCGCCGTCATTAACGACAAGGCGCAAGTGACAAGCGGCGGAAATATTGTCAAAGTGCGTAAAAACCTGGGGCAGTTCAAGACGCTGATTGAGTTGGAATCCATAACTGTTGCGGCGGGCGAAACGAAGCAAATCGCGACGCTATGCGACAATGGACTGCCTTCAACCCTTGTCGAACGCTTCCAAACGGCGCCTTCCGTGGCCGAAATCAACCAACTGAAAGCCCGGATGATTGATTATTGGGAAAACCAGACAGACATTCCATACAATCTGGTTTCCGTTCCCGACAAAGAAATCCAAAATTTGCTGGATGCCTCGTTGCGCGGCATTTGGCAAGCGCGGGAAATCAAAAAAGACCAAATCGCCTTTCAAGTGGGACCTACCTGCTACCGGGGATTATGGGTTTCCGACGGGGCTACTTTGCTTGAAGCCGCTACCACCTTTGACCGGGGCAAAGACGCTCGCGACGGCGTGGAATATACCCTGTCTTTTCAAAAGGAAACCGGTCAGTTCGGTATCATGGATTCGGTTTACTGGAAAGAAAACGGGATGGTGCTGTGGACATGCGTCCGTCATGCCATGCTGATGCAGGACAGGACGTGGTTGAAATCCGTCTGGCCTAAACTTCTGAAAACAGTCGATTATATCAAAGTATTACGAGCAAGAACACTAACAAACGACATCCCGCTGGACGATGGTCTGATACCTCCCGGTCAGATTGACGGCGGATTATGGGGCGCGGAAGACAAGGCGGAATATACCAATGTGTATTGGAACCTGGCCGGACTGAAAGCGATGATACAGGCGGCGGAATGGCTGGGCGAAAAGAAAGATGCCAAAGCCTTGCAGGCCGAATTTGACGACTTCTTCGCCACCTTCCGGAAGGCGGCCGAACGCGATATGGCCACCGACGATTTCGGCAACCGTTATCTGGCGATCCCGATGGATCCGAAATACCGCTCCTTGCCTCAACGTGCGCAGTGGGCTTTTTGCCAAAGCGTTTACCCCGGGCAAGTCTTCGCTATGGACGATCCCGTTGCTTCCGGCACCATGCACATGCTCCATACCACCCTGCAAGAAGGCATGGTGATGGGCACCGGCTGGGATATTGACGGAATCTGGACTTATTTCGCCGGATTTTACGGACATGCCTGTCTGTGGATGGGCGAAAGCAAACGCGCTTACGAATCGCTCTATGCCTTTGCCAATCATGCTACGCCATTGTATAATTGGCGTGAAGAACACGCTCCCCGCGACCTGACGCCCAGCAAATACGTGGGCGATATGCCGCACAACTGGGCAAGCGCACTGTTTGTAGAGCTAACCGTTCATTTGCTGGCGTTGGACAGAGGTAATGAACTGCACTTGCTGGAAGGCATTCCCCGCGAATGGCTGGGCGCCGGCATGACTACCGCCCTGAAAGACATCGCTACGCCGTTCGGCAAAATAACATTTACGCTGACCGTAGACGCTTCGGGCCAGACGGCCACCTTAACCACCGGCAAACTGACCGACCCGTCCTGCAAAGGCGTCATCGTGCATCTCGGCGACTGGGGTGAGAGCAACGGAAGCAACATCGTCAGGTTCGACCCGAAAAAGGATCATAATCTGTCCATCCAAATCAGATAGTTCATGCAATGAAACAGACAAAATATATTCTCCTCATCTCGCTGGTAGCGGCTTGCGGCGGGCTGTTGTTCGGCTTTGACACGGCGGTGATTTCGGGCGTACTGCCCATTCTGAAAACCCATTTTAAGTTCGACGAATTGATGAGCGGCTGGGTGGTATCGGTACTGACGGCCGGTTGCATTGTTGGAGTAGCCTTTGCCGGTCGTTTGTCCGACAGATACGGGCGGAAGAACCTTCTCTATCTGGCATCCCTGTTGTTTCTGGCGTCAGCCGGCGGAACGGCTTTGTCGTTCAACATATACGTGTTCCAGAGTTTCCGTTTCCTTGGCGGCTTGGCGGTGGGGGTGGCGTCTATCGCCTCGCCCATGTATATTGCCGAAGTAGCGCCTGCCGATAAACGGGGAAGATTAGTCAGCATCAACCAACTGGCTATTGTTACGGGCATTTTACTGGCTTTTTTCACCAACTATCTGCTGGTTGGCACAGGCGACAACAACTGGCGCTGGATGCTGCTGGTGATGGCGATTCCGGCAATGGCGTTCTTTCTGCTGCTGTTTACGGTGCCCCGAAGTCCCCGCTGGCTGTTGATGGTTGGCCGGAACAAGGAAGGCCGGGCGGCGCTCGAAAAAATTGTCGAAGCGGAAAAGGTCGCGTTCGAGTTTGAAGAAATACGGAAGTCGTTGGATAAGCGGGGCGAGGTATCGGAGTTCCGCAGTATTTTTTCCTCCAAATCGAAGAAGGCGTTGGGCATCGGGATTGGTCTTGCCGTGTTACAGCAAATCACCGGCATCAATACCATCATGTATTATGCGCCCGTCATTTTCGATACGCTGGGTTTCAGCATGGATTCCGCGCTGTTTCAGACGCTGCTGATAGGCTGTATCAATTTTCTGTTCACGATAGCCGCCATGTTTTTTGTGGACAGGCTGGGACGTAAACCCTTACTGCTGGCAGGATCGGCTGTCATGGCGCTGTCGATGGGCTTTTTGGCGTTCACCACAAGCCGCGGGACAGGCGGATATTGGGTGCTGGCGTTCATACTGACCTATATTGCCGCCTTTGCCATATCGCTGGGGCCGGTTACCTGGGTGCTTATTGCAGAGATATTTCCGAATCAACACCGCGGATTGGGCATGTCGCTGTCCACCCTGTTCCTGTGGATCGCCGCTTTTTTGATCGCCCTGCTGTTTCCCGTGATGCTGGCTACGTTGGGCGTGGCGTATACCTTTTCCCTGTTTACGGTGATTTGTGTGGCCGCCTTCCTGTTTTATCTTTTTTTCGTCCGGGAAACCAAAAATATCAGACTGGAACATATTGAATGAGATTGTCGTTTTTTTTGTACCTTTGCCATAAAAAAAAATATATGAATAAGTTGAAAGTGTTTTTTGTATATGTATTGTCAATAAGCGCAATCGGTTATAGTCAAACCGCGCAAGCGCAATATGTAAATACGTCCGTTGAACTTACAACCTCGGATACGATTCTTGCCAATTTGCACAAGGCTGCCGAAAAAGTCTGCAAAAGCAATGAAAAAGTTTTTGCCGGTAAAACGGTATTGATTGAAGGCGGCGGTTATCATGGTATCTGGCTCGAAACACAGCCGATGGGCGGAGAGATGTATGCCAAACGCAACATCATTCCGGCAATGAATAACGTGCTTTTCTTCATCGAGTATCAATCTCCCGACGGGAGATTTCCCGGAACGATTTACCACGATTCCGTCATGCAACCGCTTTTCACGCACATGCAAGGCTTATATTTCACCACTCCGGCATTGAATTTGTTTTACTGGAATAAAAAGCGGGATAAGGAATACTTGCAAAAGATATACGGTTCGCTCGTAGCGTTCGACAATTATCTGTGGAAATATCGTGATTCGGACGGCGACGGCTGTCTGGAAACATGGTGCGTATGGGACACCGGCGAGGATAATTCAAGTCGTTTTACGGGTACGAAACTGAACAGCGGCGGATGGTTGGGCGAAACGCCTCCCGACGACCCGGTTTTTCCATACGAATCTATGGATTATATGAGCTATTCGTATGACATGCGTGCGACGCTTGCCCAAATATCGGTCTTGCTCGGCAACGGTAAGGAACAGGAATGGAACGATAAAGCCAAAGCCGTACAGGACAAAATCAAATCATATCTGTGGGACGACAGTCGCGGCGCCTGTTTCGACCGCGATAATCACAATAAAACGATACCCACATTGATTCATAACAATCTTCGCGCCATGTATCACGGTTCTTTTACGCAAGAAATGGCAGACCGTTTCGTCAAAGAACACCTGCTGAACCCGGACGAATTTTTCACGCCGATGCCGCTTCCGTCTATTGCCGTGAACGATCCCGTTTTCAGAAACGGACATGATAACGACTGGGGTGGGCCGCCGATGGGACTGACGTATCAACGCGCCATACGTGCACTCGAAAATTACGGCTATTTCTCCGAAATCACGCTCTTGGGCGAAAAACTCATCACTGCTGTCGCGCAAAAGAATACTTTTGCACAACAGTTCGACCCTTTCACCAGTGAATTTGGAGTAGTAGACAGACGTACGGATTACGGCCCGACGACGCTTAGCGTACTCGAATATATTTCACGTTTCTACGGCGTACATGTTCAATTCGACGAAATCTATTGGGGTGCGCTCGGCAGAGATAAACACGAAATATCCTATACCCAACATTGGGATGGCGACGCCTTTTCGGCGCTAACCAAAGGCGGCTTCACGACCGGCACAATCAACGGTCGCGAGATATTCAAAGTCAGCAATGGCGTGCGGGTCGTTACCGATTGGAACGGACAGGTAAACAAGATTATCAATATCAAAAACAAACCGTTGAAAGTGAAATATGTTATCGGTAAGAAGAAAGGAACGGTTGAGTTGCAACCGAATCAAGTTTATCCGATTTTGATATGAAACGATATCCGTATATTACCAACCTGTTATTATGTGCAATAGTATTATTGCCGTTTGCCTCTTGTCACCAAAAGACGGCATTATTAAAAGACGAAAATTTCAATGTGGAAATTGACGGGAAAAAGGTTCATTTATACACATTGAACAATACAAACGGTGTGACGGCACAGTTTACCGACTACGGAGGTCGCTGGTTGTCCATGTGGACGCCCGATGTTCGGGGCATGTTCGACGACGTTGTATTAGGCTTTGATGACATAGAAGGCTATCAACATGCGGCGGAAAAATATCACGGAGCCATTACCGGTCGTACATGCGGCAGGATAAATAACGGTGTCTTTGAACTGGAAGGGCAAACATACCACTTGGCCAACAATGATTTTTTCGGTTCGCCCGTGAAAAACCATTTGCATGGAGGCATAGAAGGATTTCATAAAAAAATATGGGATGCGGAACAAGGCGTAAATGAGAACCATGAACCCTACATCCGGTTTTCGTATTTCTCGAAAGACGGTGAAGAAGGATACCCGGGTAATCTGCATGTGAACGTACAATATACTTTATCGGAAGCGAACGCACTCAGGATTGAGTATCGGGCGACTACCGACCGAACGACATTGGTAAATGTAACGAATCATGCCTATTTCAACTTGTCGGGAAATCCGGCGCAGCCTGTTTCCAATCATATATTATATGTCAATGCGGACAAGTATGTGGAATGTGACAAGGAACTTGTTCCGACAGGCAATATAGTACCACTGAAAGGATCGCCGATTGATTTTTCGATTCCGACGACAGTTGGGGCGAATCTTGATGCCGATTTCCCGGAAATGATGAAAGGAAAGGGATTCGCGATAGCCTATGCCGTCAATCCGTCCGAAGAAGAATTAGGACTTGTAGCAACGCTGACCGACCCGGAAAGTGGGCGCACAATGGATGTATATACCAATCAACCCAGTTTGATGGTATATAACGCATGGATGATGGATGGCACAGATACCGGCAAAAACCACATTCCTTACCATTGCGGCGCCGGAATCGCATTGGAAACACAAGGTTTCCCCGATGCGCCTAATCATCCGGTTTTTCCACAAGTGACGCTAAAACCCGGAGAAGTGTACCGGCACATAGCCGTATATGATTTCGGAATCGCTTCGGATAAATAGAGTATTCATTTTTAAATCAAATAAGTCATGAACAAAACAAGAACTTTCAATTTTAGCGTATTACGATTATTGGCCGTAAGTATTTTATGTGTCTTCGCATACCCGTTGTGTGCACAACCGGCGAACGGCGTATGGACAAAAGAACAAGCCGCCGCATGGTCGGAACAATGTGGTTGGCTCCGCGGGTGTAATTTCCTCCCAAGCACGGCGGTAAACACGCTGGAAATGTGGCAGGGCGATACCTTCGACCCGGAAACCATCGACCGGGAACTCGGCTTTGCCGAAGGCATCGGCATGAATTGCATGCGCGTATTCCTGCATCATCTTGCCTGGGAACAGGATAAGGAAGGGTTCAAAAAACGGCTGGACACCTATCTGGCGATTGCCGACAAACATCATATCACAACGATGCCCGTCTTTTTCTGCGACTGCTTCAATGCGACCTATACCGCAGGCAAACAACCGGAGCCTAAGCCGGGCGTCCATAATTCCGGCTGGATACGCGACCCGGGCGATTTGCTGTATCAGGATCCCACGCTGGAAGCACGATTAGAGACGTATGTAAAAGACATTATTACAACCTTTAAAGAGGATAAACGCATTGCTATCTGGGATTTGTTCAATGAACCGGGCAACGGAGGCAAAAGCCTGCCCTTGTTGCAAAACGTTTTTACGTGGGCAAGGACGGTAAATCCGTCGCAACCGTTGACAGCAGGCGTTCATGATAAAAATCTGGTAGATTTAGTCAAGTATCAGCTCGAAAATTCGGATGTGATTACTTACCATAACTATGGAGCTTTAGAGCATCATCAGCCGGCGATCGACTCACTGAAACGACTTGGTCGTCCCATGATGTGCACCGAATATATGGCGCGTAGCTTCAACAGCACGTTTCAGCATATCATGCCCCTGCTGAAAGCCGACAATATAGGCGCCATTAATTGGGGACTGGTAGCGGGAAAAACCAATACCATCTTCCAATGGGG